>JAFSLX010000086.1 GCA_017448185.1 Bacteroidales bacterium
CTTCTGGCCCAACTCGAAGAAATGCTTCATCGCCTCACCCAACTCCTGCAGCACGGCGATGATGTCACTCTTCTTCACCGATGCCTGCGTCTGGATAAACGACGCCAACTCCTCTGTCTCAATGAACTTGCTGTCGTACACCGCCTGCGCATAGTACTTGCCGTAAGCAGCCGACTGGTTGTTCTTGTTCTGTGTCTTAATGTACTTCTGACTCATAATTTGATTTACGATTTAAAAATTGACGATTTCTTTTAGTCGCTACGCTTTGTAAAAGCGCTAAAGCGAGTCCGATTCTCATTTTTTGTCGCGACATATTTGGGTCGGGGCAACTGTGGGTCGTTCTGATATCTCCTTTGGGTTATCCGAGTATCTCCTTTCGCTCATGCAGACGTCTCCTTTCCCCCTACGGAAGGCATCTGCGTCACTCACGCAAGATATCTCTTTCACCCACGGAAGGCATCCCCTCGCCCAGGTTGCCGTTGCATCTCAAATGCAACGGCAAAATTACAACATTTCAAAGAACACCCTCGGACATATTCCGCACTGACCGAGATAATCGGACTTAGCCGAGATATGCCGTCTCAGTCATCAATATCGATACAGTATTTCTCTGCCAGGAACTTCACGACGTTAGGGGGTAGCACCCTTGCATTGGGTTTCAGCCCCATAGTTTCAAGCTGCTTCTGATAGGGCTTGCACCACTCCCTTAACGTGTCGAGGCTCACCCCTGCCGCATCGGCCAACTCACTTTTCGATTTTGCTTTCATAAATAGAATCAGTTTTTCTGTTATTATGTCTAAACTAAATTTGTCGGATTTGACGGAATGACGGATTTTGTTATAGAGTTGTCACGCGTACCGGGTAGGCGCGGGCGCGGTACGCGTGACAACTCTTAGAATATTTCGTCAATTGCGTCATTTGCGTCATTCCCGGCCTCACTCTCAGGCCGCGCATCGTAGGCCAGCATCCGTTTGCGGGCCTCCATCTCCTCGGCACTGTAAGGCACGACGATGTAGCCACGGACACCATGTGAGCGTACCCGTTCGAAACCCAGATCCGTCATCGCACGACCGACCTGGTTGGCCGTAAGCCGCAACACGGGGTTACTGCCCACCATCTGCAGGATGTCGGTGGCACTGACGAACTGTCCCGGCTCGCCCGCCCCTGGCATACGCAGGTACTTGCTGATCAGCTCATGGGCAGACCGTGGCGTCTCGAAGGCGCGGTTATGCTCCGAGAGCTGGCGGATCTCGTCCTGCGAGAACCAGTAGCGGAAGCCCTCCTGATAGAGGGCGTAGGCCTGCGCATAGATGCCTGCATAGTTGAACGGATGGTCGCGGGGCGAGCGGATCGACTCCACCTCGAACGGCAGCCAGCGGCGGTTGCCTGTCTCGTCGCTGAGGAACTGCACGTTGTTACCCGTGCCGCAGAACGAGGCGATATGCTGCCGGTGCTCATGGAAGTGGGCGTAGGCCGCCCGCTCGTCGATCGACGGCATCGTCAGCGCCGCCTTCAGCTGGTTCAGCTCCGAGGGACGCATCGTGTCGAGCTCCTCGCAGCACACCAGCCCGTACTGCGCCAGTGTCAGCAGGTCGTCGCGCCCCATACGGTTCGAGTTCGTCTTCGTGTAGAAATAGCTCTTCAGCTCGGGAGGCAGCAGATAGTTGAACCAGGTCGTTTTGTAACTGCCCTGCTCACCTATCAGCACGAGCATCACGTGGTTGACCACCGTCTCGTCGATCCAGCCCGCCACCATTGCCACGAGCCACTTCTTCAGGTACTCGTAGAAGAGCATCTGCTTCTCCACGCCCCCACGGATGGTGACGGATACCGATAGTTCGATGATGTAGTCCTGCCCGTCCCACGGCGGCAGATGCTCCAGGTAGTAGCGGAAGGGATGGTATTCCTCTACGAAGTCCGACTCCAGCACACGGTAGATGTCCTGTGCGCGGACGGGCTTCTCCCTCGACATTTCCGCCCAGAGGCTGTTCACGACGCGGTCGGAGATCGGCTGCCAGTCGGTACCGTCGGTATCGTAGTTCGACGGCAGCCTGCACTCCACCCGCCTCGTGATCACGTTATGCCTGAGGTACAGCCTCCCGCCGAGGAACGCCTTGATGTCCTCGACCGACGCATACACCTCCCGCCAATTCTGCTTGTGTTCCTTCTCCATAATGATAAAGATTTGCACTCCAAAGTTACAAAGAAATACAAGCACATGCAAGCTTTCGCGCCACAAAATTGCGGCACGAAGTGAAATGTCAGCCTGAGCGTTTACACCCTACTCATCAAAGAGGTCGCGAACACGCACCTCAAGCGCATTTGCGACCTCATGAAGACGACTGACCGTTATATCACGTCGTCCGTTTATGACGTTATTAATCGTCTGTCTGGACACGCCCAATCGACGGCCCAGCTCGGCATCACTCACATTTTTTTCATCATCACTCTGCGCAGATTCAACTGCGACTCATACTTTACTTTTTTCATTTTGTTTGTTATTAATGGGTTATACATAATAAAACCTCGCGACCTTCACAGGAGGCGAGGGGAAATCCGGTGTTTTTATGAACAAAACGGACGCCGCGGCCTTCACAGGCCACTGTCGCTGTCATTGGTTTGTTTGTCATTGAGCGCTCGGATGGTCTCACTATTGCGCTGCAGTTCCAGCTCCAGTTCCAGGATGGTGTCCTTCTGCTCCGAAATCTCGTCGGCAAGCTTCGCCAGCCTGTCGTCCTTGTACTTGATGATATTGCATTGCCAGAAGCAAAGGGCAGCCAATAGAGCCACCGCTACGGCGAGTATGTAAATGGCGCTGTTCGTCATTGTGCTTCTATCACTCCTTCTTTGTCCAACTCTTCGATGAAGGCGTTCACGCTGGAGCGGGCCTTTTCGGCTGTGACGTCGTATTCCTCACAGAGCCTGGCGGTCAGGCTTTCTACGGTGAAGTCGCCCTGCGCCTGTGCTTCTTTCCACAGCCATGCAGCACTTTTGTTCAAGGCCAACATTTTCCTGAAATCGATGGCTTTGAGGCCTTCACCCATAACCACATTCTCGCCGCAAACTTCGCGCAGCACAAAGCCTTTCTTGATTCTCATTGTATATTACTTATTATTCGTGATAGTTTCATGACACAGCCGCACTGCCGTCTCGTCGATGCGGCGTATCACGTTCTTCGCATAGCCCAGGTGCATGTCCTTCGGCCACTTTCCAGTCGGAAAGTCGGTGTTTCCGGCGGTCTGGAAAAAGAGGGAGGGCGGAGCTGTCCGCCGTGGCTTCCGGGGCCGCCCTCCTTGGGTGTGTTCAGCCGAATTGCAAATCTGCCCAAACACATATAATTCTATTATACATCATGAACCAGACGGACGCTGCACCCGTAGTACCGAGGGCAGTAGTTATCGGGAGATATAGTGCTAGAACCGAAGTTTAAGCGGTAGGCGTAACATAGCCATACACCTCAATCATTTTTATACCCTTACTCCACATATTGCCACCATCAATGGGTGTTCCATTTATTCTCGGCGTCTTATCCTCTTCTGTGGTTTCTACTACAAAGGGAGCTTCGCTGTCTGTAGCTGTACGATTGGCGTCGTCATAGAATATACATTTGGTGATGGTATATCCTTCGGCAGCGGTGACGGTTGCTATCCATCCGTATCCCCACCATCCCCAGTTAGCGAGGTAATCTGAGCTTCCTCCTGAAGTATAACTGAATGAAACGGTTGCCACATTCGCCGTGCTGTAGCTGGCTTGCTCTTTGGCTGTTGCCGTAATAGTGGTCAGCAGCTTTTCGGCCTCCGCCATCTTCAGCGTGCTCTGGTAGTATTTGCCGGCATCGAAGCTGACGCTGGCTTTAGAGCAGGTATAGGTCTTGCTATCGCTGCCCGTGGCGGTGAAGGTCACGGCCTCGCTGCTGATGGGGGGCAGGGCGGCGAAGAGCTCGCTGGTAGCCGAGGCGGGGGTGATGACATAGTTCTGCGCACCGATGGTGACTTGAAGCGGTTTCACATTGATAGTGGCCGATGCGTCGGAGTTCTTGACGGTGAACTTGAAGATGGCGAACTGCGCTTCGGGCTGGGTGGTCACGGTCAAGCCGGGCGTCGTGGTTTGGATGGTGCCTGCGCCCACGCGGACGTCGAGGTTGGCCGAGAGCGTGCCGTCCTGAGCGGCCAGCAGCGTGGCGGCATCCTTCACGCCCGTGTGGTCATCCTTGGCTGCGGAGAGCGGATAGACCAGCGTGCAGGCGGTGTTGTTGGGCGTGCCGGCCTCCACGGTGAACGTGATGGTGGCTGTGCCCGAGCCGTCAACTGCGGTGATGGTGGCATCGGCCACGTACTTGGTGCTGCTTACCTCGTAAAGGATGGCGATATGCTCGTTCTCGGCCCACTTAGCCTCGATGTAGGTCGTCTTATCTTCTACGGCGCGGGTGGTGGCCCCATCGGTTTTCGGTGCGAGTTGCGCGGTGATGGTGATGCCCTCTGCCTTCTGGGGCTGCTGGGCAAAGTTGTTATCGTCGTTGCTGCAAGCGGCAAATGTCAGAGCCAGTGCAGCCATAAAGAATAATTTCGTTGTCTTCATTGTCTTTACGTTTTTAGATTAATACTACACTGTGATTGTTTAAGAATTGAATGGATCGCCGCTACCGGGATAGTCCGTAGGATCATTAAGTCCGCTGCCTACCAGCAACTGCGGCTGTTGTTGCAACTCGATAACCCGAATCTCGGGTTTCTCAAATTTCTTCTTTTCTTCCATAATTTTGAAAATTTAAAGGCGTTAATAAAAAAGTAAACAATAATATATTTGGCTGCAAAGGTACTAAAACGAAAGCACTTTCTTTACCCCCCCCCGTTAATAAATGTTAATGCAACCAAATCAGTGCATGTCGCAAGAGAGTAAAGGACATGAGTTGGGAATAAGGAAATAAAATAATTTAGGGTGTAAAAAACAAGCGCCGAGACTCTTCATTCAGAATCTCGGCGATTGAGTTTCAGAACTCACTGGTGAAGTGGAACTTGATGTGCTTGAAGTCCTCTTGGGCCATGGAGAGGACGTAGCCGGAGTCGGCGAGGAAGACGTCGCGGCCCTCCTTGTCCTTGGCCATATATTGATACTTACGTTTCTTGAAATTTTCCAGTTCTTGAGGATCATCGCTCTCTATCCAGCAGGCCTTATAGAGGTGGACGGGCTCCCAACGGCACTTGGCATTGTACTCGTTCTCCAGTCGATATTGGATAACCTCGAACTGGAGCTGGCCAACAGTGCCAACAATCTTGCGATTATTGAACTGGTTGACAAATAACTGGGCAACGCCCTCGTCCATC
>JAFSLX010000045.1 GCA_017448185.1 Bacteroidales bacterium
ACAGCCAAAGTGGAAGGAATCAACAATAAAATCAAGGTACTTAAAAGAGAGGCCTATGGATTCAGGGATGAACAATACTTTAAACTCAGACTATATGACCTTCATAACAAGGGCATCACGTCATTTCTCGGATGAACCTTTTTGCGGAGTTTCGCGGTCTTTGGAAGATAGAAATGGAAGATAGAAATAAAACGCACTGATTATCAAGATGTTATATCGTCTCTTTGTGCTTTAAGTTTGATATGAGAAGGAGATAGATGAATAGCAAATAGTATGATTCACAAACAAGGTAACAAAAAAGAAGTTTGTGTTACTGTTTTGTTACTTAAATAGAAATAATGGAATCCTACAATTCTGTAAATCAGCAAGATATAAATAATTTCCCGAAAGCGCAGCAGTTTACTAAACAAAGACAACTATGATTTATTATTTCTCAGCTACGGGCAACAGCAAGCATGTTGCCGAGCGCATAGCCGAAGCGCTCAATGACCAGGCGCAGTCCATTGAGACCGCAAGTACTGACATCATCCTCACAGACAACGAGCCGCTGGGATTTGTCACACCCACCAACTGGAACGAACTGCCTGTCTTTGTGCGCGAGTTCATTCAGAAAACCGACATCCGCCTCGCGCAGAACAACTATGTATTCTGCGTGGCGACATACGGTTTTCTGCAAGGGTTTGTATGCGAGGACGCGCGGCGCGAACTGAGGAAGAAAGGTATCGGCATGAATGCCGGTTTCTCCGTCAAGATGCCAGACAACTGGACACCGATGTTTGACCTGAGCGACCCGCTGAAAGTGCAGCAGCAGGTCGATGCCGCCGAGCCGCAGATTGACAGCGTGATAGCGATGATCCGGCAGCGTGTGCAGGGCAACAAGAGCAAGGACTGGATGCCTTATTTCCTGCGTGTCTTCACCGATCCGCTTCTGACCTACGAACGGCAAACCAAGTTTTTTGCCGCAGACAAAAACCTGTGTATCGGTTGCGGGCTGTGCGCCAGGAAATGCCCGGTGCAGGCGATAGAGATGCAGGAAACGGCCAAGACCGAGACCAACAAACTCGGCAAGACCCCTGTCTGGACGGCAGAGCGTTGCGCCCTTTGCCTGGGCTGCCTCCACCGCTGCCCCAAGTTCGCCATCAACTATAACAACAAGACGCAATCCCACGGTCAATACCAGCACGCCAAATACTATAAGGGAAAATCATAGGGTAAGACAACGTACTAATTCCAACAAGATATCCGCAAAATTGGTAATTCTTTCCAAAATCTGTATAACATCGATATCTGAAATAGTCCGTACCTTTGCAGCGTGATTGAAATAATATGAACCATGAGACAGATTATGATGCTATTGACTTCGTCGAAGTTGCTCCCGTTCGGCCAATCGAGCAAGCTTATTGGCTCTCACTTAATCGCAACATTGGCAGCGATGCTGCTGACGTGCTGCTCCTCGGACAGCGAGGTGAAGGCAGAGACAAGCCAGACAACGGCGAATATAGGAAAGACGCTTATAGTGTATTACAGTTACACGGGCAACTGCCGTGAGATTGTCAGTTCGCTGACGGCACAGGTTGAGGCTGACGTGCTGGAGATTCAGCCTGCGGAGAAGGGGCTGAAATACGAGGCGAACAACTATGCACTGGGCACGCAGTTGCTGAACGCCATCAAGGCCAATCCGAACGATGCGAGCAGTTATCCCGCCATCGACCCCGTGAATGTCAGTCTCAGCGACTACCAGAACATCATCATCGTCACGCCATTGTGGTGGAGCCAGATGGCGGCTATCATGCAGACGTTCCTTTTCAATAATGGTGCGCAGATGGCGGGCAAGCACGTCGGACTGATTGTATCGAGCCATTCGAGCGGTATCAGTGGTGTGGTGGCTGATGCTCAGCGATTGCTCCCCAGCGTGACTTGGGCAGGAGATGCTCTGTGGATTAATGCCAGCAACCACTCGAACCGTGCTTCGCTGATAGAGAACTGGTTGCCGACGCAGAACTTCCAAACTTCTAACGATATGACACAGAAACTCTACATCACCATCGGCGGCGTGACGAAGACCGCCACGCTGGTCAGCAACTCATCAACGGAGGCGCTGGTGGCGCAACTCCAGCAGGGCGACATCACTTACGAAGCGCACGACTACGGCAACTTCGAGAAGGTAGGTGACATGGGACATTCCTTCCCGCAGAACAACGAGCAGATTACCACCGAGCCGGGCGACCTCATCCTCTATCAGGGCTCGAACCTCTGCATCTACTACGACACGAACTCGTGGAACTTCACCCGCATCGGTCGTCTCGACTACATGACGCAGGCTGATATCAAGCAGTGGGTGAACGCGGGTGGCGGTAATGTCACGGTGACGCTCTCGCTGAACAACACTACCGCTGTACATCGCGTCACAACAAAGGCCGCCACTTCTGACAAATTCATTTCTCTCAACGGCACGCACACTAAAATGCCCTCAAAAGGCGTTTATATAGATAATTGTAAGAAGATAATCAAATAAAGGTATGATGAAGAAATCAATCATCGCAATAGCACTCATGGGTGCAATGCTTATGGCTTGCACGGACAACAAACAAACTATAGACAAGGATATGACACAGGAATTGAATTTAACGCAGGAGTGGGACAAGGTGTTCCCGCAGAGCGACAAGGTGGACCACAAGAAGGTCACGTTTCACAACCGCTACGGCATCACGCTGGTGGCAGATATGTATACCCCCCTCAATCCCCCCGAAGGAGGGAAGTATGCCGCCATCGCCGTCAGCGGTCCTTACGGCGCTGTCAAGGAACAGGTGTCGGGCCTGTATGCACAGCACATGGCCGAGCGCGGTTTCCTGACCATCGCCTTCGACCCCTCCTTCACGGGTGAGAGCGGCGGAGAACCCAGAAGCGTCTCCTCGCCCGACATCAACACCGAGGACTTCAGTGCCGCCGTCGATTTCCTCAGCGTGCAGGAGAATGTTGACCCCGAGCGCATCGGCATTATCGGCATTTGCGGATGGGGCGGCATGGCTGTCAACGCGGCGGCTATGGACACGCGCATCAAGGGCACCGTCGCCGTCACGATGTACGACATGAGCCGTGTGATGCGCGGTGGCTACAATGACGTGAACGACAATGCCGAGGCCCGCCGGGAGATGAAGAAAGCCCTGAACGCCCAGCGCACCGAGGACTACCGCAACGGAACCTACGCCAGCGGCGGCGGCAACCCCGAGCCGGAAACGCTGACCGACGACACGCCGCAGTTCCTGCGCGAGTATGTGGACTACTATAAGACCCCGCGCGGCTATCATAAGCGCAGCCTGGGCTCCAACGAAGGATTCAACGCCACCGTCGCCCTCTCGTGGATTAACCAGCCCCTGCTTCAGATGGCCCGAGAGATTGACAGCCCCGTGCTGCTCGTTCACGGCGAGAAGGCCCACAGCCGCTACTTCAGCGAGAGTGCCTTCGAGGCCATGACCGGCCAGAAGCCCGCCATCCCCGATGCACTCGAATCTGGAAAAAACTGGAGTAAGGTCGTTGGTAACAAGGAACTCTACATCATCCCAGGAGCCGTCCACACCGCCCTCTACGACGACCGCGCCGGCGTCATCCCTTACGACAAACTGGAGGCGTTTTTCCGCGAGAATCTGCGATAATTTCCAAAATTATTTGTAACTTTGCAGCCAACAAACAGCATTTAGCGTATGAACTCAAATCAAGTTGATTTCTCCACCTTCTGCATCGGCAGCGTGGCTACGGCCCTGAACATGAAGCAGGCCGAGGTCTATCGCCGCTTGAAATCGTCGGGCATACTGATGGACTACATCGTCGGTTGTTATGACGTGCTGCATACCTTCTCACGTGAATACATCGTCGAAGACATCATAGACCTCATGCAGAAACGAGGCGTACTGACAGCAGCATGAAACTCTATCACACATCCAACGTCGTCGTGCCAGAGCCTGACATCCTCCATTCACGCAATTACCTCGAGTTCGGGCGGGGCTTCTACCTCACGCCGCTGGAAAGTCAGGCTAGGGACTACGGCCAGCGCTTCATCCGTCGCGGTGAACCCGCCATCATGAACGTCTATCAACTCACAGACGACATGCCCGATGCCAAGCGCAAGGTGTTCCCTGCCTACGACGGCGAATGGCTCGACTACATCACCGCCTGCCGCAAGGGTCTGCTACACGAGCAATACGACATCATCGAGGGCGGCATTGCTGATGACCAGGTGTTCGACACCGTTGACCTCTATCTGCAGGGAACCTACTCACGCGAACAGGCCCTCGACCAGTTGCAGTGGAAGAAGCCCAACCACCAACTATGCATCGCCTCGCAAACCGTTCTCGACAAATACCTGCATTTCATCGAATCCATCACTTTGTAAGCCATGCAAGCCAACCCCATCCTCCTGCAACGCAAATACGCTCGCATCATCAAACTGATAGCCGCGCACAGGAACCTGCCATACGAGCAGGCCTTCGACCTGTTCTATAACTCCAAGACCTTCGAGTTGATAAGTGAGGGCGTGGCCGACATGCACTGCCTCAGTGACGAGTATCTGGCCGAGGAAGTAGAGCGGGAAATCGACGGGCTGTATGATATAGTAAAAGTACAAACAACATGAGCGGATAGAACGACAGACATAGAAACGACATAAGGAAGCGTTGACTTTTTGATTCTTATCTTAGAAATTTCGCCAAAATATTTCCCAAGAAGAGAAAGGTCGATGCTCACGCGAAAGGCGTGGGCTGAGACTGTATCTGGGAAAACGGCGTTTGGCGATGCCTCTAAGATGGATATAGAACCAGACCCGCGCCGATTTTATATACAGAAACATCAATAAATAAAAGAATGAATATGAAGAAGACTATTATCACTATTCTGCTCGCCCTTGTCACAGTGGCTGGTTGGGCACAGAAGAACGGGGAGACTATTTGGAACGATGTGGTCATGGGCTACCCCAACCAACCTGTTATCAAAATAGCGAGGGTGGCCATGTATGGAGACCGCACGGACGTGGCCCTGCATATCAGCCTCCAAAAAGGACGGCAGATAGGCTTTGTACAGGGAACTGCCCTGAAAGCCGGCGGCAAGGAATACGCTGTGAAGGATGCTACAGTCATCAAGATTGGTGAGCCATACACGTTGACTGAAGACACGCTGAATCTGGTGATGACGTTTGAACCCTTGCCGACAGAAACGAAGAGGTTTGATTTCGTGTCGCCCGACGGCTTGCAGCTGCTGAACATTCACAGTATCGACAATCTGCCGGAGGGCATCACGGACACTTACTGGCGTGACGATGCGACGGGCGACTGGCTGATAGGATTTGCTGAGAAGCACGTCATATATAACAACAAGGTGCGGGATATTGCTGCCCAGACGGAGAAGAAAAACACCTACACTCTGACGCTTGACGACGGTACAACCGTCAAGGTCGGTAAAATGAAAAAAGGCAAGCGCAGCATCACCGTCGGCAAGGAGAAACCAGTGGCGTGCAGCCCTATCGTTACGGCAGCATTGCCTGACTATCCGACAAAAGACATGCGCAAAGGCTTTATCGACAACGGCTACAAAAAGACGGACAGCGTGACCATCATCGGATGGCTGAAGGATATGCCGGAGCAGGCATGGAAGAAAGGAAAAGAGTTTGAGGTTCACGTCAACAACATCTTTACCGATGAACAAGAGAGTACTTACGCCATGATGGACTCGCTCGGACGCTTCACCATGAAGATGCCGCTGCTCAACACGTCGCAGGTGTTTCTCGACTGGGGACGTACCATGCAGAGCACCCCTTTGGAGCCTGGAAAGACGTATTTCTTCCTCTCCGACTTCATGACAGGTCAGAAACTCTGGATGGGCGACGACGTTCGCGTACAGAACGAGTTGCAGGCTCATCCTCATTCGTGGGCGTCTGCCGATATAGACCGCAGCCGTCGTGACCTTGCCCCCATGACATATCTGGCGCAGGCCGACAGCGTCAGGCAGAAGCAGATGAGCGAGTTGGAACAACTGACCGCGAGCCACCCGAATCTCATTCCCGACCTTCGGATTCCCGACCTCCGGTCGCCTACCCGTAGCCTTTCGCCTACCCGTAGCCTTTCCCAGCGCTATCATGACTATGTGGCAGGATACTACCAGAACATTTTAGGCGAGTCGATGATGCAGGCTCACTTCCATTTCCCAAACTACGAGATACCGCAGGTGTATATGGACTACTTAAACAGAGAATGTTGGCAGAAAGCTGTCAAACCCTATACGCTCTATCGGGATTTCACGTTGTTCATGCGTAACTATCTGAGCGAAGTCACACGTAAACGGGTTTGGACGGTGAATTGGAATCTTTATGACTACAACGAAGCCATAGCCTCGAACGACGAGGAACTCTCGCTACTGACCCGATGGAAGAGCTGGCTCATCGATGCCAATGCCAAAGTAGGAGCAGCTACCACCCTGGAAGAAAAGCAGAAGGTCGCAGAAAAGCTGAATGCCGACAATGCTGACATGATAACTGAGGTGGACAAGATTCTCAATGGTCCCCGAGGCCAGAAAGTGCGGCGCGGAATTGACCTCGTCATCCGCATGAAGCAAGATGTCTTTGCGCTCGATTCGCTGGGTGCCGACCAAGACATCAAGGACTTCTATCTCACACAGTTAGCCTATAAGACGATTGACGAGACGCATGCATCGCTCGCGCCGATGGTCATCGACACGCTGAAGGCGCTGACCACCAATCCCTATAGCTTAGAAATAGTGGAAAAGAAAAACGACCACTATCTGGCCATCGAGAACCGCGAGTTCGACAAGCTGGTAATCAAGTCGTCGGACAGCCTCAAGGATATTTCAGAGGGTGAGGCACTGCTGAAGAAAATCATCGAACCCTACAAAGGCAAGTTCGTATTGCTCGACATCTGGGGCACGTGGTGCGGCCCCTGCAAGGAGGCGCTGAGCCACTCCACCGAAGAGTACGCCCGGCTGAAAGACTACGACATCGAGTTCCTCTATCTGGCCAACGGCAGTCCGCAGACCTCGTGGGAGAACGTCATCAAGGAGTATAACGTCAGCGGCCCCAACGTGGCCCACTACAACTTGCCCGACGACCAGCAGGCCGCCATCGAGCACCACCTCAACGTCCACGCTTGGCCTACCTACAAGCTCTTCGACCGCAACGGCAACCTGCTCGACTTGAAGGTAGATGCCCGCGACCTGGATGGCCTTGCAAGATTGCTGGAGCAGATGAAATAGCAACCATTTTCCCCTCTTTCCGCAAAATATATAACAGCGATCTCGGAATTTTTGCGTAACTTTGCGGTGTGATGATATCAACTCGTTGAATTCGCATTCGTTATTGAAAATATGGCAGATAAGATTATCCAAATTGATAGCGGCGAGGCCGAGCGCAAGGGCCTGCCCTCCGTCGCCTACTTCGCCGACCGCGCCTGCCTCTCGCCCGGCTACTTCGGCGACCTCATCAAGAAGGAAACGGGCCTCACCGCCCAGCGCTACATCCAGAATAAGGTTATCGACCTCTCGAAGCAGTACGTTCTCGACCGCGACCTGTCGCTCAACCAAATCGCCGCGAAACTCGGCTTCCAGTATCCGCAGCACTTCACGCGGCTGTTCAAGAAGGAGGTCGGCATGACGCCGAGCGAGTATCGGAATTAGACAGCGATTTTACGGCAAAATGCAACTGGATTGAAATAATTATTTGTACCTTTGCACTCAATAAAATGAATTGATGATGACAACACTGATTATAGGACTGTTGATCCCGCTGCTGGGCACGATGCTCGGCTCGGCCTTCGTGTTCTTCATGAAGGATGAGATGTCAGCGAGGTTACAGAAGACGCTGTTGGGCTTTGCATCTGGCGTGATGGTGGCGGCTTCGGTGTGGTCGCTGCTGATTCCGTCGATGGAGATGGTAGAGGACAGCGGACGGTGGTCTGTGTTTCCTGCCGCCGTCGGATTCCTGTTGGGTATGGGATTCCTGTTGCTGATTGACGAACTGACGCCGCACCTGCATATAGGCACCGACAAGCCCGAGGGTCCTCGTTCGCATCTTTCCAGGACTGCCATGCTTGCTTTGGCCGTCACCATCCACAACCTGCCGGAAGGCATGGCCGTTGGTGTGGTCTTCGCAGGTGCCGAAAGCGCTGTCTCAAACATTTCGCTGGCCAGTGCCGTTGCTGTTTCTTTGGGTATCGCCATCCAGAACGTGCCAGAGGGAGCTATCATCTCCATGCCGATGCGGGCAGCGGGCAATTCTAAGTGGAAGTCTTTCATTATAGGCTCGCTCAGCGGTGCCGTCGAACCCGTTGGAGCCGTCGCCGTCTTGCTGTTGGCATCGCTGCTGATGCCCGTTTTGCCTTATATGCTGGCCTTTGCCGCCGGCGCCATGTTCTATGTGGTTGTAGAGGAATTGATTCCAGAAGCCAACGAGGGCGAACACTCCAACCTTAGCACTATCGGCTTCGCCATAGGTTTTGTCCTGATGATGGTCCTCGACGTGGTGATGGGATAGAAACATGAAAATGTCAAGCGCCATTTGTCCGATGACGGGACTTATTTCTCCTGAATGTTAATCTTGGGAATGCGGCCATCCTTCATGCGCTGAAACTCGCGGATGGCGGTGGTGCGGCGGAAACCGTTGCCGCCAGAGGGGATGCCGTCGTGATAGAAGAGATACGACTTGCCCTTGAAGTCGATGGTGCCGCCGTGGATGGTAAACGAACCTGGCGACTCGTCGGTGATGCGACCTTCGTAATGCCAGGGGCCGTGGATGCTCTTCGCCGTCGAGTATGCCCAATGTTCGGGCACGCCGCCAGCAGCATATTCCAGGAAATAAGTGTCGCCAATTTTGTAGATCCACGGGGCTTCCTCGAAGCCTGTCTTCATCACCTTTTTGTGCAGTTGGTAGTCCATTTTCATGCAACGGGGACCAAACTGTGCCTCGTCGTCCAACATGGGGCGCATGTCGCAGATGCCGTTGTCGGCAAAGCTGGTGTCAATCGAAATCATGTCTTCGTTCAACTTGGCATACCAACAGCCGTTGTTGCCCCAGAAGAGCCACGCCTGTCCGTCGTCGTCGATAAACACCGTGGGGTCGATGAAACCCCAGTCGCCAGGAATGAGCGGACGGCCGATGGGGTCAGCCCAAGGACCTTCCGGACGGTCGGCTACGGCGACGCCGATGCCGTGCAGATGCTTGGTTGTGTCCTCTGCAGCCACATACCAATACCACTTGCCGTTGCGCTCGATGGCCTGCGATGCCCAGGCATTGTCGCCCTGCTTGGCCCATTTGAAGTGGGCAGTGGTCAGCACTATGCCGTGGTCCGTCCAGTGCTCCATGTCGGTGGTTGAAAAAAGTTGCCAGTCGGGCATACGGAAGTAGGTGGCCGTGTCCAGGTCGTGACCAGTGAACACATAGAGACGGTCGCCCGATACCACAGGGGCAGGGTCGGGGGTATATGTGCGGTTGGACATGCGAACCTGTGCCTGTCCTGCCATACAAACGAGGGCGAGCAGTGCGATGATAATGTTTTCCTTCTTCATTTTTTTGTTTTATTAGTTTTGTATTTTGACCGCAAAGTTAAGAATATTTTTTGAGAAGAGAATCAACTATTGTTAAATATGCGTTCAAAAACAGCGATGTTTCCTTAAATTTCGCTATATTTGTGGTCGAATAACATTCAACTGCGATATCTGGTAAAAATGAAAAATAAGAAAATATATAAGGCTCACATCATCTATACCAAGGAGCAAAGCCGATTCGAGGTGTTGGAGAACGGCTATGTCGCCGTGGGTGCAGATGGGCGTGTGATTGGGGTGGCCGCAGATTTGGCCTCGTTAGATAGTAAGGATGCAGAGTTCATTGACTTCGGCAACCGTCTGCTGATTCCCGCCATGAACGACATGCACGTGCATGCGCCACAGGTGCATAATCAGGGTGTGGCCATGGATTTGGAACTGTTGCCGTGGTTGCAGAACTACACCTTCCCGGAGGAGGCCAAATATGCCGACATCCATTATGCCGAGCGCATGTATCGCCGTTTTATTCATACACAGTGGCTCTTCGGCACCATGCGCAGCTGCGTATTCGGTACCGTACACACCGAAAGCACCCGTCTGCTGATGAAATTGTATCAGGAAGCCGGCATGGGAGCAATGGTCGGCAAGGTGGCCATGAACCGCAACTGTCCTGAAAACCTCTCAGAAGACGTTGAGGCCGCCATAGAGGGCAACGAACAGTTGATAGCCGAGTTCAACCAGACTGACGCATTGGTGCGGCCCATCATCACTCCGCGCTTCGTCCCGTCGTGTACGCCAGAGTTACTGAAGGCATGCGGCGAACTGGCCAGCAAATACCAGTTGCCCGTACAGTCGCACCTTTCGGAAAACACGTCGGAGATTGCATGGGTGCAGGATTTGGAAAAAGAGAGCACTTGCTATGGCGATGCCTATAACCGCTATGGACTCTTCGGACAGACACCCACCATCATGGCCCACTGTGTGTGGACATCGGGCGAGGAACTCGAAATGATGAAGCGCAATCGTGTCATGGTGGCCCACTGTCCTACATCCAACTTCAACCTGTCGTCGGGAATGGCTCCCGTTCGCACCTTCCTCGACAACGGATTGCGCGTGGGACTGGGCAGCGACATCAGCGGTGGCCACGACCTGTGCATGTTCCGCATGCTGACCTATGCCATCCAGGTCAGTAAGATGCACTACCAACTTGACCATAACAGGCGATTCCTCACCTTGTCGGAAGTGTTCTGGATTGCCACCAAGTCGGCCGGCAGCTTCTTCGGAAAGGTGGGCAGTTTCGAGCCCGGCTACGATTTCGACGCACTGGTCATCGACGATAGCGTGCTGCATCCCGATGAATACTCGCTGCTCCATCGTCTGGAGCGCTACATCTATGTGGGCGACGACCGGCAGATTGTTCACCGCTTCTGTCGTGGAAAGGAAATCACAGAACCAAAAATGTAATATGAACATAAACTTTGATGATAACGAAGAGCCCAAAGCCGGATTTACCTTCAAATGGTTTAACCTTCTTTTGGGAGTGGCCATCTGTTTCTGGTGGTTTGATGGAAAGAGTGGATTAGCCGGTAATTTTAGTTTCTATCTCTGTCTGTGCCTTGCCGTCCTTATTCATGAACTGGGACATGTCATTTTCGGCAAGTTTTTTGGATGCTCAATCCAGGAAATGCAGGTGTTTTTTCTCCCCTTTGTAAGTTATAAGCCAAAACAGCAGGAAGGAAACTCGTGGCGAAATATCACATGGAGTCTGGGGGCTCTTCCCCTGGGCGGTGCCACGGTGTTCAAATCTCGGAGAACAGTCGGTGAAGATGTGGCACCAGCTGCTTCCTCGCCTTATATCGAGGACAAACCCGCTTGGCAGCGTCTGCTCATCTCTGCTGCCGGGGTGCTGTTTAATCTCGCCACCTTTCTTATTCTATATATTGCCTTGCCGTTCATGTCTGTCGAAAGCAGTAATCTGCTGTGGCCGTTAACCACGATGTCGCTGTTCTTGGCAGTGCTGAACATTCTGCCCATCTATCCCCTTGACGGTGGTGCAATCGTGTTCGCCCTTTACGAAATGATTACAGGCAAGAAGCCATCAGCGAAGTTCACCCAGATTTGTGGTTGGATAGGCTGTATCTTTATCGTCCTGTTCTTCTGGGTATTTCCCGAGTGGCTGAACATCATTTTGGATAAAGTCTTAGGGGCATTCTTCTGATTTCCGGATACATTCTCCTCATCATTCGATTTGTCAGAATCCATCGTTCTGATTGCCATTTCGTATGATTCGAGTTGTAATTTCAATGAAATTGCAGACCAATTTAATTGAAATTGCTCGGCAATTTCATTGATTTTACTTTGCAATTTCATTGAAATTACAACTCAAAAGATAAGGATTGGCAACTCGAACGCCGATTTCGGGCAGTTCGGACGCTAATAATATTCAGTCTCCGAATAGGCAATTTAATAGTAAAGTATAAAATAGAAGCGTACGGAAACAAATGAAACAGCCAGAACATCAAAAGTACTAAAAGTTGATAATTATCTATTTCATATTATGTGGTTTAACAAATTTTGTTTATCTTTGCACGTGTGGAAAAGCCGCGCGAGTTTGACCCCCGAGGGCAAAGCGACGATGACCCCTTAAAACTTTTTATTTTTGACCCCTTTAAAGTCCTGACCGACGGGGTCATTTTTATTTTACCCTGTTACTTCTTTGCATTCATCTTGCGGA
>JAFSLX010000046.1 GCA_017448185.1 Bacteroidales bacterium
CGTTGTTCAGTCAAACACTGAACAACGACTGAACAACGACTGAACAAATGACGACCAACGGAGGGTGGGGTTGGAGTCGTGTTCGAGGGTGGGGAAGGGTGAATTATTTTCAACTTTTTGTTTATTTATATTGTATTATTGTTTTTTTTTCGTAAATTTGCACTTTCCCAACATAGGGGAAAATGTATTTAAATTATTGAAAACTAATATTGTATTGATATTATGAGGAAACTGGCAGTGGTGGCTTTTGGCGGGAATGCGTTGTTGCGCAGCGGCCAGAAGGGCACTTATCAGGAGCAGTTGCAGAATGTGGAGGACACGTGTGAGAGCCTCTGTGCGCTGCTGAAACGTAATTATAATGTGGTGATTGGCCACGGCAACGGTCCGCAGGTGGGCAATGTGATGTTGCAGCACGAGGCTGGCAGACTGGTGGGTGTGGAGAGTATGCCGATGGATTTCTGCGTTGCCGAGACTCAGGGTTCGATAGCGTATATGATTGAGATGGGGCTGCGCAATGTGATGGCCCGCAACGATATACAGCGCGATGTGGTGACGCTTGTGACGCAGGTGGCTGTGAACAAGCTGGACCCGATGTTCGAGAACCCGACGAAACCGGTGGGACCTTACTACAGCAAGGAGAGACTGATGGATGTGGAGAATGGCGAGTGGAAGGAGGAGAACGGGGTGATGGTATCGCCGAGCGGAGTGCATTACAAGGCTGACCCGAAGGGTAACGGCTGGCGCAAGGTGGTGGCAAGCCCGAAGCCGAAACGCATCAACAATATCAAGATAGTGAAGCAGTTGGCCACGGCTGGCAATATTGTTGTGACGGTTGGCGGCGGCGGAATCCCTGTGGTTGAGGAGAGCGACTATGTGCGTGGTGTCGAGGCTGTTATTGACAAGGACCTGGCAAGCGCACTGTGCGCTATAGAGATTGGTGCCGACGAGTTCTACATCCTCACCGATGTGCCCAAGGTGTACATCAACTTCCGCAAGGAGAATGAGCAGGCTCTCGACACCATCACCATAGCCGAGGCCAAGAAGTACCTCGAGGAGGGTCAGTTTGCCGAGGGCTCGATGGCTCCGAAGGTGAGAGCCGCGATCATGTTCGTCGAGCATGGCGGCAAGGAGTGCATCATCACCGAGGCCGGCCAGCTGGAGAACCCCAACTGTGGCACAAGAATTGTCCGATAAAACTGAAATTCATAATTCAAAATTCAAATTTAATATTATGGCTTACAATTTAAGAAACCGCAATTTCCTGAAGATCCTCGACTTTTCGCCGAAGGAGCTTAACTATTTACTCGACCTGGCCCGCGACCTGAAGCGCGCCAAATATGCCGGCACCGAGCAGCCTCACCTGAAAGGCAAGAATATTGCCCTTATCTTCGAGAAGACTTCGACCCGTACCCGCTGCGCTTTCGAAGTTGGTGCTAAGGACCAGGGTGCACATGTGACCTACCTGGGTCCCACTGGTAGCCAGATTGGCATCAAGGAGAGCATGAAGGACACCGCCCGCGTGCTGGGTCGCATGTTCGACGGCATCGAGTACCGTGGCTTCGACCAGGCCACCGTGGAGGAGTTGGCCCAATACGCCGGCGTCCCCGTGTGGAACGGTCTTACCGCCGAGGCTCACCCCACCCAGATTCTGGCCGACTTCCTGACCATCCAGGAGCACACCGACAAGCCCCTCAACCAGGTGAAGTTCGCCTACATTGGCGATGCCCGCTACAACATGGGTAACAGCCTGATGGTCGGCGGCGTGAAGATGGGTATGGATATCCGCATCATTGCCCCCAAGAAACTTCAGCCCGCCAAGGAGCTGGTGAAGAAGTGCCAGGAGATCGCCAAGGAGACTGGCGCCAAGCTGACCGTCACCGACGATGTCGAGAAGGGCGTGAAGGGCCTCGACTTCATCTATACCGACATCTGGGTGTCGATGGGCGAACCCGACAGCGTGTGGAAAGAGCGCATCAAGATGCTGATGCCCTACCAGGTGAACGCTGAACTGATGAAGAAGACCGGCAACCCGAAGTGCAAGTTCATGCACTGCCTGCCCGCCTACCACAATCTGGAGACGAAGGCCGGCCGCGATGTGCACGAGAAGTTTGGTCTGAACGGCATCGAGGTGACCGAGGAGGTCTTCGAGAGCGAGAACAGCATCGTCTTCGACGAGGCCGAGAACCGTATGCACACAATTAAAGCCGTCATGGTTGCTACACTGGGTGACTAATCATGTGGTTTACTAATCTGTTTACAGGTAGTGGAGTGGCCAGCACAGTTTTGATGCTGGCCATCTCCATTTTCGCGGGACTGCTGCTTGGAAAGTTCAAGGTGAAAGGTGTCACGCTGGGCATCACGTGGGTGCTGTTTGTGGGCATTGCATTGAGTGCCTGCGGTGTGAGCCTGAACGGCGAGATGCTGCATATCATCAAGGAGTTTGGCCTGATACTGTTTGTTACGGCAGTGGGTCTGCAGGTTGGTCCCGGATTCTTCAAGAGTTTCAAGAAGGGCGGATTGGCGCTGAACACGATGGCATTGGTCAACGTGGCTTTGGGAGTGCTGATTACAGTAATCATCGCCAAGGTGGCAGATCAAAGCCTGACTGATATGGCTGGCGTTTACACTGGTGCCATTACCAATACCCCGGGTCTTTCGGCTGCACAGCAGACGGTGCGCGAACTTGGAATGGAGGGTGCCGCCGACCAGTTGGCGAGTGGCTATGCAGTGGCCTATCCGCTGGCTGTGGTGGGAATGATTGTCACCTGCCTGCTGCTCCGTCCGCTTTGCCGAATCGACCTGGCCAAAGAACCGACGACAGAGCAAATGATTGAAGCGGCAAAGGAGAAGGGTGCAACACCGACTTCGCAGCGCCATAAGATCAATCTTGTGCCAATATTCGTGATTATCGCCATCGGTATCATTCTGGGTTCGATACCTATACCGGTTGGCATGTCGGCTCCGGTGAAGCTGGGATTGGCAGGCGGCCCGCTGGTGGTTGCCCTGATTGGCAGCTGGTTGGGTGTGAAGAAAGGATGGTTCACCACCGAGTTCACCGACAGCCATGGTGTGTGGATGCTGCGTGAAGTCGGCATAGCCCTGTTCCTTGCCGGAGTGGGATTGAGCGCTGGCGGAAGCTTTGTCAGCACCATTCAGGGTGGGGGATACCTGTGGGTTCTCTATGGCGTGATTATCACCATGGTACCGCCGCTGTTGGTTGGACTGTTTGGCCGTTTGGTGCTGAAAGTCAACTACTATACTTTGATGGGCTTTATCGGCGGTAGCCATACCGACCCTCCGACCTTGGCCTTTGCCAACAATATGGCACCCGAGGGCTGCAAGTTGCCGAATACCGGCTATGCCACCGTCTATCCTTTGACCATGTTCCTCCGAATCTTCACTGCACAACTGCTGGTGCTGATGGCGTGAGAATCAATGTGTCCAAAAAAAAGGGCGTGAGATTGTAGAATCCCACGCCCTTTTTAATTGCTAAGAGTGTTTATAATTTGCTGATCAGATAGTTTCTCAGTGAGTCGATATTGACGCGTTCCTGCTGCATGGTGTCGCGGTGACGTACGGTGACGCTGTTGTCGCTCAGCGTGTCGTTGTCGACGGTGATGCAGAAGGGTGTTCCGATAGCGTCCTGACGACGGTAGCGACGGCCGATAGCATCCTTCTCGTCGTACTGCACCATCATGTCGGGCATCAGCAGGTGCTGCACCTCGCGGGCTTTTTCTGGCAGGCCGTCCTTCTTTACCAAAGGCAATACAGCAGCTTTGTAGGGGGCCAGTTTGTTGGGCAAGCTGAGCACGGTACGGGTACTGCCGTCCTCGAGAGTTTCCTCCTTGAGGGCATGGCTGAAGATGGCCAGGAAGGTGCGGTCGACACCAATCGAAGTCTCGATGACGTATGGCGTGTAGTTCTCGTTGAGCTCGGGGTCGAAGTATTGTAGTTTCTTGCCGCTGAACTCGCTGTGGCGGCTCAGGTCAAAGTCGGTGCGGCTGTGAATGCCTTCGAGCTCTTTGAAGCCGAAGGGGAACTTGAATTCGATGTCGGTGGCGGCGTTGGCGTAGTGGGCCAGTTTCTCGTGGTCGTGGTAGCGGTAGCAGTCGGCCGGGATGCCGAGGGCAAGGTGCCACTGCAGTCGCTCCTCTTTCCAGTGCTTGAACCATTCGAGCTCGGTTCCAGGACGAACGAAGAATTGCATCTCCATCTGTTCGAACTCCCTCATGCGGAAGATGAACTGACGGGCCACGATCTCGTTGCGGAAAGCTTTGCCTATCTGTGCGATGCCGAAGGGAATCTTCATGCGGCCACTCTTTTGCACGTTTAGGAAGTTGACGAAGATGCCCTGGGCGGTCTCGGGACGCAGGTAGAGGGTGTCCGAGTCGTCGATGACAGAGCCCATCTTGGTAGCGAACATGAGGTTGAACTGGCGCACATCGGTCCAGTTGCGTGTGCCGCTGATGGGGCATACAATTTCCAGGTCGAGGATGAGTTGCTTGAGGCCGTCGAGGTCATTGCGGTTCATGCAGTCGGCATAGCGCTCGTGAATCTCGTCGATTTTCTTCTGGTGCTCAAGCACACGGGCGTTGGTGGTGACGAACTGCTGGCGGTCGAAGGCCTCGCCGAAACGCTTGTGGGCTTTCTCGCACTCTTTCTCAATCTTTTCCTCTATTTTGGCAATATGGTCCTCGATGAGCACATCGGCACGGTAGCGCTTCTTGGAATCTTTGTTGTCGATGAGGGGGTCGTTGAAGGCGTCGACGTGGCCACTGGCTTTCCAGATACGGGGGTGCATGAAGATGGCGCTGTCAAGCCCCACAATGTTCTCGTGCATCTGCACCATGGCTTTCCACCAGTACTGCTTAATATTGTTCTTCAGCTCCACGCCCAGCTGGCCGTAGTCATACACAGCCGCGAGACCGTCGTAAATCTCCGAACTGGGGAAAATAAACCCGTATTCTTTGGCGTGAGCCACTACTTTCTTAAAGAAATCGTCTTGATTTGCCATATAATATATTATTGTTTTTCAGTTAGAAATTATTCTTTTGTCTGTCAATTTTATTTGGCAAAGATACGATTATTTTCCCATCTGTTCGAAAAAAAGATATTCTTAAAGCAGTGCTTCTATGGGCACAGTGCTGTCCATCAAACCGATGTGGGTGTCTGAAGCGTGACGGTTCACACCGGTGTAGGCCAGCGAGGCATCCTCGTAGCGGCGGAACTTCAGGATGGCATCGTTCATCTGGGCGCGGTTGAAGACACCCACACGCAGCAACAAGTCGAAGTCGTCGATGGTGAGGCCAGTGACTCTTTCGAAGAGCGAAGGCTCCAGTTTGCGGATGACATCCTCGAGGCTCTCTTCGCGGTAGTCGGTCAGGTACATGAAGATGGGGATGCGCGTGGCGAACTTCATCAGTTTTTCCTGTACTTCGCGCCGCTTGCTGCGATATTCTTTCTCCTCGGCCGTCAGCTCTTTCTTTTTCTTGGGATTGTCGCCGGCTTCGCGTTTCAGCTTCTTTATTCGTTCGGCACGGTTGACAATGTTTTCGATGATGTCGCTGCCCAAGGCACGGAAGCCTTCGATTTTCATGATGGTGGCCAACGCTTCGGGATTGTCAAGCACCCGTTGCAGGGTGGCGTTGTCGACGTTTACCAACTGGGCGCTGTTCCATCGGCGGGCCAGCAGCGTACCGCTGGTGCCGTTGTCCACAAAGTCGAGTATCTCGGTGGCATCCACCCGCTTCATCGAGCTTCCGTCGAACTGGAGTATGGGCAGGAAATTGATGAAGTCGTTCACCTTGTCGGTGATGCGCCGGTTGCTGTCGACGTCTAACTGGTTGGCGTAGGTCACCACCTCGCGCAGGGCACGGTTGGGGGCGAAGTCGAAGACATAGCAGGTGGGTTTTAAGATGGTCTTCTTCGTGGGGTCGTCCTTGTCGGTGGCCGTCCAAGGACTCTGCACACGGAAAGCCGTCTGGAAATAGGTCTCGGGCGAAGAGCAGTTCCTCAGCATCAGCAGTCCGCCTAACGGACGCAATGTGACACCGGTGGTCAGCTTGCCACAGGTGAGGGTGATGGTGCGTGTCGTCAGCGGGTTGTCGCCCATAGCCTCGCGTACAGGGCCGAGAGCATCCACGCCGATACCGGCCTTCGTGCCGCTGCAATTGATGATTTGATAGTTTTGATAGAATCCGTTGGCTGGACGTCGCAGCAGTGCCTCCATAGCGTCGCACGAGGCCACATTGGGTAGGAACCACATGGTGTGGGCACAGAGGTCGAGCAGGCGGGTGTCCTCGAAGGGCAGGGGAGGATGCTCGTTGAGGGGCGAACTGTTGTCGCCATAGATGGGGGTCTTGCCACGGATGATGTCAAGCCACTTCTGCACCGCCTTTTCATGGACGAAAGTCTTGCCCTCGGCTCTGAAGAACTCATTCAAATCGAAGCCGTCCATATCCCATTGCTCTATCATGGCGCCGAGGTCCTGTGGCATCTGGTAGGTCATCATCACCATGGTGGGCATCTCTAAATAGGGGCCGCCGACGGCCTCTTTCCGTGCCTGCTCGTCCTGATAGGTCCAGTTGAATATCTGGTTTTCCATAAACTCGCCCGTGGCGAGGGCGCGGAAGGGTGTGCCGCTGAGGTAGAGGAAGTGACGGCCGCTGATGGGTATGTCCTCGTCGTCCCACGCACGGCCGCTCTCCACGTCGATGCCGCTCTCGCGCATCACCTCGTCCTCTTCCGTCTGGCGGTTCCTGGCCTCGCTGTCGCCGAGGTCGAGCAGACTCTTGGCGTGGTCGTTCCAGGCGCCGAAGTGATATTCGTCGAGCACAATGAGGTCCCAGTCGATACTGTGTACCCACTCGTTCTTGGGTTTGATGTTGCCGTACTTGTCGCGGCCGAGGTAGTCCTGGAACGAGCCGAAGACAACGAGAGGTTTCGTAGAGGACAACGACGGAAATCGTTCGTCCATCCTGCTGCTGTAATACCGCCAGCCTTCGAAGTCGCGGTGGCGCAGCAGATCGTCGCGCCACGAGTCTTCCACGGCGGGTTTGAAGGTGAGCACCAGCACCCGCTTGGCCTTCATACTCTTGGCCAGCTGGTAGGAGGCAAAGGTCTTGCCGAAGCGCATCTTGGCATTCCACAGGTAGTGGCTGGGGCGGTCGGGCTCCTCGCTGTCCATCAAGGCGAAGTAGTCGGCAGTGTCTTTTACAGCTTTCTCTTGTTCCTCGCGCATCTTGTAGTCGAGGTCGCGCACGGTCTCCACGTGCGTGTCGCGATGGCGCACCGCCACGTAGGCGGCCTTGGCCTCGCGCAGAGAGCAGCGGCACCACTCGCCAATCAGCTCCTTGCCCATACGGCGCAGCACTTCGTGCAGGTCGTGGTCGCTGAAGCTCTCGCCGCTGCCGTCGGCATAGAAGGCGTTGTCGTGCCACAGCAAGTGGTAGGTCTTGTGCGGCTCCGTGATGGGGTGCTGCTCGTCGATGCGCTGCCGCACATCGGCCCGCGTCGTCTGCCCTATTTTGATCCAGCCGGGAAACGACGTGTCGTCATACATATAAATCTGCGGCACCGCGCGCCGCATCGTGGGGAGTATCTGTTCTGTCGTCTGCATAATATGTCAGTTTGTCCGTTATCATTCCAAACAGACGCCCTTATGCAGAAATAAAGATGTGATAGTTTAGAAGATGTCAGAGTGTGTACCCGTGTCGAGCATCAGCAGCACCAGTTCTTCGTCGAATTGTTGCCATACCAAAAGCCAGTCGGGCTGTATATGGCATTCCCAGACATTGTTGCCAACAAAACCAGACAACTTGTGGGGACGATACTTTTGAGGAAGTGTACCTGTGGCTTCAAGCGTTTTCACAACCTTGTCCAACTTGTCCATTGGCAGTCCACGACGAACACACTTTTTGAAAGCACGCTCGTAATTCTTTGTGGTTCGTACACTATACATTATGCCTCCGCCATCAATGTTTTGAACATTTCATCTGCACTTTTCCACTCGGTCACCCGTCCGGCGGCCACGTCTTCAAGTGCCTGCTCAATTCCACTCTTACGCTTACGTTTGGCAGGCACAATATCAATGCCATCAATACTCCGGATTAATTTACGGAAACTGGGCAGAAGGCTTTCGTTAGTGACTCTTAATGTTATTTCGGTCATATCAATCTCCTTTTGTATCTGTAACGCAAGGTTGTCGTTTTTATTGCTTTGCTATCACATTTTTATTTCAAAGAGCGCTCTGTTATTGTTTTTTGCCGAGTCTTTTCCCTCGGCGTGGGTTTGCTCATCAAGTTGACTCGCTATAGTTAATCTATTTAGTGGTGCTCGCAGGTCTTACCACGCAGGCCATTCCCTGCGGTCAGGCAGCTACGTGGGTTCTACGATCCTTCGACGGTCCTTCGGCGGTCCTTCGGCGATGTCTTTTCATTCCATCGGGCGGATCATACTTTCGATAAAGGCAATCTCCTCTTTTGTCAGGCCGTATTTCTTGTACAGCATCTCGTCTGTCCATGGGTGGGAGAAGTCTTGAAGGGGGACGAGTCCGAACACACTTCGTGTTACTTGCATGGTGCCTTTCCCAAAATACAAAAGTACCTTAAAGAAGTTGGTCTCCATATATGATTTGCAGTTTAGTTGTTCCTCTTTTGTTTCAAATGGGCCAATTACTAAAAAGGTTTCTGTGCATACCTCGCCTTTATCTCCAATAATAATATCGGGTGGCTGTATGGCATTTGTTGAATAGCTTGTTGTAAAAAACAATTTATACTTATCAATGCTATCTTTCCCTGCCGTTACTGTATTACGTGTTATGTAACCCACTTGCCTACGAGCTCCACCTTTTATACCTTTGACTCCATGAATCTTCACGCAATTATGGAAAGGTGTATCGGATAGGTTTGCCTCTGGATACCTATCTGGTTCGTTGAACAGGAACTTGCGTATGCTATAAGGTTTGGTCGCGGATACTATTTCAGAAAAACTACTTTTTGCAGCTATTTTGTTTATTATTGGAATAATACGTTGGTCTCGAATTACAAAATCAAAATAATCATTTTGCAATCTACCTTTGGCTGTAGATACATAACCGTCATTTGATTTGAACGTATATTCTACATCTCCATTATATGTGTTATCCCACAAGAAATAGCAAACACCTCCATCTATATGCATTCCAGCAAAGCATTCTCCAGCATCTTCATAATCGAATATCTTTTTAATATGTCTATCCGCAAGCATATTGCTTCGAAATGACTGTAAGCCTCGCCCACCAACCATCCATTTTGATGGGATAATCATTATTAGATAATTGGGATTCATTTTTTGTGATTGCTCAACAAATTTGTTATATATGGGCATAGCTGCATCTGTTGAAGCACCACTACCATCACTCAATTGGTATGGTGGATTGCCTATGATTACATCGAATTGCATATCTTTATGGAATATTTCTTTGATTGATTTATGGATAAAAGGATAGGCGTAAGACTCGCGGCTGTCGGTGCGGAGGTATTCGCCTTTGCTGGCGCCGCAGTGTTCGCATCGGCCTTGTGCGTTCCAAGTGTGGTGGCATCGCTCATACAGCAGGTTGCCTTGCACATCGCGGAAAGCCGTGCTGACGCTGTACTCGCCGTTGGCAAGCTTGGAGCAGTAGAGCGTGCGGCGGCTCATCTCGGCGGTGAGGTCGGTACAGGCGATGCCGAAGACCTGACGGGTCATAATATGGTCGATACGCTGTTGCAGGTCGGGGATCTCCGCTTCCAGCCCAGCCAGTAGCCGTTTGGCAATCTCGCGCAGGAAGACACCACTTTTCGCACAAGGGTCGAGAAAGCGTGTCTTCGGACTGCGGAACAGCTCCTGCGGCAGCAGGTCCAGCATCCTATTAGCCAGCTCCGGCGAGGTGAAGACCTCGTCGCTGCTCAGATTGGCCAGGCAGTTCAATATGTCCGGTGAATAATCTTGTTTCATTTCGTTATATCTTTTATGTTCTCCTGCTCGCATCACGTGCTCACGAAATCTTGTAAATCTCGTAGATTTATTCCGCCTGCGGCGGTTACGCGAAGCGCATTAATTTATAAGATTTACAAGATTTCTGCCCGCAGGGCAAGGAGTATTGATTAATCGCCATATTTATAGAGTTGAGTGTAATGCAATGGAGGATACGACCGAACAGGTTCGTCGAAGTTCTGCGCCTCGCCCTGCTCGTCGAAAAGAGAATACTGGTGTGTCTGGTTGACCAGGAAGTCAAACTGAAAGTCGCGCCGCGCAAACTGCATACTCCCCGCGATGGGTGTCCATTCGCAGAAAGTAATCGGCTTGCCGTCCGCCGTTCGATAGGTCAGTGCATCCCCACAGACGATGTTCTTCTGCAGCATATACCACAGGCTCTTCCCATAGTCGCCCAAATCACCTATTCGACCCATCTGACCCACAACCTCGCGATACAACCTTTCCCGACAAGCCTCCGCATTGTCCTCCAGCAGCTCAATCCCATAGCACGCCCCTACGGCAATAAGACTATTAAATTCCCATTCCGTCGAAGACTTTACAGAAGAAAGTAGTGAGAGTTTGCGACGCAGAATTTCGATAAGGAAATTCCCGTCGCCACAGGCGGGCTCGAGGAAACGGCTGTCGAGCCGGAACGACTCGTCGCGCACCAAGTCGAGCATAGCGTTCACCTCGCGCGGATTGGTGAACACCTCGCCATGCTGAGCCACCCGCTGGCGGCTCTTAATCTGTTTAGTGTTTTCGTGTTGTACTGGCATAAGAAAATCGTGGAACTTTGCTTATGTCCTCTTAGGTGTTCCACGACCTGCCCGACAATTAAGTAAAGCCCACGATATTCTCGTGAGCGTTTACCGCTTTACATTGTCGGAACTTGATTTGTGGAACTTCAAGAGGACAGTTAGAGCGAAAACGCTTTATTCTATGTTATTTATCTTCTATTTTCTTTTTTCGATATGTTATCTGTTTTAGTTGTTATTTCGACTGCAAAGATACTGTTTTTTTTCTAATAGCAAAAAATTTTGAAATTAAGAGTTGTTATTGGTGCCATATTGCGTTGATGGTATTATAATCAATCTTAATTATTTTATTCCCTGTTTATCTAAGGTAATAAGGTTTTGATAAACCTCATCAAACCATCTTGTCTTCTTCAATTCATAGCCTTTCTTTCGTGCCTCCTGAAACAAGTACTTATTAAATGGAAATACTTGATTCTGTTCTTTTTGCTTTTTAAATTCCATATATGAGTTGATTAAGTTTGCCAGTTTTAACTTATCGTCTGCAAAAAAATTCTCCAACATCATTAAAAGTTCAATATTGATCATGACTAAATCCTTCATTACATAATCTTTCGCATAATTATTACTACGTATGATTTTTTTATACTCTATGTTTAACAAATAACTTGGCCCCTCTACATCGAAACTATCATCGAAATAAACAATAATTGGGAAAATATATTTCACACCTGTAGGGACGGTTACGTCTAGTTTGCAGAATATGTCCGTCAATTTATTTGAAATTACATTTGCAAGCTGTGTGACACCTTTGCCGTGACCTTTTGAATTACGAACATATTTTTCGTAGATAGCATCCTTTACAACAGTATAATCACCACTCATTTTTTTATTTGACGATAGTTGGGCATCTTTACATTCAAACAAAAAAATCCGATTCCCTCTTCTTAAATAGTAATCAGGCATGCCTACCCCTAGCCGATTTTGCATTGACTCTCCGCTATAATTCACATAATGTTTTCCAAAACACCTTTTCATCAAAGAATAAAAAAGGAATCGCTCCGAAAAATCTTCTCCAAGCATTGATTTTAGTTTTCCATATCCTTCTTGTTCATTCAAGAGTCCATGTTTTACCAGTACATCCTTCATATCAAAGACAAATCCCGTATAGGCTTTGTCTAAAAACATTTTCATAAAAATGAAATTATATCTATGTAATCCGGTTTTTAGTATAGGTTTTTCTCGAATCATCTTGAAATCCATATCATGTTGGTAGTCCTCTGTATCAATAGAGAAACCATCAAGAAATTGAATTGTGTCCCTACAAACTGGGTTGACTT
The DNA here is from genome assembly GCA_017448185.1 of Bacteroidales bacterium. Lineage (GTDB taxonomy): Bacteria > Bacteroidota > Bacteroidia > Bacteroidales > P3 > Colimorpha. The sequence continues at coordinate 12,089 of JAFSLX010000046.1, forward strand.
CCATAAGGCTAGTTGAGTAATCCCCCTTAGATGATAGTTCGAGAAATACCTGAAACAATTGGTCCAGATACGTTTTTGCAATATGCAGTCCTTTTTCTCTGCAAAAAACATCCAGATACGATGCAAACCGTTTATTCGACTTTGGAAACTCAATCAAAAGGCAATAGCATTTGATTAACATTATTCGATAGTCTCGCGGAAATTCTATATCATTTGTTAATAGCGCATTTGGTAAAAATGTTTTCACAAAATCCTCTACACTATTTATCTCATTTGGTCGTATTTTGCATAATTCAATGCGTTCATCACAGCAAATCATATAAGAAAGAAACAGGTTTGAAATATCATCTTGAGACATTTCTTCATTCCGTCCATTGTATGCACTCAATAATCTACTAATTAGCAAAAGCATTGCGTATGGATCTATTAGTGCATAGTTTGCAAGATTGTTTTTTTGAGCATAATGGCCTATTGGTGTTTTTACATCGTTTCTAGTCACCATGAGCCATCTCGCCCAAATGTCAAAATCATGTTGTCCGAACAACAGGTTAATTCTCTTTGAGAGATAATAGGATAGGAACTCAATTGCTTTAGCGGAAGGAATATGTAATATCAAATCTTCTATTTTATCGTGTCTGTTTGGAAACACAACACTATAAGAAAGCAACGGTTTAGTTTTTATTTTCATTCTATCCATAAATTATGATAAGTATAAAAGACTTCTAGGAGGCAAAATTCCTTGCGTAACATGTCAGTTGTTTTGCACCTTTATTTCTTTCAATTTGTCATCCATTGCTTTTTATTTAGCAATCATATGCATGGATGGATATCCACCTAAACATTGGTTCTCAAATTTCTCAATATCTTTCTTTGCAATTTCAGCCAGCTCTTCAACTTCGTCAATCATTCCTATTCCTGCCTTTATCATAGCAAGATTACAATAGCCTATTTCAGCTTTGAATTTATCCAGCAGGAATTGTTCTGTGGAGCTAATGGTTTTCCCTTTTAATTGAAGTTCGTTCTGTAGCTCATCTATGCTGTTCATATAGTATCTTTTGACATCTTCTATATGGATGATTTTTCCAACTTTGGAACCGAGTGACAAGACTGCAATGCTTGTTTTTATTATGTCGCTTTTCACCAAATCTTTTCCTTTTGAGACGATGTCTTCTGCGGATAGTTTTGTTAATTCTCTACAAGATGGCAAATCTTTTATCGGCACCATGGAATTAACTATGCCTTTTAGTTTTATTAGCATATCGACAATATCAAGTATTGCCTTATTATAGTCGCAATTGTCAAGGCTTTGATATCTTTTCACTTTATTAATACATCTTGTTATCCCGAGTAAAGATGTGTCAAAACATTCTTCAAATACCGCAATTGTGTCATAACAGTAATTCTTGAACAAAATACGCACATCACCATACCTACCTCTATATTTTTGACATAGATTGTCTATTCTTGTTAGCGTGTATTCTTTTCCCTTTACTCCAACATATATTTCATTCAAGTTATTCATAATTTTTTTACAATCCATATGATTTTTTTATTCAATAATTATCTTCTTGTTCTTTTCGGTATTCTTTCCTGTCCTGTTAGTGTTTTCTGCCACTCTTCCAATTTGGCGGTTGCCGACCGCAAAATTTCTACATGTTGACTATTAGTCTCCTGTAATGTATCGGTTGCTGACCGTCAAATTAAATATTTAGTCCTCCAGAAGATTCTCCCAGCGCTGGCGGGCGGCTTCTATGCCTTTGTGCAGCTGGCGTTGCAGCAGTTCTTTGGAGGGCAGCTCGGTCATATATTGCGCCACCTTGATGCCCGACTTGTCGAGTTGCAGCAACTCTATCTGTTCATCGCCGCCTTCGGTGCAGAGCAATAGACCGAGGGGCTGCTCCTCGCCAGCCTCCATCTCGTGGGCTTCGAGCCAACGCAGATACAACTCCATTTGTCCTTTGTACTGTGCCTTGAATTTGCCGAGTTTCAAGTCGATGGCAATCAGGCGGTGCAACCTTCGATGGTAGAAAAGCAGGTCGAGGTAGAAATCCTCGCCGTCGATAATCATCCGCTTCTGCCGTTCGACGAAAGTGAATCCATTGCCCAACTCCAATATGAACTGCTCCAGATGCGCTACCAAGCTGTCTTCCAAACTCTTCTCGCTGTACATTCCCTTCAGCCCTGTGAACTCCAAGAAATAGGGACTCTTGAAAACGAGGTCAGGAGTGAGAACGTTGTTCTCCCGCAGTTCCGACAACTCCTGTTTGATCAGTTCGTCTGGTTTCGTCGCAATGGCGGTGCGCTCATACAGCATGCCGTCAATTTTTGCTCGCAACACATCTCTTCCCCAATGTTCCGTTGATGCCATTGTTAAATAGAATTCTCTTTGAATGGCATCTTTTAATGGTAATATTTCAATAATATGAGACCAACTTAATTGTGTCGCAACCTGCGACACGATCTTATTGTCGGGGAAGTATTCGGCAAACTGCATCATCCTACGTATGCTTCTAACGCCAAATCCCTTCTTGCCAAACTCCGCCTGCAATTGTGTCGCAACCTGCGACACAATCTGCTGTCCATAGGTGGCCCTTTTATTGCCAAGGACTTCGCGATTAATTCGTTCACCAATCTCCCAGAACATCAGAATTAATTCTGCATTGGCTTTTAAGGCAACATTCGCTCTTGCGCGGTTGATTATTGACCGCAAGTCGTCAATCAATAATGTTCGAACTGGTACTGTTTCTGTGGTTTTATCCATGTCTTTGGTTCTCATATTTTCACGCTGCAAAGATACAAATCTTTTCTTGTTTGGCAAAACAAACTTTAGCGGTTAGTCCTCCGGGCAATTCTCCCAGCATTGGCGGATGGCTGATAAGGTCAGAATAGAACTATAGGGCGATAGGTAATTAACCGTTTATCGCTCATCCTTCCGCAGTTCTATGCGGAAACAGCTTCCTTGTCCCGGAACACTGTATTTCAGGTACAGTCGGCCACGGTGATACTGGTTGACGATGCGGCGGGCCAACGGCAGACCGAGACCCCAGCCACGTGTCTTGGTGGTGAAACCCGAACTGAAAATGCGGCGTTGCACCGACGGCGACATGCCGCAACCCGTGTCGGAAATGTCGATATATATGCGGCGGGTATCCTCCGAGCCCACGATGGTAATCGTACCATCACCCTGCATGGCGTCGACAGCATTTTTGCAGAGGTTCTCCACCACCCACTGGAACAGGTAGGCGTTCAGCGGTGCCACCAACGGATGGTCGTCGGGCAGGGTGACTACGAAATTCACCCTTCGCGGCGTGCGGCTGCGCAGGTACTCCACGGCGGCACGTACCGCGTCGCTCACATTCTCCGCTTTCAACTCGGGAGTCGAGCCTATCTTCGAGAAACGGTGCGTGATAGTCTCCAGCCGGTGCAGGTCTTTCTCCACCTCGGCTGCATACTGGTCGGTGAATTCGCGGCCTCGCAGGTATTCGGTCCACGCAATCAGCGACGACAGCGGCGTACCCAGCTGATGTGCCGTCTCTTTCGCCAGTCCCACCCATATCCGGTTCTGCTCCGCCGTGCGGGCGGTTCGCAGCAGGTTGTAGCTCACCAGCAGCAGCACAAAGGCGATAAAAATATAGAACAGTGGCAACCAGCGCAACGACCGCAGTAGGGGAGTGGTGGCATAATACACATAGGCAGGACTCCCATTCCCCAGCGTCAGCGTAATCGGCTCGTTGTCGAACTCCTTCTCCAGCCAATCTCCAAACGCCTCACTCCTTTCTTCCAACTCCGAACTCCCCATGTTGCCCGAGGCCAGCACGCGCGTTCGGCTGCTATCCACAATCACCACCGGCACCAGTACCGAATTGTTCGTAATATCGCTCAGAAACGAGCGTACATAGCTGTCGAGCACCCCTCGCAGCTGTGTGTAATAGCCCGACTCCTTGTAATACAGCGTCATCGGCATACCGAACAGCTTATACCTGAACGGCGGATTCTGTGAAAACTCCTCCAGCAGCTCACCCTCCAGCTTCTGTCCGCTCAGCTCCTGCGGCACCGTGATCATCGAATCCTTCGCCGTCGTAATCAAAATAGGTGTTCGCGCACTGTCAACAATATAATTGACATACGCCAGGCTGAAACGCAGGTCTGCATTCTGGTCCGGATCGTTGAACGACTGCAGAATATCCGTATATAGCCGCATCTTGCGGTGTTCGTCCAGCGTGGCCTGCTCAAAAAACAGTCGCGTCGCATCCAACAGCTGCGCCCGCTGCGACACTGCATTGGCCCACAGGCGCACCTTCGACGTCTCGCTCTCGCGCACCTGCTCCGCTATATTCTGCACCTGCCACAACGCCGCCAACGCCAGCCCAATGGTTAATCCCAGCACAATCCATTTCAGCCTTATTCTCATACCTTTATTTCTTTTATTTCTCGCTTCTAACCGTAATGGCCGGACTTATCCGGCTGATATGTGCTGCCGGTATCAGCAGCGCCGCTACGCACACCGCCGCTGCACCAGCCCCAATAGCCACAAAAGTCCACACATTTATCTCTACCGGCACATAGCTCATCGAATATGACTCGGCATCCAGCTTCACCAACTGCCACTGCTTCTGCACCCAGCACAATGCCAGCGCCACCCCGCAGCCAATCGCCACTCCCTTCGCTATCAGTCCTCCTGCCTTAATCATGAAAATGCGGCGTATCGACGCGTCGGTCGCACCCATCGTCTTCAAGAGTCCAATGGTTGCGCTCTTCTCAAAAATCATAATCAGCAGTGCCGACACCACCGCCACTGCGCACACCAGGCTCATAATCGCCAATATCAGTCTGATGTTCGTGTTCAGCAGGTCTAACCACGAAAACAGCACCGGATTGGCACTCACAACCGTCTGCAACGTCAGGTCGTAGGGCAGCGTGGCAAGCACACCGTCGGCCGCCTCGTCTATCCGGTCGAAATCCTCCACCAGCAGCTCATAGCCGCCCACCAGGCTGTCGCCCCATCCGTTCAGTCGCTGCACCTGCCGCAGGTCGCCTACCACATACACCTCGTCCATCTCTGTCAGGTCCGTATTGTAAATCCCGCCCACCGTGAAAGCACGCGAACGGTATCCCTCTCCCTGCCAGAAATAAGTGCGCATCTTGTCGCCCACGTCCAGTTTCAGTTTCCTCGCTATTGTGCTCGAAACCAGCACCTCGTTTGTCACCGCCGAATCCATCTTCGGCAGGTGCCCTTCGGTCAGGTAGGTGCTGAAGAAAGTGGTGTCGTAGTCCGCGCTCAGTCCACGCAGCACAATGCCGTAGATCTGCTCTTCGGTCTTCACCATGCCCCCTTTCGTCGCAAAGCGCTGCAGATGCCGCACTCCGGGCACAGCCCTCATCCGGGCCTCCAACGCGCTGTCCACCTCCACAGGCTCCTCCTCGTAGGCATGCGTCGCTTCGTAGCTTCTCACCGTCAGGTGGCTGCCGAAGCCCACCACCTTGCCTGCGATGTCGCCTTGGAAGCCGCGCAGGATGCTCACGGCCATAATCATCACCGTGACCCCCAGCGCAACACTGGCCACCGCAATTGCCGACAGCGGCCCCGAGAATCCGCTCTCGGTGCCGCTGCGTGGCATAAAGCGTCCTGCTATGAAACGCTCAAAATACATCAAATCACTATCGACTAAAACGCAGTGACGATTCCGATAAAGTCTTCGGCCTTCAGCGAGGCTCCGCCAATCAGTCCGCCGTCGATGTCGGGGCAGGCGAAGAGCTCCTTGGCGTTCGAAGGCTTGCAGCTGCCGCCGTAGAGGATGCTGATTTCATTGGCCACTGCGTCGCCGTATTTCTGGGCAAGCAGCGTGCGGATGTAATGGTGGATTTCCTGAGCCTGCTCGGGTGTGGCGGTCTTGCCGGTGCCGATGGCCCACACGGGTTCGTAGGCAATCACCACCTGCTGCAGATGCTCGGCGTCGAGGTGGAACAGGCCTTCCTCGACCTGCTGCTTCACCACCTCGAACTGGCGGTTGGCTTCGCGCTCCTCGAGCACCTCGCCGACACAGACGATGGGTTTAAGGCCGTGCTTCAGCAGTTGGTCGACCTTGGCGGCCACCGTCTTGTTGGTCTCGCCGTAGTAGGCGCGGCGCTCGGAGTGGCCTACGATGCAATAGTCAATCTCCATGCTCTCGAGCATGGCGGCGCTCACCTCGCCGGTATAGGCCCCCTTTTCCTGGTCGCTCACGTTCTGTGCGCCGACCATGAAATAGCTGTCGTTGGCGTAGTCGCTTGTCATCTCAAGGAAGGGGAACGGCGGACAGACAATCACCTGCGTGTCACGCGGCAGCTCCTTCTCCTCGAGCTGTTCCATTATCGAATTCAATAAATCGTCGGCTTCGTTGAAAGTATTGTTCATCTTCCAGTTGCCTGCAACAATGTGTTTTCTCATAAATATTCCAGTTTTAAATTGTTTTAGATACTATCTTGATTAACGCAGCATTCATCCTTTTAGTATTTCACGCCATAAATATTTTTACCATAGTTCATTGCTCCTTCGTTGTTCGGTCGTTGTTCAGTCGTTGTTCAGTCAAACAC
>JAFSLX010000081.1 GCA_017448185.1 Bacteroidales bacterium
AGCGACGTCGTTGATGCAGGGACAGTCCTTCGTGGGGTCGAGGTCGTGGTGGCCCACGATCAATGCACGCGGATAGCGGCGGTGAAGGTCTTCCAAGAGCTGACGTAACGCTGCTTTCTGCTCCGGCGTCCGCGTGTCGGCGGGGTGACCGCGGATGTCCAGGCCACCCTCGTAGCACACGCCGATGGAGTGGCTGTTGTGGTGCAGGCAGTGGGCGCCGACCAGGTATTCCGGACGTCCGGGCTCTATCTCTCCGTTGCGACGGATGACGTAGTGGTAGCCAATACCGAGCTTCCAGCCTCGCTGGCGGTGCCACGTATCAATCTGGGCTGCTGACGACGTCTGGTCCGGCCGCACCGCACTGCAGTGAATGACAATGAATGTAATGGTTCTCATAATCTCTCACCTCTTACCTCTTACCTCTTACTTCTTACTTCTCACTTCTCACTTCTCACCTCTCACCCCTTACAACTCTGTACGAGGATTGTGGAACTGATCGCCGTCAGGATGGTAATGACGATCTGAATAATCTGTTTCAATGTGTCCTTTTTCATAATTTGAAGTCTGCTCGAAAAGTTCTCATATTTTCTTAACTCTTAATTCTTAACTCTTAACTGAAAAAGAGTCGCCCCGAAGGGCGCTCTCTTTAATTCCCGTCGCCGATGTCACCGTAGTCGGGATCAGTGCCGCCACCAGTGTTTCCGCCGTTGTCGCCGCCACCGTTGTTGTCGCCGCCACTCTGAGTACCGCCACCGGTATTCGTGTTCGAACTTCCGCCGTTGGCGTTGCTTCCCTTCGCCAGGGCAATCATCTCCTCGGCCTTGTCGGTCCATGCCAGACGGCCGTCCTTGTTCAGCTCCTCGCGGGTGTATTCGCCAGTAGCCTGGGCCAGCAGCTTCAGCGACTGTACGGCGGGACCGGTCTTGTCGGTCTTCTTCATCGACCCGATGCTGGCCGTGATGGTCTTGTCCACGTCGGCGTCGTACAGCATGGCACAGCCGTTGCCGATGACGCTCACCTTGAAGATGGCCAGGTCGTCCACCTTGACGGTGTTGCCGTTCAGGGTCTGTTCACGCACGCACTTCACGAAGTCGCGCAGGATGCCCTCGATGGTTCCCTCCGAGAACGGCGTGTTGTGCTCTGCCATGTGCTTTGCCATGCCGTGGATGTCCAGCGTCTGCTTGTACGACACGCGGGGGTAGTACTTGCCGTAGCTCGGACTAATCTCGTTGTTGTTTTTTGAAAGATACAATTCAATCATGTCTTGTTTGGTTTTTAAAACTTCGTTTTGACTTTTCTTACGCTCAGCCATTCAAGTAAACTTGACGGCCTTCGCTTAATCGAAAAGTTGTGTAAATAATTTTATTAATTCTCTCTTGCCTTCATTCCACGCCGGCCTGCGCACTGCCATTGTTTCCTTTAGACACTGCGAAGTTACTAAATTTTCGGGCATTTTCCAAGCTTTTTTAGGTGGTCGGATTACTTCCCAAAACAACCCTGGAACAGATGTCACTTATGGTAACATTTTTCATGGAAAAGATGCGGTTTTTTCGCGATTTTTTCGTACCTTTGTACCTATACAAAAAGCAATAAAAATATGGAAAATTCTTACAGATTACCGGTTGTTTCCTACGGCCGCATGGAGCTGGCCCAGATTTATTTCCCTCATATCTGCGGGCGTGCTGCCTGGCGCAAGCTGAAGGACTGCATGGCGGAATACCCCGAACTGGATCCGTTGCTCGCCATCAAGCGTCGTACGTTTCTCCCGCTCGAAGTCGAGCGCATCTTCCACCATCTCGGCGTCCCGACAATAAGTGCCTAGTATTGCAAAATAAGAGCCACTTATCGCGCGATAAGTGGCCCTTATTTTCCATTAAGCGGCAGTTATTTCATGTTCTGTGCATGACAGGCATCATGAATAGTAATGGTATTGCCGTCAATAGAATATGCATAATACCAATTGCCTGCCTGTGCCATATGCCATTTCTGCCATCGTTCAATTGTCGGTTTACGCCGTAGAGCAGACTGTTCTATAGAGTAGATAGCATCAACAGTCTTGTTGATATATCTCAGCATATCTTCGTAAGAATAAATGTTCGGGTATTTCAAACTCACATTCCTGTAGAAAGACCTAACCCTTCTTACAGCAAGAGGTTTGATGACATAATCATACTGCATCTTTCATTCCGTATATTGATTTGAGATCGCTTATCAACAGGTCCCTAAGTTCTTCTGGTGTATAGCTGTCCTTCCCCTCTGGCAATATCAGGTCATCATCCTCATAGAGCGATGGGTCGGAATAGTCTATGTCCAGCTCCTGAGGTGCATCAAGCTGTACGAAAAGTCCCGTTGCCAGCAGGGCGGCAAGTTTTTGGCTAGCCACGCTGTCATTCTCATTATACGATAATGTTATTGTACACATATTTAATGCAATTTTAATTCCTGCTGCAAAAGTACGAACTTTATTTCATATTTCCAAATTTTAAGTATTGTTTTTAGTGTGGTAGTGGGGAAGTGGAGATAAAATCTCAGATGTTTCGCGTACCGCGTATACGCAGGCGGTACGCGAGGGGTTCAGGGAAACCACCCCACTACCACACTTCCCCACTGCCGTCGGCTCCGAGGTCCGGCTGTTCGCGATGGAGCTTGATTTCGTCGGACTGGCGGCGGACGACATGATAGCGGCGAATACCGTCGATGATCTTGTAGTCGAAGCCCATGGCCGTAAAGGCACGGCCCAGTTTGACGGCACTGACATCTTTCATGTTCTGGGCACCGACAATCTGCATGACGACGGACGACGACAGGTACTCGCCTTTCTCGCCTGTCTTTGGCTTACGGAAATTGTCGTCTATCAACTCCTCTGCCGACCGTGACGTCTCGAACTGGCGGTTATGCTGCGTCAGGCATTGTATCTCCGCCTGGTCGAACCAGTAGCGGAAGCCCTGCTGGTAGAGCGTGTAGGCCTGTGCATAGATGGCGTCGTAGTCGAGCGGGTTCTCCTGGGGCGGCTCTATCGACTCCACTTCGAAGGGCAGCCATCGGCGCGTCCCCGTCATGTCCGACAGGAACTGCACGTTGTTGCCCGTGCCGCAGAACGATGCCAGGTGCGGGCGGTTCTTGTGGTAGCGCTCGTAGGCACCGCGCTCGTTGATGCTGGGCATGGTCATGGTACCCTTCAGCTTGTTCAGCTCCTTGGGCAGCATGGAGTCCAGCTCCTCCCAGCACATCAGGCCGTACTGCGCCAGCACGAGGCGGTCGTCCTTCGACAGGATGGATGAGTCGGTCTTCGTGTAGAAGTAGTCGCGCAGCTGCGGGGGCAGCAGGTGTGCGAACCACGTGGTCTTGTACGAGCCCTGCACGCCGATCAGGACCAGCATGACGTTGTTCACCACACGCGGCTCCACCCACGACGCCACCATCGCCACGAGCCACTTCTTCAGGTACTGGTAGAACAGGATCTGCTCGTCGGCATCACCCCGGACATTGACGGTCAGCGACAGTCCCATGATGGCGTCGCCCTTCTCCGGCGTCCACGGAGGCAGGTGTTCCAGGTAGTAGCGGAAGGGGTGGTACGTCGGGACGTAGTCCGAGTCGATGATGTTCTGCAGATGCTGCTTGATGACCGGCTTCTCCGCGCAGAGTTCCGTCCACAGCGTGTTGACGACGCGGTCGTCAACGTCGCTGTAGCCGTCCGTCACGCCGCCGTCGCCGCCGAAGATGGTCAGCAGTCCC
>JAFSLX010000047.1 GCA_017448185.1 Bacteroidales bacterium
CAGTCGTTGTTCAGTGTTTGACTGAACAACGACTGAACAACGACCGAACAACGGAAGACCAACGGCAGTAGGAGATGTTTACATGCATTTGAAAAAAACGTGTTGGTTGAATGACGCGGTATTTCGGGAATAAAATTGTTCCGGCACTTGCAAATTTGAAAACTTTTTCTTTTCTTTGCAAAAACTGTTTTCGTGTGCAATTAAAGCGTAATATTATGAAATACAAATTATTATTTCGGCTATTATTTACCCTGCCTCTGCTTATTCCCATCGAAACTGTGGCGCAGGGGGTGTATGTATCCAACCAACCGTTCCATGATACGGCCATTGTCAGGCCTTTCGGAGAAGAGAATTTCATGTTGACTTATATGGATAGTGCATTTTATCTGTACCAAACTGGCATAAACACAGCGGAGTATTTTCATGTACCGTTCATTGTCAATGACATGGAGATATGGGAGGACAGTGTTGTCTTCTTTTGTGGAGGCAAAGGAAACCGAGGCATAATTGGCCGGTTTAACATTCATGACGTTTTCTCCGGTTCGGGGGCGGTGGATTATGCTGGGATAAACTCGTCACCGAGTTACCCTTATGTAGGAAGCCTTGATGTTGTTGATCTGATGCGGCTGACACTATTTCTTGGCACAGCCCCAAACACAGTAGTGATGGCTATGGTGTGCCGAGAACGGCTTGATGCCTACCCTAATGAAATCCGCACCGGTGTGATGGGCACTTTTTTTGACCCGTCAGGATGGTGGCCGACAAGTGTTTTATATAACAAGGATGGCGATAGGAAGTACCACGACATCGAGACGTTGGAAGACATGGTGGTTGCTACGATGACCGACACCAACAATCTGGGCTGCTATGTGCGCCCGTTCGACAAGACTAATTACCAATTCCCCGGCGCTCCCTTCATGCTGTACGGGGGCGATGAGATATCGTTGATGACTCCCATGGGGCCGTCTCAAATAACGCAGATGGCTGGTAATTCTGCCGCAATAGTACAATGTGACCAACGGAATGGTTTGCTAATTCACTTTTTGGAGTTTAACTCCGCAACAGGGCAAGCTTCGGCGGTTTTCCCCTCGACAATTATTTCGTCGGGTACTGGGTATCAGAACGGGGGATGCTGGTTCAACGGCATTCGATTCAAAAGACCCGACAAGTCGCTTTTCGTGCTTGGAAAAATGAACGGAGTGGGCAACAATGTTGCAGACAAATGGATGATTGAAATGTCGGGAGTGGATACGGCTACAAACATTTTGGTTCATTGGCTGACGAGCAGCAAGCCTTATTCGATGGATCTGGGGCATTATTTCCAGAGGCCGGTTGTGTCGGGTCTGTCAAGAGCAAGCGGTTTACTCAACTGGGATATTTATGTTCCGCAACAGGATTACGGCTGCCAGCAGCTATATGACGAAAGCATTCATCGACAATTGCCATATATTCAAAGCGCCCCTGAGAGAGGAGGTACAGTGATGGCTTTTCAAAAAAACATTCGGTTATTTCCAGAAATAAACAGGATTGAAGTTAATTCGGAATGTTCGTACCAACAACCTTAAAAACATACTGATTTATGAAAACAAAACATATTCTTTTCTTGCTGCTGGCTATAACAAGCTGCACTTATTCAAAGGCGCAGTACTCAAACCAATATTACCACCGCATTGGCGATACAGTGGAGTGGCGCAACCCTATATGCTATTACCAATGGTGGGATGCGGAACAATTCTATAACGACCGATTAATGTTCCATATCGGCCCCTCTGAATATAGCCAAATGTTCAACGGCATACGGTTATGCAAATACTTTTCACCCGACACGATGAAAGTCATTGGGTTGTGTGTTATGGGGTGGGTTGGAGGCTCGTATCCCACTTATGCACAGGAGTACCTGTACCTGTACGATGCCACAAACACTGATTTTGTATTGAAGGCAATAGTTCCCTGGCGTCAATTCCATCAGGATAGTTGTCGTTACCTTCAGGTGCTCCAACATGATAATAATTCTATTCCAGGAGGACAAATTGTGGGAGACGTGATGCCGTGCATCGATCCTGCAATTCGTAGGCTGGATAGTTGTTGCTCTTCGTGCACTTATAGGAATGTATATCAAATGTATGAATATTATTTTGACACAGCCGTATATGTAACGGATTCCTTTTATGTTGGAGGCAGTTCTTTCAGTCTTTCCGGAGGTGCGTATGGTTCATATATGGGTGTTGGTAGGCACGATGCTATGACTGCTTTTGGAACCCCTCATGGAAAATCGTGCAAAGAGCAGGGCGTTACCAACGGGGAAAGCTTCGACTGCAATCCACAAGGGATGACATATCGTATGTGGAGAGAAGGATTTGCATATGGTCTTTTTGATATTCCTTACCATCAATGGACATGGCGCATACTAAATGAGTATCTGCTGATAGTGCCTATCATACAGGTGGACACGACCGTTCCGGTGTGGAACTACTGCCCGCCGGTGGAGAATGTGCAGGTGTCGCTGGTGGAGGACAGCTGCCTGATACTGACGTGGGACGACTGCGTGAACTACTCGTCGGTGACGGTGCGCTACGGGGTGACCCCGCAGGGCGGCGCGACGCAGTGGCACGAGATCGAGACCGAGGACAATATTTTCCGCCTCTGCGGCATCGACACGCTGTCGGAGTACCGCTTCACGCTGCAGGCGCACTGCGACACGTCGAAGCAGGAGACCGACTGGAGCGAGGAGCTGGTGTACCAGTATCCTGTGCGGCATGATGTCGGCACCGGCGACACGCCGCTGAGCCGCCACACGCACCTGGTGCCGAACCCGGCGCACGAGAGCGTGGTGGTGAACACGGGCTATACGCTGCGCAGGATCGAGGTGTACAACTCGCGCGGCATTCTGGTGTACAGCGAGCCGGCATGGGGCCTGACCACGACCATCGACCTGACGGGCTGGCCGTCGGGCAGCTACATCGTGGTGGTGGGCACACAGAAAGGCCGCACCGCCAAGGTACTGGTGAAAGAGTGATATGAGAGTGGGCGACGAAAAAATATTTTGTCAGTTTAAAAAAAAAGTGTATCTTTGCAATCTGTTAATTCAATAACAAAGTATTATAAACAATTTAAAAACAAACAATTATGCCAGCAAGAATTAGACTTCAGCGTCATGGTAAAAAGAATCAGCCTTTCTACCACATCGTTGTTGCGGATGGTCGTGCACCTCGAGATGGAAGATTTATCGAGAAGCTTGGCACTTACAATCCGTTGACTAACCCCGCCACCATCGACCTCAATTTCGACCGTGCTGTCGAATGGGTGAAGAATGGTGCCCAGCCCAGCGACACTGTCCGTCGCATCCTCAGCTATAAAGGTGTCCTGCTCCGTCGCCACCTCCAGATTGGTGTCGAGAAGGGCGCTATCAGCCAGGAAGTTGCCGATGTGCGCTTCAACGAGTGGCTGCAAGCCAAAGAGGCCAAGATCAACAACAAGAAGAGCGACATTGAGAACAACGCTCGCAATACTCGCAAGGCTCGTCTCGAGGCTGAGAAGCAGGCCAATGAGGCCAAGGCCAATGCCATTGCCGCCAAGCGTCAGGCCGCTCTCGAGGCTGAAGCCGCCGCCAAGGCCGCTGCCGAAGCCGAGAACGCTGAGGGCGAAGCCACTGCAGAAGAGGCTCCCGCCGAGGCTTAATTAAGTTGAAATTTGAAAACTGAAAAGTGAAACGCCCTTGCAAGAAGGTGTTTCACTTTTCATTTTGTATTATTACTTTATGAATATAGAAGATTGCTATAACCTTGGCCGCGTAACCAAACCGTGGGGCGTGAAGGGACAGATGGTGATTTTCCTTGATGTCGACACGCCGGAAGACTACCTCGGACTCGATTCGGCCTTTGTCGAAGTGAAGGGGAGGCTGGTGCCTTATTTCTTCCATGTCGACAGCCTGAACGGCAACAAGGCGGTTGTCACTTTCGAGGATATCGATGCTACGCAGGCTGCAGCCCTTGCAGGCCACGACCTTTACTTGCCGCTCGACCTGTTGCCGAAGCTGGAGGGCAACAAGTTTTATTTCCACGAAGTGGTGGGATACAGGGTGATAGACGAGCAGCATGGCGACATTGGCGTGCTGCAGCAGGTGATTGACTATCCGGCGCAGCCGCTGTTCCAAGTATTCCAAAACGATACGGAAATACTCGTGCCGGTCATTGATGAGGTGATAAAACGGGTGGATCGCGAGAATAAAGTTCTCTATATTGCGGCTCCTAATGGCCTGATAGACTTGTATCTCGGTAATATCAACAAATAGTGTTGATATGTTTTTCCCTCTTGTTTGGAAAAATATCCATACTTTTGCCTCAAAAATAGACGCTATGGATAAGAAGGTAACGAAACAACAAGAGAAGACCTGCTATTCGCCTGAAGAATTGCAGGAGTTTAAGGAATTGATACTGTCGAAGATTGCAAAAGCGGAAAAAGACCTTGAGATGCTGCAGCAGGCTGTGGCCGGCAGCGAGAACGATGTGACCGATACCGCACCGACATTCAAAACCCTTGAAGAGGGCAGCAATGTGCTTCTGAAAGAGGAAAACCAGAAGTTGGCCGCCCGTCAGCAGAAATTTATCCGCGACCTACGTGCCGCACTGGTGCGTATTGAGAACCGCACGTATGGTATCTGCCAAGTCACGGGCAAACTAATTCCGAAGGAACGCCTGATGATTGTGCCGCACGCCACCATGACTGTCGAGGCCAAGGAAGCCAGCAAGAAACGTCACTAAAATTCACAACACAACATACTTTGACAATGCCGAGACCGCTCCGTTCGCCCGGAGCGGTTCTCCTTTTGTATGAGGTCAGTTGATACGCGGAATGGCATTGATAAGGGTGCGGGTGTAGTCAGTCTGGGGATTGAGGAAGATGTCGTCGGGGGTGCCGCTTTCGACTATACGGCCTTGCTGCATCACCATGATACGGTCTGCCATGTAGTGTACCACGCTGAGGTCGTGGGTGATGAAGAGGTAAGTGTAATAGTAGTGACGCTTAAGGTCGTTGAGCAGGTTGAGTACCTGTGCTTGCACGCTCACGTCGAGGGCCGACACGCTCTCGTCGCAAATGACCAACTCGGGCTGCAAGATGAGGGCGCGGGCAATGCAGATGCGCTGCCGCTGGCCACCGCTGAACTCATGTGGGTAGCGGTTGTACCAATTGGGCTGCAGACCGACTTGCTCCATAAGATTGATGACTCTTTCTTTCGGGTTGCCTTTGGTAATCCGATGAACCTTGAGCGGCTCGGCAATTGCCTCGCCGATAGTGATTCGCGGGTTGAGCGACGAATAGGGGTCTTGGAAAATAATCTGCAACTTGGGACGCAGGGCTTTCATTTGGCGGCGGCTGAGAGAGTCGAGCGATTGGCCGCGGTAGGCGATGCTGCCCGATGAATGTTCAATCAGGCGCAGCAGGGCTCGGCCGAGGGTACTTTTGCCGCAGCCGCTTTCGCCCACCAAACCGAGGGTTTCGCCCTCCATGATGTTGAATGTGAGTCCGTCGACAGCTCTCAAAGTCTGTAGCGGACGGCCTAAGATGCTGCGCTTCAGGGTGTAGGTGACATCGAGGTCATGTACTTCGATTAAAGGTGAGTGTTGGGGATTAAGAGTTGAAACATCGCTTTTTGCATTGGATGATTCCTCATGACTCATTCCTGATTCCTCATTGTTCAAATAGTCTTCTACCGTCGGCAATCGTTGCGGTTTGCTGTCGAGGGGTGGGCGGCATGCGAGTAGGCCTTGTGTGTAGGGTTGCTGCGGATGGTGAAGCAATTGATGGGCATTGCCTTGCTCAACGATATGGCCCCGGTACATCACGACGATACGGTCGGCAATCTGGCTGATAACGCCGAGGTCGTGAGTGATGAAGATGATGGCGATATTGTACTTGGCCTGCAGCGACTTGAGCAGGTCAAGAATGGTGCGTTGCACGGTGACATCGAGAGCCGTGGTCGGCTCGTCAGCGATGAGGATGTCGGGGTTGTTAACGAGGGCCATGGCAATCATTACTCGCTGTTTCTGTCCTCCGCTGATTTCGTGTGGGTAGCTGTCAAAGATTTTCTCGGGCCGGGGGAGAAGTACCTCCTTGAAAAGCTCGATAACGCGTTCTTGAGGATTGTTTGGGTTGTTCTGATGGGCGTTTAGCATTTCCATCACCTGCTCGCCGCATTTCTGCACAGGGTTCAGACTCGTCATGGGCTCCTGGAAAATCATCGAGATACGGCCTCCGCGAATGGATTGCATCTGCGTTTCGTTGAGCGAAAGCAGGTCGACAGCGGGTTGGTCGGGGGCGATGTTGGCCATCAGCGCCTGTCCGCTGACCTTGGCGGTTTTGGGTAGCAAGCCCATGAGGCTCAGTGTGCTCACTGATTTACCGGAGCCGGATTCGCCCACGATGCCAAGGGTTTCGCCTCGGCACAGGCTGAAGTTGAGGTTTTCCACCACCGTTCTGTCGCCAAACGCGACATTCAGGTTGTTTACTTCCAATATGTTGTTCTTTTCCACGCAATAATAACGCAATAGAAATCTATTTATTATGTGATATACTAAAACAGAGGATTGTGCGTTACCTAAAATATGGCCAGCTTGAAAAAACTTCTCTCTGATTCGGTCATTTATGGCCTGAGCAGCATTGTGGGTAGGTTCTTGAACTACCTGCTCGTCCCCGTCTACACCTACAACATCAGCGCCGCATCGGGCGGCTACGGCGTGGTGACCAACGTCTACGCCTACACGGCGCTGCTTGCGGTCGTCCTCACTTTCGGCATGGAGACGACGTTCTTCTACTACTCCAACCGCGAGGGTGTGGACCGCCGCAAGGTGTTCTGCACAGCGCTGGGCGCCGTGGGCTCGGTGGCAGCGGCCTTCCTGTTGCTGGTGATGTTCTTTATTGGCCCTGTCAGCTCTTTCATGGGATATAGCGACCATCCCGAATACATCCGGGCCATGGCTATCGTTGTGGCCATCGACGCTTTCCAAGCCATACTCTTCGCCCGTCTGCGTCGCGACGGCCGTCCGTGGAAGTTCTTCTCCCTGAAGATAGCGTTCATCATCCTCAGCATGGGGCTCAACCTCTTCATCTTCCTTGTAGCGCCACACTGGAGCCACCTGCCGTGGATGTCATGGTACGACGAAGCCGACAATGTGAAATACATCTTCTATATCAACCTCTTCTGCACCGCCATCGTCACACTGGGCTTTTTCAAGGAGCTCAGGGATTTCAGGCTATCGGATTTCAATGTGCCGCTCCTGAAACAGATGCTGAAATACACATGGCCACTGCTTCTGCTCGGCATCGTGGGCGTCTTCAACCAGACAGCCGACAAGATACTGCTGCCGCGGCTGCTGCCCGGCGAGGAAGGGAATGTGCAGCTTGGCATCTACGGTGCCTGCGTGAAGATTGCCATGCTCATGGCCCTCATCACCCAGGCGTTCCGCTATGCCTACGAGCCCTTCGTCTTTGGCGGCCAGCACGACAAGCAGAGCAAGGAGACCCAGGCCCAGGCCACCAAGTACTTCGTGATGTTCACCCTGTTGGCGTTCCTGGCGGTGATGTGCTACATCGACGTGCTGCAGTACTTCATCGGCGGCGACTACCGCGAGGCGCTGCCGGCGGTGCCGATAGTGATGATGGCCGAGATACTGATGGGCATCTACTTCAACCTGAGCTTCTGGTACAAGCTTACGGGGCAGACCTGGTGGGGCGCCGTGATGAGCGCCATTGGCTGTGTAGTGTTGGTGGTGATAAATATCATTTTTGTGCCTAAAATAGGCTATATGGCCTGTGCTTGGGGTGGCTTGGTGGGCTACGGAGTTTGTGTGTTGTTGAGTTACTTTATCGGCCAGAAGAAGAACCCCGTGCCTTATCCTGTAGGCACCATTTTGGGCTACTTTGCACTGACGCTGGCATTGTTTGCTCTAATGCAATATGTGCATATCGACAACATGGTGTTGCGCTTGTTGTTCAATACCATGGTGCTTGCAATATTTTTGGCGGTAATATTATGGCGTGAGCACGAATTGGTGAAACCAATATTTGCCAAAATAAAAAAAATAATACGGAGATGAAAAGGAAATTCCTGATAATTGGCCTATGTGCAGGGGCATTGGCGCTCGGCTCCTGCCATAAGACCTGTACCTGCAAGCGTTATGATGGTGTAATACATACCTACACCGCAGATGAGGTGTCGGCTCATGGTGGCAGTTGTTCGAGCATGGTTATTCAGGCGAACACTCGCTATTACTCGGTTTGCAATTGGGATTGAAAAAACAGGATGTCATTTATGGGACAAGAGAAGCATTGCACACTTTGTCCGCGCCGATGTGGGACGAGGCCGGGTTTCTGCGGGGCTCCCGACGAACTGCAAGTATCGGCCATCTGTCTCCACCGTGGCGAAGAGCCTCCTGTCGCAGGTGAGAAAGGCATTGTCAACGTGTTTTTCTCCCACTGCAATCTGCATTGTATTTACTGCCAGAACGAAGCCATTTCGGGCCACAGAGTTGATGAATCATTGGTTCACTTCCATAATGTCGAATCCGTTGCTGACAGGGTGGCCGAGTTGCTACCGCAAAGTTCGGGTCTGCTTGGCTTTGTTACGGCCGCCCAGTATGCTGACTTCATTCCTGCAATAATAGATAACCTTGCTGCACGTGGTTTACATCCCACAGTGGTATACAACAGCAGTGGCTATGAAAGTGTTGAGACGTTGCGTAACCTTGAGGGTATAGTCGATATCTACTTGCCCGATTTTAAGTATGCCGATTCAAAGATTGCACATGCCTACAGCCACGCTGCCGACTATCCAGAGGTGGCAGCTAAAGCCTTGGCGGAAATGGTGCGCCAAGTGGGTTGTGGCCTGAAAATAGACTCTGATGGTATTGCTTACCGTGGACTTATCGTCCGCCACTTGGTGCTTCCTGGCCATGTCGACAATTCGCTCCGTGTCCTCGATCTCCTTGCAAACTTCCAACCTTCGGCTTTCACGTTTCACCTCTCGCTAATGGCTCAGTATTTCCCACCCGTGCCTACGCTTCCGGCTCCGCTCAACCGTACATTGACAGAGGAGGAATACAACGCAGTTGTCGAGCATTACAACGAACTTGGTTTCTTTAACGGCTGGCTGCAGGAACTGTCGTCAGAAAGCCATTACCGGCCCGATTTCTCCAACAAAGACAATCCATTTAAGTGAAATACAAACTCGACATAGAAGACAGTTCGCCCGACTTCGAGAGTATGGCATTCTTGTTGTTTCATACCGATATGCCCAACTATGCTTTTGTTGACGACCTTAATAGGCTCTATTCGATGAGCCTTGAGCGTGTGGATGACGTGCAATTGGCCGAGGCCGAATGGCCGCTATACACCTACCATGATGAACTGCGGTTGAAAAACTACTATCTGATAGAACGCCCTCTTTCGTTGGACAAGAGTGCCACCACATGGAATATTGGACATAAACTACTTATCATTAACGGCGACGAATCCGGGTCCATAGCCGAGCGTATCACCAATGAATTCAATGTACTGCCTCAGTTGCCTGATGCCGACGACCTGCTCGGTGTCGAACATTATGATATCCTTTGCAACTTCCATCAGAACTTTACCCCTGTCACTTTGATTGATTTTGAGAATGATACGAATCTTTCACGTAAAGGAATCAAAGAACGCAACGAACTTCAACGCCTGCTGTCTACCATCGTCAATAGCCTCGATATTGGTAGTGTTGAATAAATGTTTATTAAAAAAATAGCTGATAATCAAATTTTATTCGTATATTTGCAACTCGGTATTGAAAGAAATACAAACACAATAAAAAAATATCAGCTATGACAATCAAAGATCTTGAACCCAAAGAGTTATGGGGTAATTTCTACTCCCTTACCCAGTGCCCTCGTCCTTCGAAACACGAAGAAGTCGTGCGCGAATTCCTCGTCAAATGGGCAAAAAAGAACAAAATTGCTTGCCGTGTCGACGGTATTGGCAATGTCATTTTGAGCAAACCCGCTACCAAGGGTATGGAGAAAGTGCATCCCGTGGTGCTGCAGGCTCACATGGACATGGTGCCGCAGGCCCGTGCTGGCAAGAAGCACGATTTTTTGAAGGATCCTATCAAGACCAAGATTGTCGGTGATTGGGTCTATGCCGAGGATACCACTCTCGGTGCCGACGACGGTATGGGTGTGGCTGCCATTATGGCTGTTTTCGCCTCCAAAACCGTCAAACACGGTCCGCTCGAGGCTCTTATCACCACCGACGAAGAAACTGGCATGACCGGTGCTTTCGGCCTGAAGAAAGGCGAACTGCATGGCGACTACCTGCTCAACCTCGACAGCGAGACCGAAGGCGAACTCTATGTGGGTTGCGCCGGCGGTATCGACGCTGCTCTTTCTATCCCTTACGCTACCGAGAAGGCTCCCAAGGGTATGGTGGCCTACAAGCTCACCATCGGTGGCTTGAAGGGCGGCCACTCCGGTATGGAAATCAATACCGGCCGTGCTAATGCCAACAAGCTGTTGTTCCGTCACCTCCGCTGGGTTGCCGAGTGCGGCATCCGTCTCATCAGCATCGAAGGCGGCAACATGCGTAACGCCATCCCGCGCGATGCCGAAGCCGTCATCGCTATGCCCAAGGAGCATGAGGCTTGCATCCTCAAAGAGTTCGACAAAGTGGCTGGTTGGGTGAAGAAAGAGCTCGCCAACGTCGAGCCCGACTTCTTCATGAAATACGAGAAGGTTCGCATGAACCCCACCGTCATCTCCGAAGAAGGCACTCAGAAGATTATCAACCTCATGATGGTTGCCCCCAACGGTGTCATCCGCATGAGCAAGGATATGGAAGGCCTCGTCGAGACCTCGCTCAACCTTGCTATTGCCAAAACCACCGCTTCCAAGAAGTTCGTTGTCTACGCCCTGCTGCGTTCCTCGGTCGACACCGCCAAGGAAGCCCTCGCCGAGCGCCTTGTCTGCCTCGCCGAACTGGCTGGTGGCAAGTGCCAGCTCAGCGGTGCCTATCCCGGCTGGAAGCCCAACATGGAGAGCCAGTTGCTCAAGACCATGAAGGCTACCTACAAGAAGCTCTACAAGAAAGAACCCGCCGTTATGGCCATCCATGCTGGTCTCGAGTGTGGTCTGCTCGGTGGCAAGTATCCCGACATGGAGATGATTTCCTTCGGCCCGACTCTGCAGAGCCCCCACAGCCCCGACGAGCGTTGCAATATCCCCAGCGCCAAGAAGTTCTACGAATACCTGCTGGCCACCCTCGAGGCTATCCCCGTGAAGAAATAAGTTGCTGACGGTATGTACGAACATCTGAAAACTGAAGAACGCGGACAAGTGGCCGTGATGACTATCTCGGCCCCCCGTTCGCTCAATGCCCTCAACACCACAATCCTGAACGAGATTGACGAGTATCTCGACGAGGTCGAGAACGGCAACTTCCGTTGTCTCGTCATCACGGGCGACGGAGAGAAGAGTTTCGTGGCCGGTGCCGACATCAGCGAAATGGCCACCCTCGGAGCCCAGCAGGGTGAGACTTTCGGCAAACATGGAGCCGATGTGTTCCGTCGCATCGAAACCCTTCCGTGCCCCGTCATCGCTGCCGTTAACGGCTTCGCCCTCGGCGGCGGTTGTGAGTTGGCCATGGCCTGCGACATCCGTATTTGCTCCGACAATGCCCGCTTCGGCCAGCCCGAGGTGGGACTCGGCATCATCCCCGGCTTTAGCGGCACCGTGCGTCTGGCCCGCTTGGTGGGCATGGGCATGGCCAAGCAGTTGATCTATACCGGCAAACCCGTCAAGGCCGACGAGGCCCTGCGTATCGGCTTGGTGAACGCCGTCGTGCCTCAAGCCGAACTGATGGACAAGGCTATGGAACTGGCCGATCAGATTGCCGCCAATGCCCCTCTCGCTGTCAGCGCTGCCAAGCTCTGCATCAATACCGAGTACGACATGCCGGCCGAGGAGGCCATCGCCTTCGAGAGCCGTGCATTTGGCCTTTGCTTCAACACCGAAGACCAGAAACAGGGCATGAAAGCCTTCCTCGAGAAGGGTAAATACGAATTCCAAGGCAAATAAGACTTAAATTTATCAATAATAAAACAACAAACAACATGAAAATCTGTGTTATCGGAACCGGCACCATGGCCAAAGGCATCGTCAAAGCCTTCGCCGCCAAGATGCCTATTGTCATGAAGAGCCGCACTCAGGCCAGCCTTGACAAGGCTATGGCTTCTATTGCCAAAGGTTACGGCAAACTGGTTGAAAAAGGCAAAATGACCCAGGAGGCCGTCGATGCCCTCTTGGCCAATATCACCACCACCACCGATTATGCCTCCTTCGCCGATGCCGACCTCGTCATCGAGGCCGCCGTCGAGGAAATGCAGCTCAAAAAGGATGTCTTCACCGAGCTCGACGGCATTTGCAAACCCGAAACCATCTTCGCTACCAACAGCTCGAGCCTCAGCATCACCGAGATTGCCGCCTGTACCAAGCGTCCCGCCCAGTTCATCGGCATGCATTTCTTCAACCCCGCCGACCGCATGGCTCTGGTCGAGGTCATCCGTGGCCAGCTCACCAGCGACGAGGTCTGCAAGTGCGTCATCGACCTCGCCACCTCCATCGGCAAGCAGCCCGTCGAGGTGAAGGAAGCTCCCGGCTTCGTGGTCAACCGCATCCTCATCCCCATGATCAACGAGGCAGTCGGCATCCTCGCCGACGGCATCGCCACCGCCGAGGATATCGACAAGTGCATGATGCTCGGTGCCAACCACCCCATGGGTCCCTTGGCTCTGGCCGACCTCATCGGCAACGATGTCAACCTCGCCATCATGGAGGTGCTCTACAAGGAGTTTGGCGATCCCAAGTATCGTCCTCACCCCCTGCTCCGCAAGATGGTCCGTGCGGGCCTCCTCGGCCGCAAGACCGGCGAGGGCTTCTACAAATATTGATTTGCAGCAGCGTGGCAGCTCGCTGCCACCCAATCGTAAGGGGAACCTCAACCAAGGTTCCCTTTTTCATCGCCCAACGACACACATCCCCTTATCCCGTTGCCCCCTCCTTCTTCAGCCGTTCCTCAGGCTTCGCCTGAGAAATTACCGTATTGCGTGGAAAGCGGCCATCGGCCTGCAAAACAATCTTTTTGCCATCATTGAAACATCGCTTCCCAATTGCCCGTAGGGCATCCCTTTCAATAGCAATCGCCCATCAAACCCATTCGCCCCATTCCACCACTCCCCTCTCCTCAGGGAGAGGGGCTGGGGGTGAGGCCTCCTACTGTTCCCGCCGATTCCGTCGGCGGGAGCCCCCTCAAAAAAAACCAGCCCCACCAGAAAACCCAGCCCCACCAGAAAAAAGCAAAATCGCCTAATTCCCAGTTACAAGTGCAACACAAAGCAGAAAAAAATAGTACCAAAAATGTTAAAATTACTTTTTTTTTGTTACTTTTTCATATTTTTGCGACTAATTATATAGAGGGGGTCGAGAACAGCCCCTCCGACAACGAAGGAACAACACCACATGAAGACCGGGATACATAAGACCGCTAAAACAAGGCATACCTTGTTCGACCTGTTCAGGCCCGATTGGGTGCGCGACAATGACAACCGCGACTTCCTCGACATGTTCAACCGCAGCCAGTACACCATCTTCCATATCTGCCTCTTCTTCACCGACCGACAACCCGACAACATCCGCGACCTATACCAGGATATTGCCCTTGCACTCTGGGAATCGTGGCCCAACTTCAAAGGCGATTGCGCGACCGACACCTGGGTGCGACGCATAGCACTCAACACGGCAGTTTCCGAAATCCGCAGACGCACGCGCCGACCGCAGTTCGAACCGCTCGAGGATTGGATGTACGAGGCCATCGCCGACGAGGCCGCCAAGGCCCCGCCCGACTACTACCGACTCCTCGGCCTCCTCGACCCCGACGACCGCGCACTGCTCTACCTCCGGCTCGACCGATTGAGCATCAGGGATATCGCTCTGGCCACCGAAACGACCGAGGCCGCCGTCAAACAGAAACTCTACCGGATCCGGCAGAAAATCGATGCCCTCAAACAAGAAAAAAACGCAGAATGAAACACAGCCAAAACATACATGAGCCTATGAACCAAGACGAACAACTGCCACGGTTCGACGACCTGCAGGCCGCCTTCGACGAGCAACGTCGTCGCATTGCCACCGTCGTGGACAGGCAGGCGACGCCCGTCGTGCCACGGAACAACGCCCACCTGAACTACCGGCATGTTGCGGCCACGGCGGCGGTAATCCTTGCTGCAACGGTGGCGTGGGCCATACTCGTCCCCACATCGGCACAGGGCAGCCCCGTGGTGTACCTCGCCCCCGACAGCGACTGGCCGGCCGAACAGTATGTTGAACACACACAGCATATCATAGACAAAATCATTTTACCATGTGCCACCATTTGAAATACACCCTGTTGGCGCTGCTGGCGCTGCTGTCCTTCGGTGCCTGCCAACCCGACTACCCCGTGCCCGAGTCGCCGCATGCCGACCTCTTCCGGCAATATGCTTCACAGGAAGGCATCCGCATGGCATTCATCGAGAAGATGCAAATCGATAGCACCCTGAGCCTCGATGTCACCGTCATCTCGGCACGCGACACCGCCGGATGGCAGTGGATGTGCACGACCTTCGACATCGTCGTGCCACCGCCCGAAATCCTCGCCCTGCTGGACGAGGGCAACACCTTCGGCGTGCGGCTGGTCGACCCTCGTCAGCCGGCGATCAAGGTCGACATCGCGCACCCCGGATGCAACCTGCTCGTCATCGCACCCGTCGAGCATGCCGTCTACCTCTTCCATACCGACACACGCGAACAGATAGACCATATCTTCAAACAGAAAATAAACGAATTAAACAAATAAATGCCCACTGCTATGAAACGCAACATTTTAATCGCCGTCCTCCTCACGGCCCTCACCGCAGCCACTGTCAGTTGCCTGCGCGACGAACCCATGCCGGTTCCCGACCCCACAACCACCGTCTCCTACCTTGTCGACGGTCAGGAGTACATACTCATGATGAGCGGTCCCAACTCGTTCGACAACCTGCTCGACAGCCTCTTCAACCTTGCCGAACAGGGAAGCACCGTCATTTTGAACAACAGGATGTATGCCACGGGCAACGGCTCCCCGTCCGAACCCGAGGTCTACGTCACGCCCAACCGCGACTCGGCCTATGCCTGGTGCAAGGAGCGGTACGAGGCCGGGCTAACCGTGTACATCAGCTACGACGAAACAACGCGAAACTACAACTGCATCGCCATGGCCACCTACCATCCCGACCAGCACCTGCTCTACGTCAGCATCGACAGGGGCGATCCCCAGATGCTTATCCTCGACAGCGATACGGCCTACGCGGAATATATCGGCAGCCTGCTCGATATGACGCGTGAAGGACACAAAATCAGACTCTGGAACAAACAATCGTGGACCAGATGCGACAACGTCTTACTTACTACAAACGACAGGAGCAGAGCAGTCCAATGGACGCTTCAGATACTTGCCGACAGCCTACGGCCAAGCCTGAGCTACGACGACTACTTCGGCGAATACTACTGCAACAATTACGAGGCGTTTGCCGGCACCGGGGTGGAGACCCATCCTATCAGCGAACAGTGGATATCTGTCAAGCATCATCCATTAAATATACTGTATAATGAAGTTCCTTGGGACGAAGTCGTCATCCTGAATTTCCATGCGGACGAAAATGCTTTTTCTTCTTGGTCATGGAAAACCCATTTCCCACAAGAAATCGCCACGCATTCCACCGGTGGCGGTATCCGTGGTACAGGTGTTCCCTATTTCGAGACACGATGGTATAGTTATATAATGAACAATGACACTATGCGCTACTATTGGTATCTGGATACTCCAGAGCCACCCTACTACAGAGACATCATCTTCCTTGAGCATACCGACTCCACTGCCAACATCAAAATTCGCTCCGGCAGCCTTGACCTCCCCCCCGAGTATGGCCCTATCGACATTGACACCAATTATCCCGGGTTGTTTTACACTTTTCACATTGCCAGATACTGAATGAAAATTTTAAAATAACAAAAAACACACATTATGAAAAAGATATTGCTTTTTATTTTGATTCTTTTTCCCTCGTGGCTGAACGCTCAGGAATACTATTACTACTACGACGAAAAGAAAGTTCATTTTTGAAAGTGACATCACGTCTCCGATGCTTTCTCTCTCCACCACGACAGGTCAAACACTATACAATTCATCAATCCAAGGTACTTCTCACATAATTAGCCTTCAGAACATACCATCTGGACACTACTATGTTCGTTTGTACACTTCATTGGGTGAAACTCTCGATATAAAATCTCTTATTGTAAAATAAGGATAATACAAATCACTTCTGTTTTTTTAGACTCCTGCACGAAAAAAATCCACCGTGCAGGAGCCTAAAAAATTAGGGTATCAAACACCCTATTATGATTGTCTTTCCTTCAGCCAATTGGGGACAATAAAAATAAAAAAGTAAAGTTATTAATATTAAAAAAATTATACTATTTACCGAACAACGACCGAACAATAACAGAAGATTGTGAGGGGATGCTGTCGGCCGACAGATTCAGTCTTTCATGGCCCGTTGTACGAAGCGGTTGAGCGGCACGCTGGCACGCCACACTTTCAGTACTTCGTCGAAGAGGCGGTCGCTGTTGATGAACTTGTCGGGCATGGTGTAGCTGGTGGTGTAGTCTTTGTATTTCAGCAGGTCGGCATGCTCCCAGTCGGCGGGGTAGCCCTGGGGTACGCGCTGCAGCTTTTTCAGGGTGAAGAATTCGCTGCCGAAGTAGCGCTTGTAGCTCTTCTGGTTCATGATGGCGAGGAATTCGTCGGTGCTGTAGAATATCTCCTGGCGTATGGCGTTGAGGGCTTCGGGAGTGGGCATGAAGATGCCGCCGCCGAGGTTGCAGGTGCCCTTCAGGCCGTAAGCCTCTTCGGTGCCTATCTGGAAGTAGTAGCCGGGCACGCCGCTGTTTTTCGGCCCCCAGCTGCTGAGGAAGCAGGCTATGTGGGTCTTGTAGGGGGTCTTGTCGGCCGAGAAGCGTGTGTCGCGGTAGATGCGGTAGACCGAGTTCTTGGCCGTGAGGCCTACGAGGGTGTCGTCGTATTTCACCATCTCGTCTATCAAGGCCTGTGTGAAGGACTCGAAGTCGGCCTTGATGGCCAGCCAGCGGTCCTTGTGGTCGTTGAACCACGGGCGGTTGTTGTTTACTGTCAGTTCCTGCAGGAAGGGCAGGGTGTCGGGGTGCAATGTTGGTATCATTTATTCACATATTTCAATTAATGTCATAATGAGTGTAGTATTGTCGAATGAAAACTCCATATTGGTGAAGCCTTCTGTAGGAGTGAAGCAGTAGGTGGCCTTCCAGCGTCCCGACTGGCTTCGTGCGGTGATTATGGCGGTGTCGCCGTGACATTCAATGTGCATCCTGTACCGCAGGATTGCAAAGCGGTCGAGAAAATCGATATGTCCAATAAACCAGCGGCTGTAACTACGTTTGCATTTGATTGGCAATGCAACCTCGGGGAAGGGAAAGTACTCCAGTATGGCGAAGTAACCGCTACGTGGAGGATGAAGCCAGACAGTCTTTTCGTTCTCTATATATCCCGTGGTTTCCATAACGCCGTCCAAAGGCCATCGGTCGTAGCGGAGCACACGTTGACTGTTGTCGAATTCCCATACGCTGTCAATGGCTTGCAGGCTGATAAAACTACGGGTAGTATCGTTACCGTTGACATATACCACCCCATAGACGAATTCACGACCGGGCGTGTAGATACCCTGTGCTGAGGCGCTGTCGCAACATAACAGCAGCGTTATTATTGCCAACATGTGCGGCAAGGTATCGTGGTGTAGTTTCATAGTGAACGTAGCCATTTGATTTCTTCGGCCCAGCGCATGGGGTCGGGGGTCTCGAGGATGATGGGCATGTCGTCGAAGCGCGGGTCGTGCATCAGGCGGGCGAAGAACTCCTTGCCCATGGCGCCCTCGCCCAGCACCTCGTGGCGGTCCACATGGCTGCCGGCGCCCTTCTTGCTGTCGTTGAGGTGGACGGCGCGCAGGTACTTGAAGCCCACCACGCGGTCGAACTCCTCGAAGCAGAATATATAGCCCATCTCGGTCGAGAGGTCGTAGCCGGCGGCGAGGGTGTGGCAGGTGTCGATGCATACACCCACGCGGCTCTTGTCATCGATACCCTCAATAATTCGTGCGATGTGCTCGAACTTCCAGCCGAGGTTGGTGCCTTGTCCGGCGGTGTTCTCTATAACTGCCGTCACGCCTTCGGTCTTGCTAAGGGCCAGGTTCACCTCGCGGGCAATCTGGTCGAGGCATTCCTCCTCGCTAATCTTGTTCAGGTGGCTGCCTGGGTGGAAGTTCAGCATCGTGAGGCCCAACTGCTGTGCGCGCTGCATTTCGTCGAGGAAGGCGGCGCGGCTCTTTTGCAGCGTATCCTCGTCGGGCGAGCCGAGGTTGATGAGGTAGCTGTCGTGCGGCAGCACCATCTTGGGGTTGAAACCTCTATCTATAAGTAACGCCTTGAAGCCGTCAATCTCCAGTTGCGGCAGCGGCTTGCTCACCCAGCTGCGCTGGTTTCTTGTAAACAAGGCAAAGGCGTTGGCCCCGATGGCCTCGGCATTCAGTATGGCGTTTCCCACGCCGCCCGATGCGCTCACATGAGCACCGATATATTTTGTCATAATGTTTATATTTTATTTACTAGATATTCGAGATAAGAAATAATCAACCGTCGTTGGAAGTCCTCATAACTGTAATCGAAGGTCTTCGGCATCAGTGCGCAGAGATGGCGGTAGAGGTTCAGGTTGAAGTAGTCCCTTCCGTTGAAAGAAATGGGATATTCCGGGCTGTATCGCCACATGCTTACATACTTGGTTTTGCCGTGACAGAGCGTAATCTCTATGTTAATGTGAATGAAAGCATCCGTTATGATAAAGATACTGTTTGTATCCTTGTGTTCCTCGTATTGTCTCACCAGCCATTGGTCGAAGTCTTCAAGAGAAGCAGCCACATCGGCGCTCATATAATAATGCCGGTAGAACCATCTTTTTACTTTTCTTTCAGACAGGACTTTCTTGAAAACCTTCTCGGTGATGCCGAGGTCGGCGGCTGTGGCTGGACGGCTCACTCCGATTTCCGCCATCAGGCTGTCGAGTTGCAGCCATGTGGCGCTGTCCATCTCCGTGCTCTTGGTGCAACGGGCATTCCTCTCCAGTAGGATTCGGTGCTTGCCGTCCCATGCCATGTATCCAACCCAGGCCGAAGGAGGATACACCATCTCGGGCGGCCTTTTGCTCCTGTCGCAGTACGAATTATCCTCCTTGATTGTGACTGAAGTGACCGTGTCCCCGCGAAGAGTAATTGTATGTTGCGCCGCCGCCGACAGCGAAGTGACGATATAAACCAAAATAGCAAGTAATCTGTATATTCTCATTAGTATTCGTTATCATTTTCGATTGCAAAGATACATGTTTTTCCTCATTCGGGGAAATAAAACTTTCAGTCAATTTCACCGCGCATATATGCGGGACGGACTTTTTGACTGAAAACAGGCCGCGCATAGATGCGGAGGCATTGTTTGTGATAAAAAACGACCGTGCATATATGCGGGCGGCACTTCACGGCTGAAAAATGACCTCGCATAGATGCGGGGTGCATTGATTGGTCTGTTTCATCATCGCGCATCTATGCGCGGCACATTTCCCGCCCTGAAAACATATCCCGCACCGTTGCAAGCCCATGTTGCGGCGGTGCGGGATAGTGTTGTATGGATGCGGTTACGCTTTCAGCAGGAAGCCCAGGTCGTCCTTCAGGCCATACTCCTTGGTGTTCTCCATCTTGGTCTTGAAGACTTTCATCTTGTTGGGTTTGCCGATGAGCTTCAGTTTTCCGTCTTCGAGACACAGAGCCGTGGCCTCGCGGATGGCGGCGACGGTGGCTTTGGGGTTCACCATGATGTATTCCTTCAGGCGGTCGTCGCGAGTCTCGCCGCCGTGCTTCGGGTCGAAGAAGTCGGTGTAATGTGGGTTGATCTGGAAAGGCACCAGACCCATGCAGTCGAACGAGGCGGGCATGACGATGGGCATATCGTTGGTGGTGCAGAGGGTGGGACCTGCCACATTCGAGCCGGCGCTCCAGCCCATGTAGGGCATGCCGTCGAAGGCACGCTGGCGGATGGCCTGCATGAGTCCCGTGCGCTGCAACTCACGTACCAGGTGGAAGGTGTTGCCACCGCCCACGGCCACGCAGTCGGTGTCATACACGGCATTGACAGGCAGCGCCTTGTGGTGTACCGAGGTGAGCTTCACACCGAATTCTTTGTAGACGGCAGCTACCTTGGCTTCGTAGGCATCATAGCTCTTGGTCAGCCCGTTGGGCGCCAGCGACACGCCGGCATAGGGAACGAAGAGCACCTTTTTCACGTTGTGCCGACGGCAGAAGTCGGCAATCATGTCCTTGCACCAGCCGAGATAGGCTTCTCCACGCATCGTGGAATTGCTGATAAGCAGCAGATTTCTTTTATCCATAGTGTTTAATGTATTATGCGTCGATATTTGCGTAGGTGGCGTTGGCCTCGATGAAGGCGCGGCGGGGCGGCACATCGTCGCCCATGAGGAGCGAGAAGATGCGGTCGGCCGAGGCGGCGTTCTCGATGGTCACCTGGCGCAGCTGACGTCCTTCGGGGTCCATGGTGGTGTCGCGCAGCTGGTCGCTGTTCATTTCGCCCAGACCTTTGTAGCGCTGCACGTGGATGCCTTTGTCGCCAAACTCCATCAGGGCACGCTCGCGGTCCTCTTCGGTCCAGCAGTAGACCTGCTTGTTGCCTTTCTTGACGAGGTAGAGTGGGGGGGTGGCGAGGTAGACGTATCCGTTTTCGATAAGCTCGGGCATGTAGCGGTAGAAGAAGGTGAGCATGAGGGTGTCGATATGGGCTCCGTCGACATCGGCATCGGTCATGACGATAACCTTGTGATAGCGCAGCTTGCTGAGGTTCAAGGCCTGTGGGTCATCGGGGGTGCCCACGGTGACACCCAAGGCGGTGTATATGTCGCGGATGGCCTCGCTCTCGAAGGCGCGATGGCGCATCACTTTCTCCACATTCAATATCTTACCGCGCAGCGGCAGGATGGCCTGGAAGCGGCGGTCGCGGCCCTGCTTGGCGCTTCCGCCTGCCGAGTCGCCCTCGACGAAGAATATCTCGCATTCGGCCGGGTCGTTGCTCTGGCAGTCGGCCAGTTTGCCGGGCATGCCTGCGCCGCTGAAGGCGGTGCTGCGCTGCACCATCTCGCGGGCTTTGCGGGCTGCCTGACGGGCACGGGCGGCGAGGATGACCTTGTCGACGATGGTGTGGGCCTCGGTGGGATGCTCTTCGAGGTAGTTCTCGAGCATCTCGCTGACGGCCTCGTCGACGGCACCGCGCACCTCGGCATTGCCGAGCTTGGTCTTGGTCTGGCCTTCGAACTGGGGTTCGGCCACTTTCACGCTGATGATGGCGGTCAAGCCTTCGCGGAAGTCGTCGCCGGTAATCTCCACCTTGGCTTTCTGCAGCAGGCCGCTGCGGTCGGCATAGGACTTCAGCGTGCGGGTCAAGCCGCTGCGGAAGCCGGCCAGGTGGGTGCCGCCCTCGTGGGTGTTGATATTGTTGACATAGCTGTGCAGGTTCTCGCTGTAGCCGGTGTTGTACTGCATGGCAATCTCGATGGGGATGCCTTTGCGCTCGCCCTCGATGTAGATGGCCTCGGGCATCAGTTTCTCGCGGTTCTCGTCGAGGTAGCTGATGAAGTCGCGCAGGCCTTTCTCGCTGAAGAAGTGGTCGGCACGCACAGGGGTCACGCCGTCCTCGTTCATCTCGCGGAGGTCGGTGATGTTGATTTCGATACCCTTGTTCAGGTAGGCCAGCTCGCGCATGCGGTCGAGCAGGGTGTCGTATTTGTACTCGGTGACGGTGAAGATGGTGCCGTCGGGGTGGAAGGTGATTTTGGTGCCGCGCTTGTCGGTGGTGCCCACTTCTTTCACGGCGTAGAGGGGTTTGCCCTTCGAGTATTCCTGCTGGTAGACTTTACCGTCGCGGTAGACGTTGACAATCATGTGGTCGCTCAATGCGTTGACGCAGCTCACACCCACGCCGTGCAGACCGCCGGAGACTTTGTAGCTGTTCTTGTTGAACTTGCCGCCGGCGTGCAGCACCGTCATGACGACCTCGAGGGCCGAGCGGTGCTCCTTCTCGTGCATGTCCACGGGGATGCCGCGGCCGTTGTCTTCCACGGTGATGCTATTGTCGGGGTTGATTTGCACGTCAATCTTGGTGCAGAAGCCTGCCAGCGCCTCGTCGATCGAGTTGTCCACCACCTCGTATACCAGATGGTGCAGACCACGCTCGTTCACGTCGCCGATGTACATGGCCGGACGCACACGCACCGCCTCCAGTCCTTCAAGTACGGTAATGTTACTCGCACTGTAGTCAACATTCTGATTTTCGCTCATATAGTATTCTTGTTTTTTTCGGTTTAAAGTGCAAAAATACAAAAAAATCATGACATGGAAATATAAATTTTATAATATTTTGAACATGAATTCAACAACGCTTTCACGGGCCGATGTCCGTCTGTTGTTCAGTCGTTGTTCAGTCGTTGTTCAGTCAATCACTGAACAAC
>JAFSLX010000048.1 GCA_017448185.1 Bacteroidales bacterium
ATGCTACTTCGGCGACATCCACGAGGAGCTGCCCATCGCCAAAGCCACCGTGTCGCAGCACCTCGCCGAGCTGAAAAACGCGGGACTCATTCAAGGCACCATCGAGACCCCCAAGGTGCGCTACTGCATCAACCCCGACGGTTGGCAGCTGGCGCGGACGCTCTTTGCTGACTTCTTCGCCCAGCCCCTGAAAAAGCAGGGCTGCGGCTGCTCCGACGAATGAAACGTCAATTAACGGGAAATTAATGGCCAATTAAAGGTAATTAATGTTCAAAAAAACAAGCGGGTCCGCTTTCGGGCCCGCTTCCTTTTCGCCGAATTCCGCCCCGCATCATTGCAAGACGGCGTCCGGGGTCGGAAAACAGGCTTTGCGTTGATGCGGGGTGCCGCCCGAAGCCGGAAAACGGTCCCGCATCATTGCAAAGGCCGTTCCGGAAACCGAAAAACGGCCTCGCATCGTTGCAAGGCCGTTTTCGGGATGGGTTTCATATCTTCGCATCGTTACAGAGACGCTGCCGGTCAGTTCTCCTCCCCGGCCAGCGGCTCGTCCTCCTTGCCGCCCTTGCTCACTTCATTTAATTTATATTCAGCGGTGTTCGCAGCCTTCAGCACTTGCGGCTCTGCTGGTATCGCAGGTCGATTTTCGCCAGGTCGGCGTTGTAGTACTGTGCCGCCTTCGACAGGCTCTCCTCGGGCTGCAGCTCCTGCACCGCGTTGCTCACTATAATTGATTTTAATTCAAAGGTGTTCGCAGCCTTCAGCAGAGGTAGGTGATGAAAGCGCGGTAGTGGCCGTCCAGCTTCTCGCGCGCCGCCTTCAGCTCACCCACCACCTCGCAGCTGTCGCCAGCCACCGGTGGGGTCACCTCGGCGTAAACTTCAAACAATTCATTATATGCAGTCAGCTGCAGACTTTCGTCGTGTGATTGGGCGTCGTCCTTCACCGTCCGACTGCAACTTGCTGTCAGCATCAATACGCCGACAGACAACAGGACGAATAGTTTCGTTCTCATTGCTGTTTTTCTATCTTAAAATGAATACAATGGCATTGTCAGCCCAAAAGCCGAAACGCCGTTAATAGACAAGTAGGGTAAAGAAAATCAGCACAATGGTGGAGCACGAAGAGAATGGGCGCGATGTGGTCGGAAGACAGCCTCGCTCACGATGGAAGCCGACGGAATACGCTCAGCCTCAAGTGTGGGCTCTTCCCAACTGTCGAAAAACACCGCCAACAATGTTGGCAACGGCACATCGTCGCAGTGTCGCACCACGGCAGATGCCACCGACTGACTAATTATACAAGTCTCCGGACCGTCGTGGTGGTGTGAAGAATCGTGGTGATGGTGCGGTACAACCGCGTGGACCAACATAAAAACATTGGCCAGCAGCAGGAATAATATGGACACCATATGTTTCATTTCACCCTTATTTACGTAAAAAAAAAACTTATTGTATAAAGCTATGATAATAATGTATAATAAACACGGAGCATTTTACCCTCAAAAAAAAAGCACCGATCACCTACTCAACACAATGTAAAAACAGCGCAAATCGAATATGATTTTAAGAAGATACATAGTAATGACAAATTAAATTCACGGCTCAAAATTAGAATTGCGAGATAAACACACACTTTTATTCGCCAAAAATAGGCACATTTCACCCAAAATTTTGCACTTTTACCATATTTTTAATTAATTTTAACCAAAAACAATTACTTTTGCACCACTAAAAAAATATTTTTATGCAAGAACCCAAAAGATTATTCGACCTGTTGGAGTGGCGACGTGGACTCCACCCGGAACGTCCGGTTTTCAAATTCAAAGAAAACGGAGATTGGAAAGAGCATTACATTGATGAATATATCGAAAAAGTCGACCTTATTAGCTATGCGCTATTGCACCTGGGTGTCAAGAAAGGCGAAAACATCGGCCTGATTTCGGCAGGTCGCCCGGAATGGAATTATGTCGATTTTGGTGTCCAGCAGACAGGTGCAGTGTTGCTGCCCATCTACCCAACCATAAGCGAGGAGGACTATCTGTACATCCTCAACGATGCACAGGTGCGCCTGCTGGTGGTCGAAACACCTGCATTATACAAGAAAATCAGCAATATTCGCGAGAAATTGCCTCACCTGGAGAACCTATGCACAATCGTGCCGATGGAGGGCGTAAAATCAATAGACGACATCTATGAAATTGGTCGTCGCTACAAAGCCGAGCATGCAGATGCCGAACAGCAACTGAAAGCACTGAAAGACTCCTTGACCATCGACGACATCTGCACCATGATTTACACCTCGGGCACTACAGGCGTTCCCAAGGGAGCCATGCTTACCCATAGAGGACTGATAATGAATGTGCAGGAAATCAAGGAAAGCCCCGGAAAAACTTGGACCAAAGCACTCAGCTGGCTGCCTATGTGCCATATTTACGAACGCATGATGGGGTACCTCTACCAGTGGCTTTGTTTCACCATTGCCTATGCTGAAAGTATCGCCAAAGTGGGAGACAACTGCAAGGAAATCAGCCCCAATATGATGGCCTGCGTGCCGCGATTCATCGAGAAAGTATATGACAAAATCTATCGCAAAGGCGAGAAAATGAGCGGCATCGGTAAGAAAATCTTCGACTGGGCCATCGACCTCGCCTTCCACTACGACCTCGACGAAAGCAAGCTCAGCTGCTGGTACAAAATCCAGAAATCTATTGCCGACAAGTTGGTTTACAAGGAAATACGCGAAAGCATGGGCGGCGAGCTGTACATGCTCGTCAGTGGCGGTGCCACCATCCAACCTCGCCTCACGCGCTTCTTCTCGTGTGTTGGCCTCGACCTTTACGAGGGTTACGGACTCACCGAATGCTCCCCTCTGATTGCCGTGACCAACAGCAACAAGAAAGGCCGCAAAATAGGTTCGGTAGGTTTTGCCATGCGCGAAATCGAAGTCCGTATCGACAGAGAAACCAATGAAATTCAATGTCGTGGAGGCAATGTCATGAAGGGTTACTACAACCAGCCCGAGCTGACAGCCCAGGCCATCGACAAAGACGGATGGTTCCACACCGGCGACACCGGATACTTTGACCCCGACGGCTACCTGTTCATTACAGGCCGCACAAAAAGTATGTTCAAGACCTCGATGGGCAAATACATTAATCCCGAGGTGATCGAAGAAAAGATGAAACAGTCGCCGTTCATCATGGACATGATGGTGGTTGGTGCAGAACAGAAATTCGCCGCAGCCATTATCGCACCCGACTTCGACATGCTGAAAGACTGGTGCGGCCGTCACGGTGTTTCCGCCTCAACAAAAGAAGAGATGATTGCCGACAAGACCGTGGTTGCACGTTACCAGAAGGTGGTGGACAAGTACAACGCTGAACTGGGTGTAACCGAGCAAGTCAAACGCTTTGCGCTAGTATCTGAAACCTGGAGCGAGACCAACAAATTCCTCACCCCGACACAGAAGCTTATCCGCCGAAACGTGGAAGCTTTCTACAAAGAAAAAATCGAGACACTATTCAAATAATCAGCCAACACTCGGGAAAAGGCCGGAATATTTGACAATATTCCGGCCTTTTTTCTTCTGCTGTTGTTCAGCCGTTGTCCGGCCGTTGTTCAGTCAAACACTGAACAACGGCCGGACAACGACTGAACAACGAAAAAACAAAGCACTGCCGATGTATTGCTTTTCATATTCGAACTTAACTTTTTTTATTACAAAATATACAATAAATACATGCGCCCGCCGTTTTATAAGTTTGAATAAATAAAAAAAAAAGACAATGAAACACCGTATCCTGATAGCCCTGCTCATGTGCGCTGCATGGAGCGTTGACGCTCAGCAGTATAGCTTCACCTTCAAACTGACCGACTCGAAAGACTCTGTAATGTATATTGCACGCCATTTTCGCGACGAACTACAAATTATCGACTCAGCCAAACGCGGAAAAGACGGAAGCTTCCTGTTCAAAGGCAACAAGAAATGGGAACGTGGCATTTATGCTCTTGTGGGTCAAGACAAGCAGAAATCCATCAACGACTTTGCAGTCGACGGCAGCCAGAAATTCACCATCAGCGGTGACAGCCGCCTGAGCCCGAAAAGTGTCAAAGTGAAAGGTTGCCCTGCCAACGAGCAGATGTTCAACTACATAGCCACCATTCAGGATGCCAACACCGAGATGAAAGGCATCCGCGAACGCCTGAAAAACCCTGAGACCAAAGCTGCTGCCGAGAAGGAAGAAGAAGCGCTGAACAAACGCATGGAAGCCTTTGAGGAAGAGGCTCTTCACCCCAAGAAGCCCATTTTGTTCTTCGACTTGGTAAACATGTTTGTCAACCCCAGGGTGCCCGACAGCATCAAAGACAAGAACACCTACTTCCGCATGCACTATTGGGACGGTGTAAACTTCAAAGACCATTCGCTCATCTACACCCCCAACATGTTCAACAAGATGAACTACTTTTTCTTCGGCGTGCTTTACAATGCCGAAAGCGATACCATCTGCAAAGACCTTGACCGCCTGATGGACCGCATGAACGGCGACACTACGATGATGAAATACGTGCTTGAATTCATCACCCCAAAATACTTCCGCGCCACCAAAAACATCGGCTGGGATGCCGTTTGGTGCCACATTGCCAGCGAATACTACCTGAAAGGCCGCTGCCCGTGGGCAACTGAAGGAACAATTCACAATACCCGATACAACTACAACAGAATCAAACAGTCGCTTATCGGTGCCCCCGGTCAGGAACTCTGGATGGCCGATACCAACCAAAGCGACGACCCCAAAGACTGGATTTCGAGTCACCGTTTCCCCGAGAAATACGTCATACTCTGGTTCTGGGACCCCGACTGCCACCACTGCCAAGAGCAATCGGAACAGCTGAAGGTGCTCTACGACTCGCTGAAGACCGCCCCCAACCGCTGGTTCGAGGTGTATGCCGTCGGTTTCGAGAGCGACGTGCCGAAATGGAAAAAATACGTGCGCGACCACAAGTTCCCGTTTGTCAATGTAGGCGGCACCAACGTAAACATTGACTACCAGGAGGCCTATAATGTCCATGGTGCACCGACCATGATCATCCTCAACGAGAAACGCGAGATTATAATGAACAAGCTGCTGCCTGTGAAATCGATCATTCCCTTCCTGCAAGATTACGAAAAACGCCAAGCGTCGAAAAAGAAATAACGCCGCACAAAATTCATGTCCGACATTATTAATATATTACCCGACAGCGTCGCCAACCAAATTGCAGCAGGCGAGGTGGTCGACCGACCGGCAAGTGCCGTCAAAGAGCTTTTGGAGAACTCGATGGATGCCGGAGCATCGCAAATTGACCTTGTGGTCAAAGATGCCGGACGAACGCTGATACAGGTAATCGATAACGGTAGCGGCATGAGCGACAGCGACGCACGCCTGTGCTTCGAAAGGCATGCCACCTCGAAAATACACAAATCGGACGATCTTTTTGCCATTCATACCATGGGGTTTCGCGGCGAGGCCTTGGCTTCGATTGCAGCCATTGCCCAGGTGGAGCTCCGCACCCGTCTGCACGACAGCGAACTCGGCACCACGATACTTATCGAAGGGTCGCACATCACCAGCCAGCAACCGACAGCATGCTCTCCAGGCACTTCACTTGCCGTCAAAAACCTCTTTTTCAATGTACCTGCAAGACGTAACTTCCTGAAAAAAGACAGCGTAGAGATGAGCCATATCGAAGAGGTTTTCCGTCGCATAACACTGGTTCATTACGACATCGGTTTCACCTTGCAAAGCAATGGCAAAACGCTATACGACCTAAAGGCGGGAAGTATGCTGCAGCGCATTGCCCAACTCTATGGCAATCACTATAAAGAAAGATTCTACTCGGTAGAAGAGGCCACTGATATTGTACGCATCAAAGGATTTGTTGGAAAACCTGAGTTTTCACGCAAAACAAGAGGAGAACAGTATCTTTTTGTCAATGGACGATTCATCAAGCATCCAGCATTGAGTGCCGCAGTCGAAAAGGCATATACCGACATGATTCCAGAGCGGACATACCCCTCATATTTTATCGGCTTGCAAGTTGACCCATCAAGGATCGACATCAATATCCACCCTACTAAAACCGAGGTGAAATTCATCGACGAACATGCTTTGTTCGCCATCCTGCGCTCTGCAGTGAAGAAAGCCCTCGGCCAGTTCACTTTAGCCACAGAACTTTCGTTCAACACTCCGGAAGAGTTCAACATAGCTCCTGCACCGCGTGGCTATGTGCCAACACAACCTCGAATCAGCTATAATCCTAACTACAACCCATTCCACGCCACCACCCAACCTTCTACAAAAACCACCGTTCAACAGATTGATCTTCCAGACTACAGACAGTCAAACGACATAGAAACACTGCCAATTCCAAAAACAGAAAAGGCAGTTGACCCACCAAACGAAACAAACTCCGTATGCATGCAAGTGCAAGGACGGTACATTGTCACGCCCCTACCCTCAGGTCTTGCCATCATCGACCAGCAACGTGCACATGAACGCATCCTCTTCGACCGACTCTGCAAACGGCATACTTCAGACAGTTCACAAACACTGCTTTTCCCTGTCAACTGCAGCTTCTCGCCTGCCGATGCCGATATGTTCATGGAATTGATTCCCGATTTAAAAAACTTTGGATTCGGAATTGAATCACTCGGGCAGCACAGTTTTGTAGTCACAGCCACTCCAACCGAATTCAGCGAAAATGATTTACAAGGCTTTTTCGACCAAATGCTGACCGACTACAAGAGTTCATCCTTGCAGAAATTCAGCAACCGAAACCAAAGCCTGTGCCTCTCGATAGCACGCCAGATGGCCGTCAAAGCAGGTACAACCCTTGGTGCCGAAGAGATGCAGCAAATGGTAGCCGATCTATTTGCCTGTCCGATGGCTGACACCGCCCCAAACGGCAAACGAATAATCACAATAGTCAAACCAGAAGAACTTCTTAAGTAAACACAAAATGGCTCAATATCAACCCAGAGGATTCAGTATGCTTCCTCCTGCAGTGAAGCACCTTCTCATCATCAACGTCCTATGCTATGCAACCTACTATATTCTTGGCAGACAAGGATTGTTCGACCTCAACTATTGGGGTGGTCTATGGAGTCTGAACACCGGCAATTTCCACATTTGGCAACCGTTTACATATATGTTTATGCACGCCAGCCTCGATCATATATTCTTCAATATGTTTTCGTTGTGGATGTTTGGCACTGTGCTCGAAAACTATTGGGGTACAAAACGATTTCTTTTTTACTATCTGGCATGCGGCATTGGTGCTGGCCTGCTACACCTGCTGATGCCAGGTGTACACCTGACCGTTGGAGCTTCTGCAGCCGTCTATGGCATACTGATGGCTTTCGGCATGATGTTCCCAAACGAACGCATTTACCTTTATTTTCTTGTACCAATAAAAACCAAGTGGTTTATTATCGGAATGATAGTCATTGAATTATTCGAAGGTGTATTCCGTAGCTATGATGGTATCGCACACTTTGCTCACCTTGGCGGAATGCTTATCGGATTCCTGATCATCCTTTATTGGCGCAAACATCCTTTCCGCCGTATCTAACTCGCAACTATATTTTTATTTTGCCATTTCAAAAATATTTCGTACTTTTGCAAACAATTTTTTTAGGAAATAATAATAATTAAAAAATGAAAAAAAACTTTATTCTTGCCATTTTGGTTGCCGTAACCGTTCCAGTATTTGCACAGAAAAACGATTCCAATGTCTTTTCCATTAAACACCATTGGACCAAGACGATTGGTTACTCTTATCAGCCTGGTTATATTTATGGATTCTCTCTGGCTGGCGGTTCGTTCATGTCGGTAGGTTTTGCCGAAGAAGGTAAAAAATACACCATTTCTTCCACCGAAAAACGTGAACCGACTTGGTCTATGCGTTTCGGTTGGATTGGCTACAGTTTTGACGAAGATGTTACTGGATGGGGCGCCATCACTTTCCGCCCAATGTTAGTGATGGGATTTGACAAAGCCAAGGATAACATCTATGATGCCGCAACTGCAACTTGGACTAAAGAAAACAATACTTACTTCACTATGGCTCCGACATTAGTAGTGAACGTCTATATGGTTCATTTCTCCATAGGATATGAAATTGTCCCCAAGTTCAAACAACTCAACGGTCTTAACTTCGGAGTTGGCATTTCCATCCCTACTAGCACCAAGCGTCTGGAAGAAAGAATAAAAGCATCAAATAATAGTAAGCTCTTATAACATTCATGGAGATAGCATCTAAATACGATCCTCGCTTGATCGAGGAAAAATGGTATCAATTCTGGATTGACAAAAAACTTTTCCACTCGGAACCCGACAACCGTGTTCCATACACAATTGTAATTCCACCACCCAACGTAACCGGAGTGTTGCACATGGGTCACATGCTGAACAACACCATTCAGGATGTATTGGTACGTCGTGCTCGCATGCAGGGCAAGAATGCTTGCTGGGTACCCGGCACCGACCACGCCTCCATCTCCACCGAGGCTAAAGTGGTGAAAATGCTGGCTGAAAAAGGTATCAACAAACGCGACCTTACACGCGATGAATATCTGAAGTATGCATGGGAATGGAAAGAGAAGTACGGTGGTATCATCCTCAAACAGCTACGCAAATTAGGTGCAAGCTGCGATTGGGACCGCACCTCCTTCACCATGGACGATGTACGATACGAGAGTGTTATCCGTGTGTTTGTTGACCTATACAACAAAGGCCTCATCTACCGCGGTGTACGCATGGTCAACTGGGATCCGCAGGCTCTCACCGCCGTCAGCGACGAGGAGGTCATCTACAAAGAATCTCATGGCAAACTGTTCTATTTAAAATACTATGTCGAAGGTGAGGACAAATACATTGTCGTAGCCACCACCCGTCCGGAAACCATCATGGGCGATACCGCCGTCTGCGTACACCCCGAAGACGAGCGATACCAGTGGCTCAAAGGCAAGCGTGTCATCGTTCCTGGTGTTGGCCGCGTGGTGCCTATCATCATGGATGAGTATGTCGATCGTGAGTTCGGTACCGGTGCATTGAAAATCACTCCCGCTCATGATATCAACGACTATAACCTCGGCATGAAATACGGCCTCGAGTCAATTGATATCTTCAACGACAACGGCACCCTGAACGAACATGGCGGCAAATATGCCGACATGGATCGCTTTGCATGTCGTAAAGCCATCATGAAAGACCTCGAAGAGGCTGGTCTCGTCGAAAAGACCGAAGATTACACCAATAAGGTTGGCCATAGTGAGCGTACAGATGCTGTCATCGAGCCCAAACTCAGTGCCCAATGGTTCCTCAAGATGGACAACATGGCCAAACGAGCACTCGAAGTGGTGGAAAACGACACCATCAGGTTCCACCCCGCCAAATTTAAAAACACCTACCGCCACTGGCTGGAAAACATCAAAGATTGGTGTATCAGTCGCCAACTCTGGTGGGGCCACCGTATTCCTGCCTGGTACTTTGACTTGAACGGAAAAGTAGAGACAATCGTTGCCCTAAATGAAGAAGAAGCCAAGAAAATTGCTGCAGAGAAATATAATTACACCGGAGCGCTCCGTCAAGACGAAGATGTGCTCGACACATGGTTTAGCAGCTGGCTCTGGCCAATTTCCCTCTTCGACGGCATCCGCAATCCCGACAATCCCGAAATCAACTACTACTACCCCACCGCTGACCTCATCACCGCCCCCGATATCATCTTTTTCTGGGTGGCCCGCATGATTATGGCTGGCGAAGAATATCGCAACGACGTACCCTTCAAAAACGTATACTTCA
The DNA here is from genome assembly GCA_017448185.1 of Bacteroidales bacterium. Taxonomy (GTDB): domain Bacteria; phylum Bacteroidota; class Bacteroidia; order Bacteroidales; family P3; genus Colimorpha. Next base: position 9,845 of record JAFSLX010000048.1, read on the forward strand.
CTGGCATCGTGCGCGACAAGCTTGGCCGTAAGATGAGCAAGAGTCTCGGCAATAGCCCCGACCCCATCGAACTCATTGAGAAATATGGTGCCGACGGTGTCCGTATGGGCATGCTACTCACCGCCCCTGCCGGCAACGACCTGCCTTTCGACGAAGCCATTTGCGAACAAGGACGCAACTTCAGCAACAAACTTTGGAACGCACTCAGACTTGTAACGGGATGGCAGATTGGTGACGCTCAACAAAGCCAAGACAATGCTGTCGCCATCCAATGGATGGAGCAACGTATGGCACAAGTGCTTGAGGCAATCGAGAAAGACTTCGACCAGTACCGCCTCAGCGAGGCACTCATGACCAGTTACAAACTTGCCTGGGATGATTTCTGCTCGTGGTACCTCGAAATGGTCAAACCAGCTTATGGCACCCCTATCGACCGTGAGACCTATGATGCCACCGTTTCCATCTTTAGCCGCCTGATGCTTATCCTGCACCCCTTTATGCCCTTCGTCACCGAAGAAATATGGCACACCCTGCAAACCATTGGCCAAGACGACGAAAAAGCCGCCTTTATCAATGCCAACTACAGCATCATGAACCAGCATATGCCCACCAGCGTATTCTTCGACCAGAGGTTACTTGATGAATTTGACACAGCCCGCGAGGTTATTGCCGGTGTGCGCAACATCCGCAACACCCGCAACCTCTCACCCAAAGAGGCCTTAGAGGTCAGTTACATCGCCAAGGACGACCGTTTCGTCATCGACAGATTTGCGGGTATCATTAAGAAACTGGCCAATGTGAACGATATAATGGCAGTCAACGAGAAACCCTCCGGTGCTCTTAGTTTCATGATTGGCACCACGGAATGTTTCGTTCCAATGAGTCAGAACGTCGACAAAGAGGCTGAATTGAGGAAGCTGCAGGAAGAGTTGAAGTACGCAGAAGGTTTCCTCAACAGTGTGCTTAAGAAACTCTCCAATGAGAAATTCGTCAACGGTGCTCCTGCTGCCGTTATTGAGAAAGAGCGCAATAAACAACGAGATGCCGAAACAAAAATTGCAGCCTTGAAAGCACAAATCGAAGCATTGGGTTAGTCTGCGCTCGACAACAAAAAAAGAAAGATGGTACTCCATTCGGGGTACCATCTTTTATATTAAAGCATTAATAAATACTATTCACAAATCAATACATAGTAGTTTTTCTTGCCTTTCTGCACGAGAATACATCCACAGCTAAGGATATCGTTTGCAGTGAGAGTACAGCCCTCTGCAACTTTCTGTTTGTTGACAGAAATAGAGTTTTGCTTCAATTCACGACGAATCTCACCCTTCGAAGCAAACATTCCCACCTCGGCAGCAAGGTCGACAAGCGAGACTCCAGTCTCGATGGTCGAACGGCCAACTGTGTACTGCGGCACACCTTCAAAAACACTGAGCAAAGTGTCGCGGTCGAGTGCATTCAGTTGCTCTGTAGTAGCTTTGCCGAAAAGAAGCTCTGATGCTGCAATAGCGGCATTGTACGCCTCTTCACCATGTACACGGACAGTGATGTCCTTGGCCAAAGCCTTCTGAAGAATACGTTGCTCAGGAGCTTCAGCATGCTGTTTCTCCAACGAATCGATTTCATCGCGGCTGAAAAGACTGAAGATTCGGATATAACGGGCCGTATCGACATCCGAGCAATTTAGCCAAAACTGGTAAAACTTATATGGACTGGTCTTTACGGGATCGAGCCAGACATTGCCACCTTCGGTCTTGCCAAACTTCGTACCGTCGGCCTTGGTGATAAGCGGGCATGTCAGGGCAAATGCCTCGCCCCCCTCCATACGACGGATAAGCTCTGTACCGGTGGTGATATTGCCCCACTGGTCGCTACCTCCCATTTGCAGTTTGCAGCCCTTGGTACGATAAAGCGTAAGGAAATCGTATCCCTGAAGCAGCTGGTAGCTGAACTCGGTGAACGAAATACCCGTCTCCATGCGTTTCTTCACGCTGTCCTTGGTCATCATATAGTTTACAGTGATATGTTTGCCCACATCACGGATGAAGTCAAGGAAAAGGTAATCTTTCATCCAGTCATAGTTGTTGAGTATTTCGGCACCATTAACAGGATTGGAGAAATCGAGGAAACGCTCCAACTGTTTACGAATACAGGCAACATTGTGTTGAATTTCCTCTGGGGTGAGCAATTTGCGTTCGGCAGCCTTGAACGAAGGATCGCCAATCATACCGGTGGCACCACCGACAACAGCGAGGGGCTTATGGCCAGCCATTTGCAGGTGCTTGAGCAACATGATGGATACCAAATGTCCAATATGCAACGAATCGGCTGTGGGATCAATACCAACGTATGCAGTAGTGACCTCTTTTGAGAGCTGCTCTTCGGTGCCAGGCATGATATCATGAATCATGCCGCGCCATTTTAGTTCTTCTACAAGGTTTTTATTCATCAAATAAACAATAATTATATAATGTATTCATAATAATAAAAAAGAGGTACTGCTTAGCCATCGGCGTGGGCAAGTACCTCTTTTGTTGTTATCGACCGCTTAGCGGACCATCATCTTGGTAGCAGCAGTCTGGTTGCCCACGGTGATATTCACCAGATACATACCCTTGGGCAGATACGAGCAATCGATGCTGTACTCGTGCGATCCTTCGCTCACATGGCCGAGCTCATTGTTCATCACACAACGGCCATTGAGGTCGTACACACGGACAACACCCTTGCCAGCCACGGCAGTGGCAAGTTCGAGGTGAGCCTCGTTCGACACGGGGTTAGGATACACCTTGACATTGTTCAGGTCGCTGCTGACCACAGTGGGGATTCCAACGGGAGTGTAATCTTCGGGGTCGCTAATCTCGTTGACAGTGTCGGTCACATACTGCATATCCATGAAGATACCACGGCCATAGGTGCCGAAGTACATGGCATTCGGCCATTTGGTCTTAGCAAAGACATAACGGAGTTCGTTGATACCATTGTGACCAATGCAGCGACGAACCGGCAGCTCATTAATCTGCTGTGCAATCGTGGTCACAGGAACACCCTGCAGTTCAGCATAGGGAGTCCAGGTGTTGTTGTTGCGCACAAATACGCCGTCCGAGGTTCCAACATAAATCTTACCAGTGGTCTTTTCAACCAAAGCAGTATAGGCAGGGACAGCAGCCTTACCTGTGATGGGGGCAGCTTCGATCGAGTAGTTGCTGGAAGTAGCATTATTGATGATAGCCACATTGGCGTAAGCAGTGCTGTAGCCTTCGAAGGTGAGCACCACGCGACCGTTATTACGGTTGTCGTAGGTCATCGAGCTAATAGCACGAGGGAACATGCTGTTGTTATCGCTGACCATAAGCGTATCAAGCTGCAGCACCGAGACTGTCGACAGACGCGGGTCGGTCAACATCGACTTAACGGTGTTGGCATTGGCCGAATAATTGACATTCTCAAAACCGCTGATACGGATAACCATCGACTGATTTGTCTCCATATTCTGGGCGGCAACGAACAGGTAACGGCCATCGGTGCTCATCGTCATCGTACGGGGATACATATTCAGCGACAGGCTCGACGCATGGTTGATGTTGAGCACCGGAGCCCACAAGATCAAACGATCGTAAATGGTCATGTCAGAGCTGGCAGAAGCCTCTTCGTCCACATTCCAAACCTTGCTATAATCGGATGCACGCCACGACATAAATACAGAATAATTGTTGCTGTTGCTGGCATTACGCTGGGCGATAGCGAACATGCGGGCCTGAATGGGATTCTGAACACGCACCTTCTCACTTGCTTTCTGATTCTTCTTGAAAGTGTACTCGAAAGGATACTCCGAGTTTCCACGGCTTTGGAGAATCATCTTGTCACCGGTGCGGATCTGGAAGTTCGAACCGGTAATGGCCACGGTGTCGCCACCACGAATCACACTGCCGAGCGTATCAAGAACGAAGGTCACGCTGTCGGTGAAGATAGTGTTGTTGTCGGTCTCCCACAGATAGAGTTCACCAACTTCAGGACCATCGGCAAAAGCGTCGCTCGTAAAGTCGGTACCCGAAGTCCAAGTCTGGGTATTCGTATAGTCAAGGTAGTCACCATAGGCACGGCCCATACTGCCATTGCCCGAGGAGACAAAGATGTTGCGACGGCTAAGCGGGCTAATCTGCTGGAAACGCGAAGCAGCAACCTTGCCACCGGTATAATGCCAGAGGATATTGGCATCATGGTTGAAGTTGCCAAGCGAACCATCGTCGTACCACGAAATCGTAGCGTTACCACCATTATGGGTGCAACGGCTCTCGATCATCGGAACTGCATTGAAGCGGGCACCGCTCAAAATCGAACCGTCGGGGCATACCGCCAGGTGGTTGATCTCGACATTGTTGAGGCCCGAAGCAAGGTTCTCGAACGTGCCGAACTCGTTGGTCGTCATATAGACACCGCCGTCGGTGGCGATGAAGTAGGTCAACTGACCCTCACCCTCAACGACACGATAGACGGGGACAATCTGATGGATGCCCGAGTGGACAAAACTGACGCTGTTGTAGACATGTGCCATATAGTTGCCACCGTTCAGCATCACCTCGCTGAGCGACTTCTGCGACCACTGGTAGTAGCCGTTATCCAGGAAGCCTTCGCCGCCATAGATGCAGTCGCCACCGATATAGACGCGTTTGGGGTTGCCCGGATCGATGCAAATGAAACCGCACTTGTCGCCAAACGAGCTGCCATTGTGTCCGCCGTAGCCGAAGGGCTGCACGGTGGTAGTGGTCAGAGGATTCCAAGTCTGGCCGTTGGTGGTGAGATAGAGACCATCGAGGCTGCCGGTCGAATCGACAACCATAGCATACAGGTAAGCGACACCGTCCTGAGTGGTGGTAGCCAGATGGATGCCCTTGATCTTACCGCCGAAAGCGGAGTTCGACTCGGAGATGTTCACACAATTGACATTGTCGACAGTGACATCGCCAATCTTGAACAGCTGGTTGACAGTCGAGAAATAGGCGGTCTTAAGCTGACGGTTGATAACAAAATGCTTCACCTCGCCGCTGAAGACCTTGGTCTTGGTGTTCCAAGCGGACTCGTTGTTGCCAGCCACTTTCCAGCGGTAGATACCGGTATTGGTGACGGCATAGAGATAAAGCGTATTGTCGCGATAAATGTAATCGATTGCCTTCACAGCGGCGAAATCGTCGTCGGTGCTTGTGGGCTTGGTGTTGGGCACCAGCGTGAAGCTGCCGTCGACAGTGTTGTAACGGTAGATACCTTTACCCAGCACCGACATCGGGCCATACATCGTTCCGACGGGATAGGTGTTGTCGCCCGTTCCGATGTAAATGTAGTTGTCCGGACCCTGCACCATGCAGTTGATCGGCAGCACATCCACCTTGCCGTTATCCACGTAAGGCACACGGTGCCAACTGTCAGTGTTCGACGCGAGGTTGGTGTCCAAACCCTGACGCGTGTAGAGTTGATTCAGGAACTGCGTGTTGTCCGATCTCACAAAAAGACCGCCAGACACGGCACCAGCGTAGACTGTGATGTGGCTTGTGTCCTGTTTGTCGACAACAAGACTCGAAACTGCACCACCCACATTCGAGGGTCCCACCTCATAGAAGCGGTTGCCATTTTGGGCGCTGATGTTTCCTGTCGTCAATGCCAAAAAGCCGACAAACAAGCCGAGAAGTACTTTGTTACTTTTCATAAGATATTACTAATTAATTAATTATTTCAATTCAGTATTAATTCTTAATCGTACAAAGATACACATTTTTTCTTATATATACACTATTAATTGATTTTTTTTCAAAAAAACTCATTTTTCAGCCCTCCGTTTGCGACACATGACGACACAGCACGACAAATCATGCACCTTTTCGGTATCGGGTCAAAAGGGGCTTATATTTACATCGTGAATTCACTGGCAAGCCCCTTGTTCTGCCGTTGTCCAGTCGCCGTTCAGTCTTTGTTCTGTGAACGGCTGAACAACGACTGAACAAAGGCCGTACATCAACAAAAGAAAACATTAACCAACAAAAAAGGAGATAAAAAAAATGAAGAAACAAAACACAGGCAAAGGTCTTATGATGACTGGAAGCTTCCGCCAATCGGGAGTAACATTCTACATGCGTCAAGGACAGGTAATTGCACGCTCTGCCCACTCGCACGAGAAGCGCAGCTGCACGCTGCCGCAATTCGTTCAACGGATGCGTATGAGGCACACCATAGCCTTGTGGCAAACGCTGAGCCTCTGTCGCCCGATGTTCACCGGGCACCGCATTGCTTATCAAGGTTTCGCATCGCTGGCCAACCGGCTGCCAGCGGTGTATGTGTCGCAAAAAGAGCACAACCTGTCGTTGCTGATGCCCGACCTGCCGGTGAGCGACGGAACGCTGCCGACGGTGATGCAACGGTTAGGCGTTGTCGACGGCGCAGAAGCATTGATTACAAACCTGAAAACCAGCAGCCTGCACCGAGGAGAAGAGCTGCGGTTATATACCGCTGAACAGCACACCGAAGGCCGTACACCACGGGTGCGGTTCAACGTACGGACGGTGCCGATGGCGGAGTTTGTGCCGGTGGACGGATGTCTGGCCTTGACTGGCGACGAGTTTGCCGACGAGATGAAAGGCTGGGCACTGGTGCGTGTCGACGGCGACCGCTGCTCGGCGCAGACCATCGTCACCCGATGCACCTACTACCAGCCTTACACCAGCGACGAAGCATTGAAAACAGCTGCCGAAAGCTATGGCGGACTGACCGTCTGATCATGCCACAGAAAATTTTTTTTTGCCGTTCCGCATAGAATGTGTACTTTTGCACCCCGAAAATATAGACATCAGTAACTATAAAAACACATCAAAATAATGAAACGTATCTTTATTTGCATTGCATTTGTGCTGGCCACATTCGGTGTTATGGCGCAAACCAAAACCTCCGGAATCCGCAACGAAGTGACTAAAATTGAGGGTGACGACAACGGAAAAGAATTCTCCATTTTCTCCTACACATCCAAAGACATCCCGTTCGGCTACTGGCTTGGCCTGGGCGAAGTGAACAACAATCTTGGCTTCCCCTTTGTCTTCGAAGGAGTCACCGAAACATGCATCTATCTGGGCTCTAATTCCACCGAGGTTGTGGCCACCCTCGACTCTCTCCTGAACTGCTTCTCGTTGGGCACCGACACACGCGAATTCCCCGCCATGATGGCTGTCGGCCGGCCACTGAAGCACAAGGGCATGGCTGTCTGTTCGGTAGAACGTCGGTTCATCTTCAAGCGGCTCTGCATCCGTTTCACCCATCAAGGGTACACCACAGAAAGTTTCCTGACCAAATCGGAGGTAAAATACTTGCGCCGCGGCTTCTTGTTCAACGAACAAAAAGAGCAGAATACCGGAATGTAAGAAAAGACAAACAATTATAACCATGAAAAGCAATGGGAAAATCATTGGCGGCGTGATATTGCTGCTATTGGGCATCGGATTGATGCTGGAAGTCACCCATGTGATCGACTTCAACTTCGAAGGATGGTGGACGGCCTTCATCATTATCCCGTGCCTGATCAGTTTCTTCAACACCAACAACAAAACCCTCTCACTGATAGGCGTCGGCGCAGGAGTGCTGCTGCTGTTGGCCACAAGGGGAGTCATTCCGTGGGAAGAATGGTGGCGATACATGATTTGCATCGTGTTCATCATCTGGGGTATCATGCTTATTTTCAGCCGCGAAAGCAGCATGGGATGCGCATCGGCCAACAAGAAGAATGTCGACGAACTGAAGCAGGTTGACGAGGACGGCCGAAAAATTCGCCATATCAACTCCTCGTTCGGCAAACAGAGCTACGAGTTCGCCGGCCAGCGCTTCGAAGGGGCGAAAGTACAATGCAGCTTTGGCTATGTGGGCATTGATTTGCGCAATGCCGACATTCTCGACAGTGCCATCATCGACATTGATTGCAGCTTTGGCGGCATTGAGATTCGCGTTGGCAACGATGTGCTTGTAAAACAGGCCATAGAGACTTCGTTTGCCGGTGTGGAACACAACGCACACCTGAACCATCCCGATGACGCAAAAGTCATTTATGTCAAAGGCCATTGCTCATTCGGCGGCATCGAAATAAAATAAGGCATCACGATAGATTGCAACCGACACAATAATAAGGATTCCCGTAGAAGGAATCCTTTTTGCTTTTATTATGTTATATTTTAAAGTTCCTTAAAATTAAAATCAAGAGACAATAAAGTTGTTTTTTTGTAGTTAAGAGAGAAAAAATAAAACAATAACGAACGATAAACTTATTATGGAACCGGTAAACATTCAAGAACTTAACGAACGCATCGGACGCGAGAGCGCGTTTGTCGACGTGCTGACGATGGAGCTTGGCAAAGCCATCGTCGGACAGAAGCACATGGTGGAAGGCCTGATGATAGGCCTACTCAGCAATGGCCACGTGCTGCTCGAAGGCGTGCCAGGACTGGCCAAAACACTGACCATCACCACCCTTGCAAAAGCCATCGATGCCAAGTTCAGCCGCATACAGTTCACCCCCGACCTGTTGCCGGCCGACCTGCTGGGCACCATGATTTACAGCCAGAAGAGCGAGACCTTCCAGGTGAAGAAAGGCCCCATCTTCAGCAACTTCATCCTTGCCGACGAAATCAACCGTGCACCAGCCAAGGTACAAAGCGCCCTGCTCGAAGCCATGCAAGAGCGTCAGGTGACCATCGGCGAACAAACTTACAAACTGGAGGAACCGTTCCTCGTGATGGCCACACAGAACCCCATTGAGCAGGAAGGTACCTATCCCCTGCCCGAGGCTCAGGTCGACCGCTTCATGCTGAAGGTGGTCATCTCCTACCCCAAACGCGACGAAGAACGTATGATACTGCACCAGCAGGTGAACGGAGAGCGCAAAGCGGAGAGTGGAGAACAGCGAGCCATCCTCAAGCCAGCCGATATTCTGAAGGCAAGAGAGTTGGTGAAAGAGGTGTACATGGACGAAAAGATTGAAAACTATATCACCGATATCATTTTCGCCACCCGCTACCCTGGCCAGTATGGCCTTGACAAGTTGCAGCCGCTGATCAGCTATGGCGCTTCGCCCCGTGGCAGCATCAATCTGGCCGCTGCATCGAAAGCCTACGCTTTCATGAAACGTCGTGGATATGTCATCCCCGAAGACGTACGTGCCGTGGCGATGGATGTACTGCGCCACCGTATCGGTTTGACCTACGAGGCCGAAGCCGAGAACGTGACGAGCGAAGAACTGGTCAACGAGGTACTCAACCGCGTGGATGTGCCTTGATGAAGTTGGGTAGTAGATAGTTGGTAGTATGGACGAAGAAATTATAAAGAAGGTCCGAAAAATTGAAATCAAGGCGCGAGGACTGAGCCAACAGATGTTCTCGGGCGAGTACCATAGTGCCTTCAAGGGGCGTGGTATGGCTTTCAGCGAGGTGCGCGAGTACCAATATGGCGACGACGTGCGCAATATCGACTGGAATGTCACAGCCCGACTGGCACACCCCTACGTGAAGATTTTCGAAGAAGAACGAGAATTGACCGTAATGCTGCTGGTCGACGTGAGCGGCAGCAACCGCTTCGGCACCCACAACCAGTTCAAGGAAGAGCTGGCCGCCGAGGTGGCTGCCACACTGGCATTCAGCGCCATTGCCAACAACGACAAGGTAGGCGTGATATTGTTTAGCGACCGCATCGAGAAGTTCATCCCCCCTAAGAAAGGCCGTTCTCATATATTGCGCATCATTCGTGAACTGATTACCTTCCGTCCCGAAAGCAATGGCACCGATATAGGTCAGGCGCTCAAATATTTCTCAAATGTCATCAAACGGCGTTGCACCGCCTTCCTGCTAAGCGACTTCTACGACAGCAACTACAGCGAAGCGCTCAAACTGGTGGCAGGCAAGCACGACTTGGTGGCTCTGCGGTTGATCGACCGAAGTGAACAGCAACTGGAGGAACTCGGAATGGTTAAATTTTACGACCCAGAAAGCACGGAGACCGTGTGGGTTGACACCGGCAGTGCGGCAGTGCGACGTATGGTCAACGCCCGCCATGCGGAACATGAGCGCGAGGTGGAAACGCTGATGAAACGCTATGGTGTCGACATGGCCACCATGTGGACAGGCGACGACTTTGTCAAACCGTTACGTACACTTCTAAGCAGAAGAAGCTAAATGAAAAGATTAACAATCATAATTGGTCTGATGTGCTTGATGGGCATGGTGCAAGGACAAGCGGTGACGACGCTGACCTCCGACACCATTGCCCTTGGCGACCAGACAACACTGTGTATCAGCCATACTGACAGCTTCCCGTCGACCGACATGTTGACGCAAGGCAGTATTGTGGCATTGAGTCAGACCTTCGACACAGCCAAACGGGAACAACGCACCATTCTCACCTGCTTTGAACCTGGCGAGCACTATCTGCACATTGGAGACGACTCGCTGTTGATTGTGGTGAACGACGTGGAGGTGGACACCTCCTCGATAGAAATACGCGATATCGCACCCCTACAGAAGGTTCCCTATACTTTCTGGGAGATATTCCGATGGATATTGCTTGCCTTGGGAATCGTCGCCATAGGCTTAGGCGTATGGTGGATACTGACCCACCACAAAAAGATGGAAGAGATGCTTGGAATGAGCGAACCCGTCGACACCCGAACTCCTGCACAGCGTGCCCTCGACAACCTTGAGACATTGCGTCGTCAACAGTTGTGGCAAACAGGAAAAGTCAAAGAATACCATACGTTGTTGACAGATGCTGTGCGGCAGTTCATCGAAGAGTCCACCGGTATACGTGCCACCGAGATGACCAGCGACGAGACGATTGAAGCTGTGGAAAGTGGGCAATGGAGAACGGAGAGTTCATTATTACGCAACATATTCTCCACGGCAGATTTGGTGAAATTTGCCAAAAGCGAGCCACTGCCATACGAACATGACCGCTCAATGAACGATGCCATTGCATTTATCAACCAACTGTGGGAGAAGGTGAAACCTGCCGAACCCGAAAACAAGGAGGCCGACCATGAGTAACATAACCTTTGCACACCCATGGCTCCTGCTCGGACTACTACTGGTGCCTATAATGGCAGTTTGGTACATCTGGCGCTACCGTAAGCAGGAAGCTGCATTGCAGCATTCCAACATTGCATTGTTTGCAGGCGTACAAAAAACACTACGTCAGCGATTGCGTTGGCTGCCCTATGCGTTGCGCGTCGTCGCCGTGGGCGCGATGGTGGTCGCATTGGCCCGTCCACAAAGCCAGTTGAGCCGTCAGGAAATGAAGGTCGAAGGTATTGACATTGTAGTGGCAATGGATGTTTCGGGCAGTATGCTGGCAGAAGATTTCAAGCCCAACCGACTCGAAGCCGCAAAGAAGGTGGCCGCCGACTTTATCAACGGCCGCAAGAGCGACCGCATGGGACTTGTTGTGTTTGCAGGAGAGGCTTTTACCCAGGTTCCTTTGACCATCGACCATCAGGTTTTGCTGCGCCAACTTGGTGCATTGAAAAGTGGAACCATGCGCGACGGTACCGCTCTCGGCGACGGATTAGCCACCGCCATCAATCGCATCAAAGACAGCGAAGCCAAGAGCAAAGTCATCATTCTGCTGACTGACGGCGTGAACAACCAAGGTAGTGTCGACCCTCAGAGTGCCGCTGAGATTGCAGCCCTATATGGCATCCGCCTATATACCATCGGCATCGGCACCATGGGCAAAGCCCCATATCCTTTCCGCGACCAGTTCGGACATGTGCATTACCAGAATGTCGACGTGGAAATTGACGAGACTCTGATGAAACAAATGGCAGGGTCGACCAGCGACGGACGCTATTTCAGAGCCACTAACAAGAAAGCGCTTCAAGACATCTTCAGTCAGATTGACGAGATGGAGAAGAGCAAAATTGATGTAACACAATATGCCCAAACCAAAGACGAGCAAGGTAGATGGCTGTGGATTGCCATAATCGCTCTGCTACTTGAACTGCTCGTCCGTTGGGGCTGGATGAAATGGTAAACAATCATGGTACACTTTGAACATATAAAATATTTATGGTTACTCGTAGTCGTGGCATTGGCTGGCGGTATGTGGGTATTTTTCACGCTGCGCCAGAGGAAACGCCTCGAAGTATGGGCCGACCGCTCTATGTTTGTTCGACTGATACCCGACCGTTCAAGATGGCGTCCGTGGTTGAAGATGGCACTCGTCTTGACTGGTGCAAGCCTACTCGTTGTGGCACTGGCCAATCCGCAGTTCGGCACAAAAATCGAGAAAGGCAAACGAGCAGGTAGCGATATTGCCATCTGTCTCGATGTATCGAACAGCATGATGGCCGAGGACATACAGCCAAATCGTCTGGAACGCAGCAAACGAGTAGTAAGCAACCTGCTCAATTCGCTGGCAGGCGACCGTATCAGCTTGGTGGTTTTTGCCGGTACCAGCTATATCCAGATGCCTCTTACCAACGACTACAGTGCAACAAAACTTTTCCTCGACCAAGTGAGTTGTGACATGATTTCGGCCCAAGGTACCGCCATCGGCGATGCCATTGAGAAAGCCATGCAGACTTTCGGTTATGATGACCCCGACCGTGAATGGAGTCAAAACAAAGGTCGTGCGATTATAGTTATCTCTGACGGCGAAAACCACGAGGACGATGCCGTTGATGCTGCCCGTAAAGCCGCAAGTGAGGGGATTCGAGTATGCACTATCGGATTGGGGTTACCAGACGGTGCACCGATACCCGAATACGATGCCCGGGGACGTAAAAACTCACTCAAACACGACCGTAACGGAAGCATCATCATGACTCATCTGAACGAAGAAATGATGGAGGAAATCGCCTCCGCGGGAAAAGGTGTATATGTTCGAGCCGGCAATGTCAACAGCGGTCTCACCAGCATCACAAAACTGATTGAAGGAATGGAAAAAGAAGAATATGGCGAGGCTGTATTCAGTGCTTATGAAAGTCGCTACATGTACCCCTTGACAGGTGCACTCATCTGCCTAATAGCAGAAGTGCTGATTTACGAACGTCGCAACAGAAAGTGGAACTTAAAGAAACTGATTAGCGAGGATTGAAAATGAAGAAAACAGTTATAATATTATTTGCTTTACTTTTCTGCACCGAAGCCGTTGCACAATCAGTAAGAAGCCAACTGCGCAACGGAAACCGCGAGTACAACAAGGAGAAATACGACGAAGCAGAGGTTAGCTATCGCCATGCCCTTGAGCAAGATTCCACAGATTTCAGGGGTCAATATAACCTTGGAAACACACTGTATCGGCAGAAAAAATATGCTGAAGCCGGCAGCCACTTTGCCCAAGCACTCCAAAGGCGTGATCTATCCGAACACCAACGCGCCCGTACGCTGCACAATCAAGGCAATTGTTTTCTACAGGCTGGATTGGAAGACCGGGAACAAGGCATGCAGAATTTCCAGCAGGCGGTGAAATCGTATCAAGAATCACTGAAACTGGAGCCTAAAGACGAGGATACACGTTACAATCTGGCCTATGCCCGCCGTCTGCTGCAGCAAGCACAGCAACAGCAACAAAATCAAGGTGGTGGCAATGGTCAAAACAAGGACAATAAACAGAAACAAAATCAGCAACAACAAGGCAACAACCAACAGCAAAATCAACAAAAACAAGATCAGCAACAAGGTCAGCAACCTCAGCCACAGCAGGGCAATAAAAACCAACAGCAACACCAGCAACAGAAAACTGACCAACGAAAACAAGATGCCGAACGAATGCTTGAAGCAGTGAAAAACAATGAACGTCAAACCCTGAAAGAACAAAATAAGAAACTGCAGGTTGGTACCGTTAAACAAACTGATAAAGACTGGTAAAATGAGAAAATATTTCACCATAGGATTGATTGGACTTATAGGACTTTTTGGCAAAGTACAGTCTCAGGAGCTAACTGTCAACTATCCACATAAGGTATTTGTGGGCGACAATTTCACAGTGCAGTTTTCCGTCAATGACCAAGCCAAAGACTTTTCTGGTCCTACATTCAAAGGCTTCAGCCTACGCTCCGGCCCCAACACCTCGTCGTCGACCAGCATGAGTTTTATCAATGGACAAATGTCCCGTTCTGTACAAACCTCATACTCCTATACTCTCACCGCCGATGTCGAAGGAACCTTTACCGTCGGATCTGCCAGCTGCACCGCCAATGGAAAAAAAATTACCTCAAAAAGTTTCACCATCACGGTTGAAAAACTAAGTGCCGCACAGCAGAAACAGCGTCAGCAACAACAGCAACAGCAACGCCGTCAAGCTTATGACCCGTGGGGGCGTCAACAGCAGCAAGAACCCGCCGAAACAAAAATCGACAATAACAGCATCTTCGCCCGAGCAACAGTTAGCAACCACAATCCCTATCAAGGCGAACAAGTCATCATTTCATATAAAATCTACACCCAGTTACCAGTTCGCCAGTTTGCCATCGACAAATTGCCTGGCAACAAAGGTTTCTGGGCCGAAGACCTGAGCGAGGGCAAACAGATACGTCAATACGAGGAGACCCTCAATGGCCGCCAGTATCAGGTAGCCGAAATACGTCGCGGAGCCTTGTTTGCACAAGAATCAGGCAAACTCACCATCGACCCACTCGACCTCAATGTCCTCGTCATGGTGCAACGCCAACGTCGCCGTACCGGTAGCATCTGGGACCTATTCGACGACCCATTCTTCAACTCAGCACAAGCCGTCGAGCATTCACTTCGCACCAATCGACTGAATGTCAATGTCCGTCCACTTCCCAAGGGTCCAGACAATTTCAGCGGTGCTATTGGTCGCTTCGACATTAAGGGCGGGTTAAACATCGACAAAGTGAAAGCCAACGAGGCTGCCACATACAGCATCACCGTCAGTGGTTCAGGCAACCTCATGCTCATCAATGCCCCTCAACCCGACTTTCCCTCCATCTTCGAAGTCTACGACCCTCAGATTAACGACAATATCAAGAAAACCGACGGTGGCATCAGCGGCAGCCGCACTTTCGAGTGGGTGCTCATTCCCCGCAGCCAGGGCACTTTCACCATTCCTGCCTTTGAATTCGTCTTTTTCGACCCCTCGACAGGCCAATACGTTACCAAACGAATTGCAGCACAGACCATCGAGGTTGAAAAAGGCGATGCCAAAGCCATGAGTGCAACCTCGGCAAAAGACGATGTAAAGCTGCTCAACAGCGACATCAACTACATCCACCCCGTCGGCCGTCTCCATAAACTCACCCAGCAAGACCACACCGGCTGGCCCTTCTGGCTCTCCGCCGTGCTCATTGCAATGCTGGCCGTTGCTGCATTGATCTATGGCCGCAGTCGCCGTGCAGCCGAGCAGGATGTGGCAGGAATGCGAATGAAACGTGCCACCCGTAAAGCTCAAAAGCGCCTGAAACACGCAGCAGCCTACCTCGGCGATGGCGACACCAACCGCTTCTACGAAGAAATATACAAGGCAATCTGGGGGTGCCTCGCCGACAAATATAGCATCGAACTGTCGCACCTCAACCGTGAAACGGTCAGCGCCTGCCTCAACGAAAAACAGGTTCCCGACGACCAACAGCAGCGCATCATGAAAGTGCTGCAGGATGTCGACATTGCACGTTTCGCCCCAGGAGATGCCGGTGCCCAGAAACAAAGCATCTATACCGAAGCCCTCATCATGATTGCAGAATTATAAGATTATGAAAAACATAAAAATAATATTACTGACGGCAGTCCTGCTCTCCACGCTTCACACCACGCTTTTCGCTTTCGAGGCCGACGACCTCTATCGCAACGGGCAGTATTCCGAAGCCATCGCACAATATGAATCTGTGCTTGCCAGCGGGCTCACCTCGCCTGAACTTTACTACAACCTCGGCAATGCCTACTACCGCGACAACCAGCTGGGACGTGCCATCCTCAACTACAGCCGGGCACTGCGCCTTCGTCCCACCATGACCGATGCACGCGAAAACCTCGCTTTGGCCGAAAGTAAAACCGTCGACCATATCGTCACCCTGCCTCAACTCTTCGTTGTCCGCTGGTATAACTCCATCTGCACTGCCCTCAGCCCTACTGCATGGCGCATCATCTGGCTCACCGTCTTTGCCATCCTGGCCGCTGTGTTCGTCACTTTCCGCCTTGCACGCAACTACAATCTTCGCAAATGGACCTTCGTCAGCTGCTTCGCCGTTCTTTTGCTTCTGCTCTGCGTATCAGCCTTCTGGCACACCTCCGCCCTCCGGTTCAATTCTCACCGTGAAGCTGTCGTCATGCAATCCTCCGTCGCTATCAAGAGTTCGCCCGAACGCCAAAGTGTCGACAAACTCATTCTCCACGAAGGCACCACCGTCCGCATCGACGAAGAACTTTCTGGCTGGTACAAAATCACCATCGCAGACGGCACCAACGGCTGGTGCGAATCCAACGCCATCGAAAGAATATGAACACAAAAAAAATAATACTTGTTGGTCTTATTAGCCTTATTGGACTACTTCCCATAGCACACGCCCAGAACATCGAGTATGTCGACGATGAGGAATGTGGCTGCGAATTAGTCTATATCGACGGCATTCAGACCACCCGCGATGGCGACCTCTTCGGCTTCAAGCGCTACGACGGAACCGTCATTGTCGAGCCTCGCTACAAATACGTCGACCAATTCCACAATGGATACTGCCGTGTCTACACCGACGAAACCCACGCCGGCCTCATCGACAGCCTCGGTAACGAGATTATACCCTGCCTCTACAACAATCTCAACTATCCTCGTGAAGGCCGTATCCTTGTCCTCCGCAACGACAGCATCGGCTACTACAACCTCCAGGGACAGCTCGTCATCCCCCTCCAATTTCCCAAAGCCAGCGACTTCTCCGAAGGACGCGCCGCCGTTGTCGTCATCATCGACAGTTTCAGCTTCGCCTGCACCTTCATCGACACCCTCGGCCGTCAAGTTTTCCCACCCATCTACCAGCACGTAATGCCCTATCTCGAAGGTTATTCCGCTGTCCGCCGCTATGACCGTTGGGGTCTTATCGACACCGCCGGCAAAGAAGTCCTCCCTTGCATGTACGAACTCATCTCCACCATCGGCCACGGTTGCTTCCTCGCAGGCGACGAATTCGGCACCGCCCTCTTCGACTACACTATGAAACCCTTAACACCCTTCGTCTACACCTGGACCGCCGGCGTCAGCGACCGTCGCATCGCTGTCCGCCGCGACGGCAAATACGGCTTCCTCGACCTTCATGGCAACGAGGTCATCCCTTGCCAATACGACGAAATCGGCCTTTTCTCCAACGGTCGTGCCCTCGCCTCCCTTAACGGCCACTACGGCATCATTGATACCCTCGGACGCATCATCCTCCCCATCGAATACGACGACAGCACCACCCAGGGCGAAAAATACATCTACCACGACGGACTTGCCCTTGTCGAGAAAAATGGCAAAGTCGGCTACGTCGACCTCGACGGCAACCTCGCCATCCCCTTCTACTTCCAGGCAGGCTACCAATTCTCCCAAGGCCTCGCCCCTGTCAAATTCAACGGACTATGGGGCTATATAGACCGCAAAGGCGAGGTCTACATGCCCTTCGTTTTCCAAATAGCCTCACCTTTCGCCCACGGCCGTGCCGAAGTTGTCTACAACGGCACCGTCAGCAAAGTCGACCTTCGTGGCAAATGTGTCAAAAACTGTAAAGGAGTAATAGCATGGAGAGACTGGACAAAATAGTATCCCACCCCGGCATCGTTACAGCCGTCAAAAAAGGCTTCGTCACCGTCCAAATCGAATCCACCTCCGCCTGCGCCACCTGTCAGGCACACAGCCGTTGTGGATTCGCCGAATCGAAAAACAAAACCCTCGACATCCCCACCGTCGACTGGCAATCCTACACCCAAGGCGACCGCGTCACCGTCCACATCGATGAAAGCCGCGGCATGCTCGCCGTCTGGCTGGCCTACGTACTGCCCGCACTCATCATGCTCGCCGTCATCATCGCCCTCAGCGTTGCTGGCCTGCCCGAATGGATTGTCATCCTCGCCACCCTCGCTTCTCTCGGCCTCTACATACTACTCCTCTACCTCCGCCGACAAAAAATAAACACCCGGTTCACCCTCACCCTCACACACTAACACATTCACCCATGCTCATTCTCGGCATCGACCCCGGCACCCGCATCCTCGGCTACAGCTTGTTGCAAACCAACGAGCTCACTTCGAGCTCCCAACCTCGAACCTCCCACTCCTCCCTTTCCATCCTCGCCATGGATGTCCTCTACCTCCGCAACATGCCCGACTTCGACCTCCGCATCCGCCACATCTTCCAAACCACCACCCGCCTCATCGACTCCTTCCACCCCGACCACCTCGCCATCGAATCACCCTTCTTCGGCAAAAACGTACAGTCCATGCTCAAACTCGGCCGCGCTCAGGGCGTAGCCATCGCCGCCGCCATCAACCGCGACATCCCCTATTCCGAATACCAGCCCACACTCATCAAACAGCTCGTCACCGGCAACGGCAACGCCACAAAAGAACAGGTAGCCGCCGTACTCCGATCCATCCTCCTCTTCGACGACACTCCCCGCTACCTCGACGCAACCGACGCCCTCGCCGTCGCCTACACCTGCCACCTCCAACTCTCCAGCCCACTCGCCAACCTCAACCTGCAACCCTCACCCTCAAATAAAAAACACAAATCAGTAAAAAAACAATGGTCCGAATTCGTCAACCAAAACCCCGACCTCATAAAATAGGAACCCTCAACCACCTCTGCCGCCTCCTGGTTCCCAACTGCAAACTTCTCATTGCAGCAGCACTCCTCCTGCTCTCCTCCTGCACCCAACACCACAGACGGTTCGACCCAGCCGTTGTAGCCTTCAACGCCTCATGCAACCCACTCTACGACAACCAACTCTACCCCTCCCTCCTCCTCGCCACCAACCAGACCTCACAGGACAACTTCAACTCCCAACTCTCCATCTTCAACCTCTCCGTCACCTCCCCCGCCGACAACTCAGTCCTCCGCGTCATCGTCGACTCCTCTGCACTCAACTACGTCACCACCCTCCAGGAAATACTCCCCCGTCGCGGCCAAACCTACTCCTTCAACCCCTCCATCAAATGGAAATACGACATCCTGCGCCGACTCCGTCAGCCAGGTGCCGTCGACCTCACCTTCACCTGCTACATCAACGACGAACAAATCGACATCAAAAACCTCCACCTCAACTACCGTACCGTCAACGAATGCCCCCTCTCACTCATCGCCCCCTACAACAAACAAACTCCCACCCAAAACAAAATCATCGACTTCCGTTGGCTCTTCGCCGCCTACGTCAACGAAGACCACCCCTACATACAACAAATCCTCACCGACATACTCTCCCAAGGCACCGTCACCCGCTTCACCGGCTACCAAAACAACAACCCCCAGACCGTCATCGACCAAGCCTTCGCCGTCTGGTACTACGCCCTCGACCGCGGCATCGCCTACTCCTCGATCACCTGCACCTCCAACCCCTCGCCTCGCGCCAACGTACAGCATATCCGCTTCTTCGACGAAGTCTACAACACCCGCCAGGCCAACTGCGTCGACGCCTGCGTCTTCTTCGCCTCAATCCTGCGCAAAATAGGCCTCAAAACAGTCATCTTCGTCGAACCCTGCCACGCCTACCTCGGCTTCTACACCGACCGCAACCGCCGCAACATCACTCTCCTCGAAACAACCATCACCTCCTGGGTCAACTTCCCCGACCTCGAGCGCAGCCTCCTCCCAAACGGACAACTACCCGAAAACAAATACAACAAAATAGCCAAATACCTCACCCCGCAGCAACAGGACGACTACCACGCCGGTCGCATCACCTTCGACCAGCTCAAACTCATCATCGCTCACAGCCTCTTCGACAAAGCCACCCAATACAACCTCGAAACACACCGGGCGAACCTCCAGCACTTCGCCGACTCGGCCGCCATCAACTACCAGCAGCTCGACCTCGACCAGCTACGCTCTCAAGTCCAACCCATCAACTAAACCACTTCACCTTAGTTACTTGTACATTCAATGTCCAGTTGTTGTTCAGTCGTTGCTCTGCGTTTGACAGAGCAACGACTGAACAACAACTGGACAACAGGCAAACATCGCTGCCGGGGGCTTAGAATGTTTTTTTGCACGGTATTGATTTTTTTTCGTATTTTTGCAGTTTCGAATAATTAAAATTATAAAGATAAAAAAGAATGGAAAAGCTGATTATCACTGCCGCCATCTGTGGCGCAGAGGTTACGAAGGAGCAGAACCCGAATGTTCCTTACACTGTTGAAGAGATTGTCCGTGAGGCCAAAAGCGCTGTCGATGCCGGAGCCGCCATCGTACACCTGCATGTGCGCGAGGACGACGGCACTCCCACCCAGAGCCATGTTCGCTTCCAGGAGTGCACCGAGGCTATCCTCAAAGCCTGCCCGAACGTGATTCTTATCCCGTCGACGGGCGGTGCCGTCGGCATGACTCCGGACGAGCGTCTGGACTCGACCAACACCACCCCGGTGCCCGAAATGGCGACGCTCGACTGCGGCACCTGCAACTTTGGCGACGATATCTTCGACAACACAATGCCGACGATGCGCGCCTTTGGCAAGCGCATGATTGAGAAGGGTATCAAGCCCGAGTACGAGTGCTTCGAGATGGGCCATCTGGACACCATCCTCACCATGGCCCGCAAGGGCGAGGTGCCCGGCGCCCCAATGCAGTTCAACTTTGTGCTGGGTGTTCCGGGTTGCACGCCGGCGACGGTGGACAACCTGTGCTGGCTGGTGAACAAGATTCCCGCCGGTTCGACCTGGACGGCGACAGGCATAGGCCGTCACGCCTTCACGCTGGCAGCACCGGCGATTGTGATGGGCGGCAATGTGCGCGTGGGCTTCGAGGACAACCTGTACCTGGAGCGCGGCGTGCTGGCGAAGAGCAACGGTGAGCTGGTGGACAAGGTGGTCCGTATGGCGAAGTTGCTGGGCCGTCAGGTGGCGACAAGCGACGAGGCACGTGAGATTCTGAGTCTGAAAAAAAGATAATCGAACATGAAGAAGATAGTAACATTATTGGCAGCTGCCGTCATCACCTTCGGTGCGGTTGCACAAAGCAATGAGCCGACGGAGGAGATGAAACGCGAGTTCCGCCAGACGATTCAGAAACGCGACATCTCGAGGCGTCATCTGGAAAGCAATATCCCGCTGAGCACAAAGACTCCTGTGGCGACAAAGGGAGCAAAGGACCTGCCACAGGACCGCGTGTGGTTCCCCGGCGAGTGGGAGGAGGTGCGAGCCATCGTGGTGACCCCTTTCTATGATTATGCTCCGGCCGAAAACCAGGGTAGCGGCTATTGGATGGCCGACCCGCTGGTGACCGGCTGGGCCCAGTACTACAAATACAGCACCGGCTCCGGCCGTTGGACAGAACAGGGCATGGGACCCTACAAAGCCATCATGGACACCACCTCGACCTTCGGCAACGTAAGCTTCTATCTGATGGATGCCATCCAGCAGGGGGGCGCCGAGGCCTGGGTGCGTGTCGAGCGCTGGGCGGACTCGGCGAAGGTGCTGCGCAAGCTGCAACGGATGAACCTCCGTCACAACAACGTGAAATTCATCGCCGGACCGGGCAATTCGTTCTGGTACCGCGACTGCGGCCCCATCTGCTTCTACTATGGCGATGAGGACAATGTGGCGATGCTGGACTTCGGCTACTATCCCGGCCGTGCCCTCGACGATTCGCTGCCCACGATCATCCACCAGCAAATGGGTCTCCCGAACTATCACACTCCGATTGAGTGGGAAGGCGGCAACTGCCTGGTTGACGGTGCCGGCATGGTCTTCTCGAGCGATGCTTTATACAGCAACAATGCAGACCAATATGGCCAGCTGACATGGGACGGTCAGGATATCAACACATTGACTTATAGCCGAGCCACACCGCTGAACCGCAATCAGGTGAAACAGGCGCTGCACGACCTGCTGGGCCAGCGCGCCACCTATATCCTGCCTGCCTACGAGTACGACGGCGGAACCGGCCACATCGACCTCTATGCCGATGCATGGGACGAGAACGGCTTCGTCTTCTCGGTTATGCCCGAAGTCTACAGCAACTGGGTTGACTACCGCACGGGGCAGCGGAACATCGACTCGCTGTGCTCATACATGAGTCTCTTCGGCCGCGAGTACTACCAGATGGGTCATATTCCCTTCCCCAGCAAAAACGATGGCAGCAACTTCAGCAGCCAGAATGAGTACAACCGCAACTATACGCGTACCTATTCGAACCACACGTTTGTGAACAACCTGATTATGCAGCCTTGCTTTTCAGCGGTGGTGAACGGCGAGCCCACAGCCGAGTGGGACCGCCAGAACGTGGAGGCGCTCAAAGCAGCCTATCCCGGCTACACAATCTATCCGGTCGATGTGCGCGACTTCGACGGCAGCGGTGGTGCTATCCACTGCATCACGAAGCAGATTCCGGCCGAGAACCCCGTCCGTATCCTGCACAAGAACATGCACGACACGATTGGTATTGACTCTATGGAGACTATCCCTGTCTCTGCCATTATCACGAACAAGAGCGGCATTGCCCATGCCGAAGTGGTCTACCGCATCGACGGTGGCGAATGGCAGACCGCCAGCTTGAGCTCGAATGGCAACAGATTCAGTGGCAGCATGATGCGTGGCATAACTGCTGTACCGCAGCACAGCTATGAATACTATATTTCCGCCACCTCGAACAACGGAAAGACGATCACCAAACCAATGACTGCCAACCAGGGTGGCTACTACACCTTCGTTGTCGTCGACGGCCTTGCTGCCGACAGCAGTATGTTCGACTTCGACACCCTGCCGATGCCCATGGAGAACATCACCTTTGTGTTCAGTACCGAATGGACCAACGAGGACCATGCTCCCGAAATCGGCATCGAGCAAGCCGATATGGAACAGCAGTTCGGCCAGTTCTATCCCAACCCAGCCAGCGAGAAGGCCAACCTGAAGGTGAATCTTGGCAATGGAGGCGACTATGCCGTCAGCATCGTCGACCTGAGCGGCCGCACCGTGCACACCAGCACCCTGCAGACTGCCGGTCAGATTGTATACAGCATCAACACCTCGCGCCTTGCTTCGGGAATCTACAACGTAGTGTTCAGCAACGGCAGCCAGAAGGTGGTCCGCAAATTGGTTGTGAAATAAACAGAAAAGCCAACACAAAAAAAGCTCTGCATTTTGCAGAGCTTTTTTTTTAATCTTCTCCTAAAAGTTTTTGGTATAGATCAAAATACTGCTGAGCGATTTGATCGTTCACTTGGAGGTTGCCCGAACCGATAACATGAATTTTCTCGGCCTGCACACCATAGTCAATCAATTCTTGCCGCACCGCGTCGCTGATGGCGACAATGGCATCGGAGGCCCGGAAAGCATAGCGCATACGGAAACGCCACATGAACGAGTCCATGAGAGAGGTGGTATAATGGCGTTTTAAACCATAGCATGTGACAATGGTTTTCACATCACGCATGATGCCATAAGGCAACTCCTCGTTCAAACCATGGTAAATCTTAACTTTTTCTTCGCGGAGGATGGTATTAACACTGAAGCGCATCCAGATGGCAGGCATCAACTTGGACAATCCAACGGGAACGTATGTGCTGACATTGGAATGGCTCGTAAAACTTGTACGAAATTCACTCTTGATACGGGTGGAGAAAAGAAGTGCTTGGAAAAACTTGTTGCGGCCCGAAGCTAATTTGACAAGCAACTCACGGGAATAGTCCCCGAGTTCACCGCTATTACGGAAAGCATTGTTTGCATCGTATCCTACAATCATGACGGTTAAATTTGATTTGCAAAGATACGGAATATTTTCGTATCATCGCACTTTGTTGATAAAAAAATATTTTTCCCATATAAAGCAGCCGTCATTCAACAACCTGACAACCAAAAGGAAAGTATAGTATTTTTTCTCAAACTAATCGTCGAGCAAAGACTTGTAGACCGCAAGCATATCGGCAGAAACCTTCTCTGGAGCAAACTTCATGCGATGGATTCGTCCTTTTTCTATGCACTGCTGACGGAAGTTTTGGTCATCGAGCAGGTGCTGCAGATGCGCCGCAACGGTGTCGACATCGTCGGGGTCAGCATAAAGGGCTGCGTCGCCTCCTGCCTCCGGCATCGACGATACATTGCTTGTCACCACCGGCGTATCGCAACACAAACTTTCCAACACCGGTATCCCAAACCCTTCGAAACGTGACATATAAATCGAAGCAACTGCACCGGCATAGAGCGCTGGGAAGTCGGCAAACGGAACCCCTTGCAGCAATCTCACACGGCGACCGTCGGAAGCAGCCTCAGCGAATCGTCCGTATCGACCGCGGGGACGGCCGATGATGACAAGTGCCACATCTTCAGGCATCCGTCTTACCGCACTGATGGCACAAAACTGGTTTTTGCGCTGCTCCACCGTACCAACACAGATGAAATACCGTTCCGGCAAACCGTACTTTTCGCGCACACTATTCACACTCCGCTCATCTCTCACCGATTCCCAAAACTGAGGTTCACACGACTGATACACCACCTTGATTTTTTCCTCCGGCACCCCCATCATGTCTATAAGGTCACGCTTCGTCTGCTCACTGATGGCCACCACAATGTCGGCCACACGGCACGCATGTCGCTGTTTCAGGCGATGCACTATACGGTCAAAGACCGAAAAATACTTCGGATAGCGACGGACAATGAGGTCGTGCATCGTCACCACTTTACACACCTTCTTGGGCAATCCTAAGGGCAATTCGTGGCTCAGTCCATGATAAATCTGCACACCGTCGGCCTGCACATGCTGCGCCGGGGCCAGCGTGCGCCACAACGACGGCATCAATCGCCACAGTCCCTGCGGTCTACGGACCGTAGCCCCTTCGGGTACTCCGTCCCATTGCAGTGTAATCTTAGGTGTATACAACACCGACGACCACATTCCATGAACCACTCCACGGCTGTAATTGCCCAACCCCGTGCGGTTGCAGAACGCTCGCTTCGCATCGTATCCTATGACCATCTTTTCCATTTTCGACTGCAAAATTACAACTTTTTTCGCATTATTCGAAAATTATTCCTATTTTTGCAATTCCTTATTATTGGAACACTGCATGAAGACACCCTTCTCCATCATAATACCCAGCTGGAACAACCTCCTCTTCCTGAAGCTCTGTGTTGCAAGCATCCGGAAAAACTCCGCCACACAGCATCAAATCATCGTCCATGTCAACGAAGGTTCAGACGGCACCCTGCAATGGGTTCGGGACCAAGGTCTCGACTACACCTACAGCAAACACAACATCGGCGTCTGCCTGGCCTGCAACATGATGCGCACCAAGGTAAAGACCGACTACATACTCTACCTCAACGACGACATGTATGTGCTGCCCGGATGGGACACCGTCCTCGCCGCAGAGGTCGACTCCCTGCCCGACAACCGCTTCTTTCTCTCGGGCACCATGATTCAACCCCACAACAGCCTCGATGTCGGCATCCTTGCCAACTATGGCGACAGCCTCGAGACATTCGACGAAGAACGGCTCTTGCGCGAATACATGTCGCACCCCATGCACGACTGGCAAGGCGCCACATGGCCACCCAACCTCATGCACCGCGACATTTGGGACATCGTCGGCGGCTACAGCATCGAATACACTCCCGGCATGTACAGCGACCCCGACCTCACTGCCAAGCTCTGGATGGCCGGCGTGCGCCACTTCAAAGGGCTTGCCGACTGCCGGGTCTACCATTTCGAGACCCGTAGCACCACACGTGTCCGCAAAAACAACGGCCACCTCCAGTTCCTCCTCAAATGGGGTATCTCCAACTCCACCCTACGCCGCAACCTCACCCGTCTCGGGCAACCCTGGACCTCCCAGCCGTCCGCCAACCACTTCCCGCCAACCACCACCCACTTGAAAGAAAGGCTCAAAGCCGCCTTCGCCATCCTCACCGGCAAGCAGTTCGGCCCCATCCAGCCTCTTGGCGAAAAAGAACAAGTCTATGAACAACATTAGCGCCGTAATCATAACACACAACGAAGAGCGCAACATTGCCCGTTGCATCGAGTCGCTGCAAGGAGTAGCCGACGAAATCATCGTCGTCGACTCGGGCTCCACCGACCGAACCCAACTTATCTGCGCCCAACACAAAAACCTCATCTTTCAATTCCACCCCTGGGAAGGCTACTCCGCCCAGAAGAACCACGCCAACAGCCTCGCTTCCAACCCCTGGATTCTCAGCCTCGATGCCGACGAAGCACTCTCCCCCACCCTGCGCGACAGCCTCCTCTCGTGGAAAGCACAACATAATTCCCAGCCCGCCCTCTACCGTTTCAACCGCCTCACCAACTACTGCGGCCACTGGATTCACCACTGCGGCTGGTATCCCGACCCCTGCACACGCCTCTTTCCCAAAGACACCGTCCAGTGGGACGGCATCGTCCACGAGCAGCTCACTACCCCCCACCCACTACCCACCATCCACTTGAACGGCGACCTCCTCCACTACTCCTACTACTCGGTCGACGAACACGCCCAACGCCAACTCCACTACGCCACCCTCGCCGCACAGAAAGCCCACGACGCAGGCCGCACCGTCACCACCCTCGGCGTATGGCTGCGCCCCAAGTGGAACTTCCTCCGCAACTACCTCCTCAAAGGCGGCTTCCTCGACGGCTACGCAGGCTACACCGTTTGCCGCATGTCGGCCTTCTACACCTTCATGAAATACTCAATCCTCAAAAACATACAACAATAATGCCAGAACGCATACCAAACCTCCCCAGCCCCTTTGCAGCACTCACCACCGAACAGAAAGCCACCCTCTACGAGCGTGCTGCCGACCTCTTCAGCGAACACAAGAAAGAACTCTTCGACCGTCTTTCGCTCAACCGCACACGCCACATCTGCGTCGTACTCGAAGACATCTACCAATCGCACAACGCGTCGGCCGTACTCCGCTCGTGCGACTGCTTCGGCGTGCAGGATGTCCACGTCGTCGAAGCCCGCAACCCCTTCAACCCCGCCGGCGACGTAGCCGTGGGCTCCTCGAAATGGGTCGACTACTACAAGCACACCTCCATCACCGACGCCTATAGCCACCTCCACAGGCAGGGCTACCGCATCGTCGCCACCCTCCCTCACGAAAACGACACCATGATAGGCGACCTCGACATCAGCCAGCCCATAGCCCTCGTCTTCGGCACCGAACTCACCGGCCTCACCCAAGAGGCCATCGACGGAGCCGACGCCTACGTCAAAATCCCCATGTACGGCTTCACCGAAAGCTTCAACATCAGCGTCTGCGCCGCCCTCAGCCTATTCTCGCTCACCGAGCGCATGCGCCGCAACCCGTCGCTCCACTGGCAATTCACCCCCGACCAGCTACTCGACCTCAAGCTCCATTGGGCCATGCAGGCCATCAGCGACGGCGAGAAGGTAATGAACAGCCTTATAGCAAACCTCTAACTCCGTTGTTCAGTCATTGTTCAGTCGCTGCTCAGCCGTTGTTCAGTCAAACACTGAACAACGGCTGAACAACGACTGAACAAGTGCCAAACAACAGAATTAGCAAATAAAAATAAGCCAAACGCGTTTGTTTGTTGAAATTTGTGTATATTTGCAGTTTGAACAAAGCATTGCCACGAACAATTTAAAACATTCAATATGAAAAAGATACTCGCATTTGCAGCAGCCGTGATGCTCCTTGGAGGGACGGCAATTGCACAGAAAGAGAAGGCGGTGGCCGAGAAAGAGGTCAACGTGAACTACGTGAAAGACTTCCAACGTCAGGTGAAGAACCCCACCCACGTGGAATGGTGGCGAGTCGATTCGCTCACCTTCAAAGCCACCTACATCGACAACGAGGGTTCCCGTCAGGGCATGGTGTTTTCGAACAAAGGTTCCGAGACCCATTACTATGTCGACAAGGAATACTACCCCAAGACCATCATCGAAAAGGTGAACAACGATTACGCCGGATTCACCATCGACGACCTTTGGGTGCGCAAAATGCGCGGCAAGATGACCTACCAGGCCCGTATCGTGAAGAAGAGCGGCTTCCTGTGGTGGAAGAAAGTGAAAGAGATGAAGAAACTCAACTTCGAAGTCGACGGCAAATTCATCAACGCCGAATAAGACCGACAGGCACACAAAAAAAAAGGCTCCCGAACGGGAGCCTTTTTTCATTGCACTGAAAGCTGGCTTACATGGCAACTTTCACATTGTCGATAGTCATGATATACATATCGGTGCAGTTGAAGTGGCGGAAGGCGATGCAAACGCTCTTGCCCTTGTGCTCGCTGAGGTCGATGGTGCGAGTCGTGGTGTTGGGGCTGGGAACGTCCTCCTCGAGGAGGGTGGCAACAGTCTTGAAAGCTCCATTCTCCATAGTACCAATCAGAACAGCATAGTGATCCTGATAGTAGGATTGGTCAATGGCAGCGACCTCATAGGTCAGTTTGGCACCTTCCTCAATATAAATCTTCGGGCTGACAAGGTAGTTGTCAGGAGTCAGGGCGCCAATCATGTTATAGTAAGAAGCAGACATGGCGCAGGGATAGGGATCACTCTCATCACCACTTTGGGTGATAAGTGTATTCTGCCATTTGTAACCGTCGCCGTCAGCATCGATGTTGTTCCAGGTCGAAGGAATACCGTTATCGAAATTCTCGTCAAGGGTGGTGGGCAGGTTTTCACTGTTGCCGCCATTGCCACCATTCTCGTCCTTCTTGCAGCTGACAGCCATGACCATACCGAAAGCAAGAGCTGCGATGGTGAAAATACATGTTACTTTTTTCATAATGATTTGTGTTTTAAATTAATAATAATTTTATTTCAAAAAATTCATTACTGCAAATATATGAATTATTTTTAATTAAATCAAAAATTTATCATTCAACAACATCGCGGCCGTGGCAATTCTTGTACTTTTTGCCGCTGCCACAGGGGCAGGGATCGTTGCGGCCTACCTTCTTCTCGACATGCACTGGCATAACCTTCTGTGGCTGCTGGCGCGACGAGTCGATGGCCTGCTGCTGTTGCTGTGCCGAGCGGTCGAACTGGTTTTCGCGACCGGCACGGAGGCCACGCTGCGGAGCCTGAGGCTGACGGGCTTCGCGCACCTCATTCTCGTTGGGCAGCGGCAGTTGGGCACGGCTGAGGAAGCTGGTGATTTCGCGGTTGATGTTGAGCAACATCTGCTCGAAGAGTTTGAAGCTTTCGAACTTGTAAATCAGCAAGGGGTCTTTCTGCTCGTAGGCGGCGTTCTGCACACTCTGGCGCAGGTCGTCGAGTTGGCGCAGGTGCTCTTTCCACAGGTCATCGATGATGGCGAGTGTGATACCTTTTTCAATCGAGAGCTGCAATTCGCGGCCGTGGGTCTCGTAGGCCTTCTTGACGGGTACCACCACGTTGAGGGTCTTCTTTCCATCGGTGATGGGGAAGGCCACGTTGATATAGCGCGTATTCTCGGCAATGTTCTTGATGAAAGGCCAGGCACTCTCGCAGAGACGCTGCATGCGCTCGCGGTAGGCGTTGAAGCACTGGTCGAAAAGCAACTGGATGGCTTCGTTGCGACGCAGTGAAAGGAACTCACGCTCGCTCATCGGCACCTCGTGGGCAAATACCTTGATAACCTCAAGTTTGAACTCTTCCCAATCGTGACCGTCGCTATAGAGCAACTCGCAAGTATCGTAGAACATGTTGCTGATATCGATGGAGAGACGGTCGCCATAGAGGGCGTTGCGACGCTTGTTGTAGATAACGGTACGCTGGTTGTTCATCACATCGTCGTACTCAAGCAGGCGCTTACGCATGCCAAAGTTATTCTCTTCCACTTTCTTCTGTGCACGTTCAATCTGCTTGGTAATCATTGAGTGCTGGATTACCTCGCCCTCCTGCAGGCCCATGCGGTCCATGACCTGGGCGATGCGTTCGCTGCCGAAGAGACGCATGAGGTCGTCCTCGAGCGAAACAAAGAAAAGGCTCGAACCCGGGTCGCCCTGACGACCTGCACGACCACGCAGCTGACGGTCGACACGACGGCTCTCGTGGCGCTCAGTGCCGATAATGGCCAGACCGCCGCGTTCGCGCACGTCGCCCTTGAGCTTGATGTCAGTACCACGACCAGCCATATTGGTGGCAATGGTGACACGGCCCGGCTCACCAGCCTGTGCCACAATCTCGGCCTCCTTCTGGTGCAGTTTGGCATTCAGCACATTGTGGGGAATACGTTTCATCTTGAGCATCTTGCTCAGTAACTCGGAGGTCTCGACACTTGTGGTACCCACCAGCACAGGACGGCCTTCACCGATGAGACGTTCAATCTCATCAATAACGGCTTTGAACTTTTCGCGCTTGGTCTTGTAAATCATGTCGTCCATGTCGACACGGGCGATAGGTTTGTTGGTGGGTATAACCACCACATCGAGCTTGTAGATATTCCACAGTTCACCGGCCTCGGTTTCGGCGGTACCCGTCATACCGGCCAACTTCTTATACATGCGGAAGTAGTTCTGCAAGGTGATGGTGGCGTAGGTCTGTGTGGCAGCCTCGACCTTAGCGTTTTCCTTGGCTTCGACAGCCTGATGCAGTCCGTCGCTCCAACGGCGGCCTTCCATAATACGGCCAGTCTGCTCGTCAACGATTTTCACCTGGTTGTCCTCTGTGAGAATATAGTCGATGTCGCGCTCGAAGAGCGTATAAGCTTTCAGCAACTGGTCGACGGTATGAACGCGTTCGCTCTGAATGGCGAAATCGCTGTATACCTTGTCTTTTGCCTCGGTCTTCTGCTCGGGCGAGAGCTCGCTGTTATTTTCGATGTCGGCAATGGCACTGCCGATATCGGGCAGTTGGTAGAAGTTGGGGTCCTCTCCCAACGAGGTGAGGTATTCCATACCCTTGTCGGTGAGTTCCACCTGACGGTTCTTCTCGTCGATGACGAAGTAGAGCTCGTCGTCGATGATGTGCATGTTCTTGTTCTGCTCCTGCATGTAGAAATTTTCGGTGCGGAGCAATATGGTTTTGATACCAGTTTCAGACAGGTATTTGATAAGGGCCTTGTTCTTGGGCAGACCACGATAGGCGCGCAGCAGCTGCTTGGCGCACTCCTCCTCTGGTTTGGGGTCAGGATTGTCGGTAATACCCTTCTTGGCATCGGCCAAAAACTGAGTGACCAGCAGGCGCTGGGCGTTGTAAAGTTTTTCGATGGTGGGTTTGAAACGGTAGAACTCCTGCTCGTCGTCGTCTTTACCCGTGGGGCCACTGATGATAAGAGGCGTACGGGCATCGTCGATAAGCACCGAGTCAACCTCGTCGACAATGGCGTAATTATGTCCGCGCTGCACCAACTCCTCTGGGTTACGGCTCATATTGTCGCGCAGATAGTCGAAACCAAACTCGTTGTTGGTACCGTATGTGATGTCGGCAGCGTATGCGGCACGACGTTCCTCGCTGTGGGGCTCGTGCTTGTCTATGCAATCGACTGTGAGGCCATGGAATTCGAACAACATACCCATCCACTCTGAGTCACGCTTGGCCAGATAGTCGTTGACGGTGACCACATGCACACCCTTGCCGGGCAGAGCATTAAGGTAGACAGGCAGTGTAGCCACAAGCGTCTTACCTTCACCAGTGGCCATTTCAGCAATCTTGCCACTGTGCAGTACCACGCCACCAATCAACTGCACGTCGTAGTGCACCATGTCCCACGTAATCTCGTTGCCACCAGCCATCCAGTGGTTCTTGTAGAAAGCCTTGTCGCCTTCAATAGTGATGCTGGCGTGTGTGGCAGCCAAATCGCGATCGTGATCGGTGGCGGTAACTTCGACCACCTCATTCTCTGCAAAACGCTTGGCGGTTTCTTTCACCACAGCAAAAGCCTCAGGCAATATCTCATCGAGCACTTTCTGGGTTTTCTCGTAACTTTGCTTTTCCAGCTCGTCGATACGCTTGTAAAGGCCCTCTTTCTCGTCGACAGGCATGTCGTATTCGGCATCGATGCGGGCGCGCATCTGCGTCAACTCGCTTTCCTCGGCATCAATAGCCTTGGCAATCCGTTCTTTGAATTCGATGGTTTTAGCACGCAAAGCATCGTTGTCGAGCGATGCAATTGCAGGGTAAGCGGCCAGACAGGCATCAAGGTAGGGTTTAATGGTCTTCAGGTCGCGTTGGCTTTTGTTGCCAAACAGTTTGGTCAGAAAATTAGCCATTTCAGATAAGTTATTCTCTATATTATTATTTTATTATCAGCGTATTATACCACCCTCTTAGGGTATCTCAAATGTACAAAGATACTCTTTTTTTACAAAATTTATGCAACAAATTTTATGCCAATCAGCAATTTTCTGATTTTCTTCTGATAAGACTGGCGACACAAAGCGTTAGCGTAAGTACGATTGGCAACAATGCAGGAGAGGGATGACACAAGACCATCCAGACAAAAGCCACTGCAAAACAGGCTTCCTGCAGCCATAAAGCCCAGCGCGGACTGCGCTCAAGCCTGATGGCTATCAGCAACAACAATGGCGAGGCCCATAGGATATTGGGATTCCAAGCAGTGCAATAATGGTCGGTACCAAACCACATAAAGAGTAGGAAGAGGCCAACGAGTCCTGAGACAATGAACAAAGTCCTGCAAACGATAGTATTGACCTTTTCGAGTTTATGACTTTTCTTCTCTTTGATGCACAAAAGAGCCACTGCAGCAAACAATAGCGAGAACACAGCGACAGGAGGGATGCTGCGACTGAGGGGCTCACGCGTCTCGGAAAGCAGTTGCACTGGTGGGAAGGCCAGACGCTGTGTTACACCATCGGCTGAGTGCACCTCCATCGCTTCAAATTCGGCTTTCATCTCTATCGGCAGGAACATCCGTTCGACCGGGGTGCAAAGGTGGTCAGCAGGTAAACCAAACAGTAGGTCAATACCCAAACGCCACCATTCGAGATTGTGCTTCAAAGGCATGGCAATCAGCTGTCTGTAGCTCATCGGCTTTGTCTCTCGAAGCATTAGCGTGTCGCGGTGAGAGAGAGCATTGTAGACCATATTGCGAGGCCGGGTGGCACAATTGTCGAGGAAGAAATCATAACGATATTGCCGATATTCAGGTAAATAGTTCTGTTCAAGCATAAGGTAGAGATTATTCACCTCTTGCGACGTGAGTGCCAAACGCTGTTCCCACACTGCACGGCCTTCATAGTCATACTCTGCCATAAAACTCTCGAACGTGGAGCGGCCAAGCATATAGTCGAGGCGACCACGTGTAAACTTCCAGTAGAAATGCGGCGTATCAAAGTCAAAAGTGCCGTAATTGTACACAAGGTCAATACCCTGTGCAGTATCGTAAATTCGCAGCGCATTGTGGCCAAAAGTGGTATAGAAATCATTGCCCGGTCCACAGGTCAACACGCTGGCCGTTGCCGTTTCACTCAACGGAATGCCTTGCGCCAAAACTCTTCCCATAAGGCTTATAAGTCCTATTAACCCTATAAGCCCTACCAAAATCATTCTCTTCATAATCAGCTTCCTGTTCCAATTCTCTCGCCATCCACCGAATCTGGACGGTCACCCGCAGTGCGGTGCTCCATTTGGAATGGGTCACTCTCTTTTGCCTGATGGACAGTAACCTGCGGGAACGGAATCTCGATACCAGCATTGTTGAAGGCGATATAGATATCCTCACGAATATGTTTCCACACTTCCCAATAGTCTTCGACCGTTACCCATACCCACACACTGATGTCGACCGAACTGTTATTCAGATCGCTTACAGCAATTACAGGCGGTTTGAAATCCCACTTGATAAGTGGTTCAGCCTTGACAACATCCATTAATACCGCCTTGGCTTTTTTCAGGTCAGTGCCGTAAGCCACGCTTGCCAGCACATCGAGGCGGATTTGAGGCTCTTTGGTGTGGTTTATCAGGCTCTTGGTGGCCAACTCGCTATTGGGGATAATGATGGTACGTCCATTAAAGGGGCGCATGATAGTGTGGAAAATGCGGATTTCCTTGATGTATCCTTTGTAGCTGCCACACTCAATATAGTCGTCCACCTTGAAAGGCTTCATCAGCAGGATGATTACACCACCTGCAAAATTTTGCAAGGTGCCCTGTAAAGCCATACCAATGGCCAAACCCATAGCACCGAGCAAAGCAATGAATGAGGTAGCCTTGATGCCAATGACATCCATGGCCATGATGATAATCATGGCTTTAAGTAGCACATCAACCAGTGAACCGAGGAAGGTTTTCAGTGAAGGTTCTGCACCACGACGGTCCAAAGCTCGTACAATCAGCTTCTTCAGCATCTTGACCAGCTTCATGCCAACCCACAGGATAAGAATGGCAACCAACAACTTGGGCACAAAGCTTACGGTGAGTTGGGTAAGTTCATGCAAACCGTCTTTAATAAAGGTATTCTCGCCAGTTACCACCGCCTTGATATCCGTTAAATTCATATTTTTCAGACTGTCCTTCAATGCCTGCGAAATGCTATCGGTGGCTTGCAGCGTCTGTCCGAATTCATCGTTCGGTGGTGGAGGGGTTGTCTGAGCCGATGCAGCTGCTATGAGAGCGGGCGTGTTATCGTCTAATATCAACATAGATAGTTACTCATATATAATAATATAACGGCATTTCAATGTTGAAATGCCGTTATATTGTTGTCATTTATTACTTACTTTTTGACAATTTTCTGGGTGCTGATACCATTGTTTGTAATCACGCGAACCACATAAACACCTGTAGCAAGGTTGCTGATGTTGAGGCTGCCACCATTGGCGTTGGTCAACACGGTACGACCGTTGACATCCAGCAATTCAACATTCTGGATACCCTCACCCTCGATGTTCAGCACATCGTTGGCCGGATTGGGATAGACAGACACATTCACGTTGTCCACATCCTCAATTCCAACACCAGTACCAACATAGATGTCATCAAAGAGAATAGCGTCACCACCTGCAACGCTGATATTATGGAAAGCGATATATATGGTCTGACCTCCAAAATTGGCCAAATTCCAACCACGCTGCACAAAATCATCGGAAGCTCCTGTCTCGCTGAAGAGCACGGTGGTGAAGTCCTCAGGGTTGCGACCCGTGGTGGAAACACGCACCTCGTAGGTGTTCTGGATGCCTTCGTACTCAAGCATCAAAACGTACCAGGAAATACCAATGTTGCTGGCATCGGCAGGCATATGGATGGCAGGCGAGATAGCCCACTCGTCGAGGTCGGCATAGTCGTCGTAAGTGCAATACATCAAATTGGTACCACTGTGAGCATAGTCAGGATTGTTGAGGAAAGCAAATTTTTCGCTCAAGGTCCAACATTCGGCAGTTTCATCCTCGAAGCCCTGATTATATGGCAGGCTGGTTACATCGCAGGAGTAGACCTCAATATTCTTGGTGGCAGGAGTGCTACCGATGTTATTGGTAGCAGTAACAGAGACAGTGTGGTTGCCAATAGTGGCGAAGGATGTGGTCAGGGTGTTTCCAGTGGTGTTGACAGCAACACCGTCGACAGTCCATGCAAACGAATTGGCCAATGGAGCGTTGGCAACGATGGTAATGTTCTCGTTGACTTCAACCGAAGCGGGACCTTCAAGTTCCACAATGGGAGCCATGTTGAGCTCGTTGATGGTGAAATTGTCAACGTAGAGGTAATACATATAATTGGCATAATAGTTGATGGCTATATACTTTGTCCCTTCGGGCAGAAGGAAGGCAACCTCGGTCCATTCCGAATTAGTGTTTTCAAAAGTGCCCAGCACATTGGTGAAAGCAGCCAAATCGTTGGTGGTAGTGGAAGCAAGCACGCGGAAACTTTCAGTTCCGGAATGAGCCGAATAGTCGAACTTAATCATATATTCGCCATCGGGGAATGTCAGCTCGGGGCTGATGAGGTACTGGTTGTAATCTTCGGCACGACTAAAGCTGCTGAAGCGGAAGTCGTAGTTGCCATCAAAAGCATTCTCGTCTTCATAGACACCGAAACGGTCATCGTTGGCGGGGTCGGCACTGACCATACTCCAGCAACGAATACCGTTCTCAAAGTTCTGGGTGTAAGGAAATACGTTGATATCACTGCAGGTATAGACCTCGACAACAAGGGTGTCCTCCGAGTTGCCCTCGCTATTGCTGGCCATAACGCTGATGGTGTAGAAACCGTCTTCGGTGAAGGTGTTAGTCAATGTGTTACCGTTGGCACTGACAGCGACACCATCGATAGCCCACTCAAAACTGTCTGCATTGGGAGCATTGGCAACGAAGGTGGCGGCAGTTCCATTCTCAACCTCTGCAGGACCAACGAGGGTCACCTGCGGGGCAGTGAGATTACGAATCTGAATGTCATCGAGAACGATAACATAGCCGCCCTCGCTGTTGAAGTGACGGAAGGCAACCTGAATGTCGCCGCTGACAGTGCTGGGGACAACAGCCACGCGCTGGGTGTAATCATTCATGCCAGTAAGGCTCTCTTCGAAGAGAAGGGTGGTATCAGTGCCGCTAATGACATAGACACCATAGTGGTCGCCAGCATAGTTGGGCATTAAGGGCTTCACCTGCCAAGCAATCTCATACACTCCGTTGGAAGGCATAGTGATAACAGGACTGAAGAGCCAGTTGTCGGTGGGGACATCCATCATGAACATACCCCACATACTCTGGGCTGAAATGGAAAGCACCTGACCCTCGGGGTCGGACTCATACATGTCGACACTTGCGAACCAACCTGTTCCATCCGTGGAGTCGCTACGCGATGACCAGCAACCAAGTCCGTTGGCAAAGTTGGGAATATAAGGCAATTCAATATTGTTGCAGCTAAAGACATCAACATCAAGCGTGTCGTAAGTGTCGCCTGCATCGTTCGAGGCCATCACAATCACCTGCTGGGGACCGGCGGTCTCCCATACCACAGCGATGACATTGTCTATGGTATTGTCGAGATAGTCGGCATTGACAGTCCAAGTGAAGCTGTCGGCATTGCCGCTATTGGCAATATAGTAGACAGTGTCGCCTTCACGCACGGCGGTAGGCCCCTCCAAGGAAACCATCGGGGGCAGCACAATATAGGTGTCGCTGATGGCGTGAATCATCCAAGTGGCATCAATACCTTCATCAGTAATCAACTCCCATTCAACTCCATCAATGGAAATCCATTTGCCGTTGTCATACTCGTTGGGAGCCACCGAAGATGCAGGATACTCCACTCCCGTGGCGCTCATCACCACCCAAAGATCCTGGTTTTGATTGATAGGCAGCGGGGTGTTGAAATGAATGTTCTTCCACGTCATCGTGTCAGCATTGGTGGCAGTGACACTCTGGGTGTGGAGAGCTGTGCCAGTGGGTTCAACACCGCTAAAAATATGCAGTGTATAAGAGCCGGCAGCGTAAACGAAAAAATCCACATCGGTCAAGTTGTCGCGTCCTGCGAGAGCGGCCGATTCAATCTTGATAGCCCAATAAATAGAGCCATCGGTAGTGCCTGTGCCAACACTGTTGTCAAAATCAGCATCAAGGCAGTACGACATAGTGTTGTCCCAAACGGGATTACCACTAACCTTTGGGCCGTTATTGGCCACGTCCTTCGTCAGTTTCGCGGGAACGAAACGGGTGGACTTCAGCACTGTGGTGTTCTCTGCTTTCTGGGCAAAGCTCATCGTGCAAAGCATCATCGCAGCTGCAAAAAGCGTAATTACTTTTTTCATTTTGTACGGTTATTTATTAATTAATATTATTGTAATCTAACCATTTGCACCGAAACACCTTTCTAATGCAATTTTGCAAAGATACACTTTTTTTTTTAACTTCAAAAAAAAAATGTACTTTTGCAAAACGATGAGCATACTGAAAAACAACATACACAACTGCCCCGAGCTGATGGAGGCCATCCAGCAGATTGGCCTCGTTCCTTTGCTCGACAGCGGCATCCCCGGCTTCTCGGCCGACGAGCTGGTGGCTCCCGAATGCCGCTACGTGATGACCGACGAGGGCTGGGACTGGCCATTATGGGACTGGAAAGGGCCGATGGTCACCGAAGGGCACTACGCCTACGGCAAGTTCTTCGGCGGCAAAGCAGGTTTCGTCACTATGGACTGGTGGCCAGACATTTGCAATTACCGCCGCAGCAAATACCCCGAATTCAACGAAGAAAGCATTGAAGGCACCATCTTAGAAATCCTACGGGTCAACGGTAGTATGATAACCCGCGATTTGCGCTCGGCCTGTGGCTTCGACGGTCCCAAAATGCGCAGCCGCTTCGATTCGTACGTGACACGCCTGCAGATGGCCTGCCGCGTGGTGACAGAAGACTTCGTCTACCCCACCGACAAGCACGGCAACCGTTACGGCTGGGGCTGGGCGTTGTTGAATACGCCAGAACACCTCTTCGGTCACGAAGCATGCCAGTGTAACCGCACGCCGGAGGAGAGCCTCGCACGCCTGACGGCACACCTTAAAGAGTTCCTCCCTAAAGTCACCGACAAGCAGCTGGCCAAGCTCTTGGGCTAAGGCACAAGGTTGATTACAAGGTATTCAGACTGTGTCCCAATGCGATACTTGGCACCCCAGATGCCAAGACCCGAGGTGACGCAGACGGTAGTCTCCCCTTTCTGCAACATGCCCCACGAGCATTCGTAGAGGGCATCGGTTATCCACGACAGTGGCCACACTTGGCCACGGTGGGTGTGACCGCTTACCTGCAGCCCTATGCCTGCACACTCGGCCTCCTCCAAGTAGTAGGGCTGGTGGTCGAGAAGGACCGTAAACAAACCGGTGTAAGACTGTGACAATGTGTCAATATCTTTGCGGTGGCGGTTGGTGCGGTCGTCGCGGCCAATGACGGCAATATTGCCGACAGTAGCCACCGAGTCGCGCAGCAGGGTGATGTTGGCGTCACGATAGAAGCGCTCCGCCTCGCCGGGAGTGTAATAATCGGCGTAGTACTCGTGGTTTCCCAAACAGGCATAGACGGGCATCTGCAGCCTTCGCAGCCCCTCGGCCATCTCCTCATGCAGCAAGGGGCGCAGCGAGCGGTCCACAAGGTCGCCGGCCATGAGCAGCATGTCGCCACCCTCGCGATTGAGCATCGCCACCCAACGGTCAAGGTCGGCGCGGCGGTTGTGGTAGCCCAGGTGCAGGTCACTCACGGCCAGCACCTTCACGGGGTGGTCCACCTTGCCGTGGGTGTCGACAGTCAGTTCCACACGCCGCTTATGCTCGTAGTTAAGGCTTGCATAGACAAAGAGGGCCACCATCGCCACCAACAGCACGCCGCAGGTCCACCAGCTGTCGCGTAGCCAAGCCGTGGGCAGCACCTGCACCAGTCGCAACAGGTCGGCCAGCAGGAACGTCATGAAGAGGTACAGGAGCATTATCAGGCCTTTGTTGCCGATATTATAAACAGCCACCGAAAGCCCGTAAGGCAGGCGGTCGAGGTAGCGCGTCAGCGACAGCACAGCCATAGCCACACAGGCGGCCTCCACACCCACCAGCGTCCACCGTAGCCACAGCACCGGCGGCAGCATCCACAGATGCCACCCCACATAACCCGACAAGGCAATGATAACAAACAGAATAACCAACATCATATATCGTCGTTTTTAGCGTTAGGGACAAAGAGCACCACCGTCAGCGCACCCACGGCACCGGCCTTCTGCGTGGCCGTCATTCCGCCGCGCCGCTGGTAGCTACGTATATACTTGCCCAGCCACGAGGCCAGAAGCCATTGCTGTAGCCGCGGCGACGAGCGGTAGAACAGCCACGACGCCAGCAGCAGGAACGGCGTCGTCGGCAACCCCGGCACCACAACCCCCAGTGCGCCAAGTCCAACGACCAAGCAGCCCAGTCCTACATCGAGATATTTCTTCATCTTGGTGACAGAGAGCGACTGGTTTGTGTTGTTATTGCACGGAGGGCGATGTTGCGACGGAGGACATCGCTAAAGAGTGATATTTCAAGGCAGTGGTAATTACCCTCGCAGCCGATGAGTGGCAGCATGTAGTCGTTGCGAGTGTAGCCGTCGATATGCAGCAGCAGGCTCGTGGTATCGAGCGTGACGGTGAGGGTGTCGCCATAGCGCGGATCGATGAGTGTGGCCGGCGTGTCGTCGGTGCTCCAGCTGACAGGATTGATAGCCACGAGGTTGCCGTCGCTCAGTATCGGAACGGCACAACTGTTGTCTTTCACGGAATTATAGCAGATGGTCACACCGAGGTCGGCACTGTCTTTTGCTGGACGGATATGGGCATTGGTATCGGTCACCTTATAGCCGATGACATAGGCGGCTACGAGGCGGCGGTAGGTCTCGTCGTCCATGGCCTTCAACAGGTCGACGACAGCCATGGCCCCTTGGCTGAAGCCTGCGAGGATAAAAGGCCTGCCATTGTTATAGTGCTCCATATAATAGTCGAAAGCCCTGCGCACGTCGCCATAAGCCAGCGACATACGGGCTTCGACAAGGCTGTCTGAGGTGTAGGTCTCCATGGTCACCTGACGGTAATAGGGCGAGTAATAGTTGAGCTCGCCTGCCAACAAGCGGTCCACGCCCTCCATCTCGCCGTATAGCAGTGCGCGGATGCTGTCGTTGCGGGTATCGGCATAATGCATGGGCTTGCCGCCCAGCGTGTAGTCGTCGCACTCGGTGGAGACGATATAGAACACATCCACCGCTGCACTGCGGTCGGCGATGTACCACTGGGTGGTGTCGGCATAGTCCGGTTCCTCGGGGATTGTTTCGCCCTTCGGAGAGCAGGCGGCGAGTGCCGCCGCAAGAGCCAAAGACAGGTATAAGTATCGTTTCATTCTATTGACCTTAAAATCTCAAAAAACGCTGCAAAATTACACCTTTTCCCTGACACGGGAAAAAATATTTTGTGTGGGGACTATATACATGTTGACATTGTCGGGGAGTTTTTCCGTAAAAAAAGTCGGAAGGACAAGCAATACGTCTCACCAGGGTTCTCTCATTCTCAGTTATTCACCAGTATTTCTTCAGTATTTCTTCAGTGGATGACTGAAGAAACACTGAAGAAATACTAAAGAACAACTGAAGAACAGAGCACCTTTATAGGGGGTATTCAAGTTGCACGGCTGCATTTTATAACAGCCATCTTGCTGACGACAGGTAAATAAAACCCTATTTTTTTTGCCGTATGAAATATTCTTCGTATCTTTGCACTTGCTTTCGAGAGCGAAAAAAGCAATAAGCAAAAAAGGCATTGTATGTTTTCGCATAATTGTAAGTTGTTTAACATATAGCATAAATGAAAAAGATAATCTTTTTAGCAATGCTGTGCCTTATGGCAATCTCAATTTGTGTGGTCGTAAGTTGCACGAAGAACGAGAATGAAACAAATGAAGGTAAGTATGTTGACTTAGGCCTGTCCAGTGGCACCAAGTGGAAGGCTGCTAATGAGAAAAATGCTGCCGATACCGAATATGCCTTTTTTATTTATAATGAAGCGGTGGCCCAGTTTGACAGTGTACTTCCAAGTCGTGAGCAGTGGGAGGAACTTGTCAACGAATGTAACTGGTCGTGGACTGGGATGGGCTATAAGATTGTCGGCCCCAACGGCAATTCCATATCCCTGCCTGCTGCGGGCTTCCGCAGTTGCCCAGGAAGCGTGTTCACCATGGAGTCCTTGGGTTTCTATTGGTCGTCCACGCCCAATGGTTCGCACAACGCGTGGTACCTCAACTTCGATTCAGATAGCGTGTGCATGGACAAATGTAACCGTTGCGGCGGGTTCTCTGTTCGGTTGGTCCAAGCGCACGCAAGAGCGCACTAAAACTCAAGCATCGAAACCATGCTCATGATTCTTACACAATCATGAGCATGGTTTTTTGTAAGTATGGTACACTATTGGAACACTATCGGAACCATAGCATTACCGTATACCGAGGCAAAAGGGGAACAGAAGAATAGCAAAATGGGAGCAAAAACGATAGGCATATTATAGATACCTTCATGTTCTTTTTTGCGGAGAAAAAATATATTATTATCCGCAAATATGCGGAGAATAATTCGTATATTTGCCGCATGAATAAAATACTATCTCTGAAGTTTCTTGACTTCGGCGATAATAGTCGATTTTATCTCTTCCCAGCTAACAGGGATTTGCATCTTGGGCATAGCTTGTTGTTCAGCATCCTCAAAGTAGTTGAGGCTGAGCAATGCACGGAAAAAAGAATGGTTGGGATATTTCTGAGCGTAAAAATCGAGGAGCTCAGAAAGTGTGTAGTTCTGCAATAAAAAGTAAATGTCGACAAAGTCTTTGCGAGTGCCTCGGCCTTCGATGGCGTTTATCTTCATGGCGGCAATGTCTCGGGGAGAGGCCAGGGTAATGCCGTCTTCAACAATGGCCGCATCTATCCATGGATACTGGCTGTAATCAATCACATCAACCTTGATACCACGCAAAGCGCCTTGCAATATTCTTTTTGTGCGGTTGTGAATGGTAAAAGAATCCATTGAGGAAAACATTTCTATAATGTCATCCTGCTCTACTGCAAGAGTACCAAAGAAATCCAGGTCGATAGACTGACGGTGACCATACTGCAAAGCAAGGGCTGTACCACCAACCAACCGAAGACCGCTCATTTCGGGTCGGGAGGATAACTCATTCAGGAGTTCCAGAGTGTCGGGAAAGACTGTCTGAAGTTGTAGCATCGGTAGTCTTCTTTTTTGGTATCGGTCATGGTACAGACAAACGCCAGTGCTTCGGGAGATAGAGACCGCAGTCCTTTGCAGTCGCTGGCTATACGGTCCAATCCATAGTAGTCGCGTACCATACGCCAGTCGTTCAGCTCGCCGCACTCAAGCACATGCTGTATCAGCTGCGCCGAATGTTTTTCAGGATCGAACTGGTCACGGTCAATGTCCCAGAATAGGACTGGTGAGAGCTTTTCTATTTCAAGTCGTTTGCCCATTGTTAAAAAAATGGGTACACGCCAATAATCTGGCGCATACCCATTGGTTGATTCATAGCTTAGCAGAGCTCGTGGATCACGAGGCCAGAGCGCAGCTTGGGCTCGAACCAGGTGGTCTTCGGAGGCATGATGTTGCCGGTGTCGGCAATATCGATGATCTGCTTCATGCTGACGGGATAGAGGGCGAAGGCGACCTTCATCTCGCCGTTGTCAACGCGACGTTTCAGTTCGCCGAGGCCGCGGATGCCGCCGACGAAGTCGATGCGCTTGTCGGTGCGGAGGTCCTTGATGCCGAGCACCTTGTCGAGGACGAGGTTGCTGAGGATGGTGACATCGAGCACTCCGATGGGGTCGTTGTCGTTGTAAGTGCCGGGCTTGGCGGTCATCTTGTACCAGTGGCCGTCGAGGTACATGCTGTGCTCATGCAGCTTGGCGGGCTTGTAGATGTCGGTGCCCATGTCGGTGAGCTCGTAGCTCTCGCCGACGGCTTTGAGGAACTGCTCCTTGCTGAGACCGTTGAGGTCCTTGACAACGCGGTTGTAGTCGATGACGTTCAGCTGGTTGTCGGGGAAGATGACGGTCATGAAGTAGTTGTACTCCTCCTTGCCGGTGTGGTGGGGGTTCTGCTCTTTCTTCTCCTGTCCCACGAGGGCGGCGGCGGCGCTGCGGTGGTGGCCGTCGGCGATGTACATGGCGGGAACCTGCTTGTCGAAGATGTCAACCAGCTCGGCGATGGTCTTCTTGTCGTCGATGACCCAGAAGCGGTGGCCGAAGCCGTCTTCCTTGGCGATGAAGTCATAGATGGGCTTCTTGGCGGTGACGCTGGCCACGATCTCGTCGATGCGGGCCACGGCGGGATAGGCGAAGAACACCGGCTCCACGTTGGCGTTGGTGATGCGGACGTGTTTCATGCGGTCCTCTTCCTTGTCCTTGCGAGTGAGCTCATGTTTCTTGATGACCTTGTTGACATAGTCCTCGCTGTAGGCGCAGGCCACGATGCCGTACTGCCACTTGGCGTTGGCGTCCTTGGGGTTCATGCTCTGGGCGTAGATGTAGAGTTTCTCCTCCTCATCCTTGACCAGCCAGCCGAGGTCTTTGAACAGGTTGTAGTTCTTCACGACCTGGAGGTACACTTCGGGCGAGTGCTCGTCGGTGCCTTTGGGCAGGTCGATCTCAGCCTTGGTGACGTGCAGCAGGCTGTAGGGGTTGCCCTCGCACTCCACGCGGGCCTCTTCGGAGTTCAGCACGTCGTAGGGACGCGAAGCCAGTTTCTCGACGATGTCCACCGGGGGGCGGAATCCTTTAAAGGGTTTGATAACGCTCATATTGTGTCTGTTTTAATTGTTGATTTTTAACATTATTTGGAACTGCAAAGATAGAAATAAAATTTGACGTGGACAAATTATTTTTTCTCCACTCGGAAAATCTTGTAACCCAGCATGGCGATGGTGATGGACATCAAGGGCGAGATGATGTTGAAGAAGCAGTAGGGCAGGTAGGTGAGCGTGGGGACGTGGAGAACGAGCGACTGGGTCATGCCGCAAGTGTTCCACGGCACGAGGACCGAGGTGACGGTGGCAGAGTCTTCGGTCGAGCGGCTCAGCAGGCGGCCTTCGTAGCCTTTCTCCT
The DNA here is from genome assembly GCA_017448185.1 of Bacteroidales bacterium. Classification (GTDB taxonomy): domain Bacteria; phylum Bacteroidota; class Bacteroidia; order Bacteroidales; family P3; genus Colimorpha. Next base: position 54,503 of record JAFSLX010000048.1, read on the forward strand.
TGTAGAGTTTCCTGAAGATGTTGCCCGTGAGCACGATGCTGAGGTACTGGTCTCCGGTGACCATATTGGCCGTGAGTCCGGTGCCGACGGTGGAGGCCACCAGCGAGCGACGGCCGCTGATGCCACGCGCAAGGGCATCGGTGAGACTCTGTATCATACCGGCACCAGCCATCGCACCTCCGAAGGCGGCGGCGCAGAAGATGAGGAACACGGTGCTGAGCATACCCCGCATGCCGCGCGTCTGCACCAGGCTGCTGAGCGCCTCGTTGCCCATGTCGAGCGACGTGCCGCTGTAGTAGGTCAGCATCAGGCCGCGGAAGCTGTTGCCACCACCCACATGCGAGACGATATCCGGCTGGGCGAAGAGCATCACCACTCCGGCGATGAAAGCCGAGAGGAAGAGCACGATGGCGGCCGGAAGGCGCAAGGCGATGAACACCGCCGCCGCCACGGGCACCAGCAGCAGCCATGGGCTGATATTAAAGGCGCTCTTCAGACCTTCGGCGAACTGGGCCGATTGCACGCCGCCCTGCTCGGCATGCACCAGGCTTGCCACCAGGAATATAATCAGGGCGATGGTGAACGACGGCACCGTGGTGATGAGCATATAGCGTATGTGCTTGAACAGCGGCACCTCGCCCACCGACGAGGCTAGCACCGTGGTGTCGGAGAGGGGCGAAATCTTGTCGCCGAAATAGGCGCCCGAGATGATGGAGCCCGCCGTCCAGCCCACGCTGTAGCCGTGCGCCGTGCCGATGCCCATCAGGGCGATGCCTATGGTGGCGATGGTGGTCCACGAGCTGCCCGTCACCAGCGACACCAAGGCGCTGATGAGGCAGGCAATGAAAAGGAACACCGACGGTGAGACAATCTGCATGCCGTAGTATATCATTGTCGGCACCACTCCGCTTAGCATCCAGCTGCCCGACACGGCACCGATAAGGAACAGAATCAGTATGGCGCCGCCGATGGTGCGCACATTGTCCGAGATAGCGTGGTCGATGTCCATCCACGACACCTTGTAGAATATCATCCCCATGGCCACCGCTACCGCCGCCGCCACGAGCAGCGCCGTCTGGCTCGCCCCGTCGAGGGCGTCGGAGCCGAATTCCTTGATGACGAGCACCTGCAACGCCACCAGCACCGCCAGCGGAATCAGCGCCAAAGTCCAGTGGATGCGCGGTTTTTCGACATTATCCTTCTTATCCATAGCTATGCTGTTATCGGTTGCAAAGATACTCACTTTTTGCAATATGTGAAAATATTATTTTGCCATGTCAAAAAAAGTTTGTACATTTGCACTCGATTTCAAACGGATTATTAACGAACACTTCTGCCAATGAAACATAGCGCATAGTTTTGTATGCACATCATAGAATAGAAAAAGCGAAGTAGCTTATCTGGTTTTCTGAAAACTTGGACACTTTTTAGAATTGCTATCCAGACCCAAGCGACGGCTTTCACGCGTTAGCGTGGACTTGTACGTTGTAATTGGATAGCAAAGGTAGTCCAAGACCTCAGAAAACCGATGAAGACTTAAAAGTACCACGCTCTTTTTATGTGCATTCTTCATCGGTACTGCAATAACATGTTATTTATTCAAAACCGACGTGCCGATGGTTTTTAACGGGCAAAGATTGAATGATGAAAAAAATATTGTTTCTACTATGTGTGTGCTTCCTTTCACATAATATGGTAGGTGCGCAATCAACTAAGGAAAGTAATATTTTCAAGTATGCGGGAACCAAAGATTTTCAGAGATATATTCCTCTTTATGGAAGACCGAGCAATACATTAGTTCTTAAAATATATCCTGCGCAAGAATATATGGGCAGTTGGATGAAATCTTCAGAATATCCAAACAAAACATACGTTGCGACATATGATGGAAATGGGTTGCTTACAAATGTTAATTGTGAGAACGATAATGAAAAGAGTGTCTATACATATTCGTATGGAGAACTAAACAATATAACACGGTATAACATAAATACGGGAACACGTTTATCCTCAGAATATCCGGATAGTCCCAGACATGGCAAAAGGGGAGAAAAACGTGTTGAAGACAATAGTATATATTTTAAGGTATGGTTTAATAGTGAAGTACAAGGTAATGGTTATTTTCAAAGTACGTATTCTGCGTGTGCATTTAACGATAACGTCTATTATACAGTGGAAGACGATTGGCTATCCTATTCGCCAAGTACGATGGTAAAAGAATGTGGACTATCATGGAAAAAACACACAAGGGAGTCTGATCCATATAATCCTACCGCTTATTTTTTGCGTAAATATAATCTGCTGAGCCGGGCAGCAACAAGATCAGACCGTTATGGAATTCGAATGGCTGGAGTAAGAAAATATGCAGATGTGGTTTCATACAATAATTATCTTATCATTGGGAATAATTATTATGAATATATTTGGTCATATTGACAAATTTAAAACGAAAAGAGTTATGAAAAGGCTTTGCATCTTAACGATTATGATATGCTTGTTTAACACCATTCTGGCTCAAACAAACAACAATGTAAACTACAACAACAATAATAACAATATAATAATTAATAATCAACCTGTTATAGAGAAAGTACACTATATTGAGAAATATAGAACTGTCTATGTTGACAGGCCTCAACCTAAACGTCATGCCCGTAAACTTTCTTCACCTGTATGTTTATTGAGTACAATCTGGGTTTATACAGAGGATTTGGGTGATTTCCGAAGCCTTTCGGACGCTAATGAAATTGTAAATCACCTCAATGCTAGAGGTGCTTGCGGAAGAAATGACTGGAGAATTCCAACATCTGCAGAACTAACAGTGATGGAACAAAATGCTGACAAAGTTGGATTAGGGGACGGAATTTATATAGCAACAAGTCATAGTAATGGTATACTACGACCAGTCTCAACGGGACCATCCATTGCTGAGAAAAGACAAGAGGCAGATTCCAGACGCAGGCAACAAGAAGCTGAAGAAACGCGTATTCGTACTGCAAAAAATGCTCAAAATAGTCTAATAAGTACCGGACATGGAATGAGGGATGGTAATGGCCTAATATGGTCAACAACAAATGTCGGCGCCACAACATCCTCCAGTAATGGTAGTGTGTTGGCTTCATATACAGGATACAATGGGTGGAGGTTGCCAACCTCTCGTGAACTGAGTTATTTTGTTGACAAATCCTCGGTAACCAAGAGGCCAGACAGTGGATACCTTAAAACATTCTATACCTACAATGGAATTACGTTGGTTCAAGGTAGATATTTGACTTCTGACGGATACTATGATGTTGGTGGAAGTAATGGTATTACAGGCAAGCAAGGATATGTGAGATTAGTCCAGGATGAGTTATAAGAACTGTAGAATTATTGAATTCTATTCGATTATTTGACCTATTACTTGATAGAAATAAACGAGGCCCGCGACGTTCCGTCGCGGGCCTCGCATTTGTGTTGTAGATCTATGTGCTATCGATTCTGGGTGTCCCGTTTCTTTAGCATGGAGGTTAATTCGGCAGGGTCTCGACGGCAGTCGAAGACGGCCACGATGAGGACTTTATCGGAGGTGACCGTGTAAACGATGCGGTCGTGGCGCGTGTTCAAAGCACGATAAACCCGGCGTGAACCGTCGTACTCGTCGCAAAGACGCCCTATCTCGGGGAAGTCGGCCAGTCGCTGTGTCTCTTCTGTTACGCTGGCAACCGTCTGTTCGGCTGTGACGTAACCGAAGTTCAGCGCCACACGACGGGCAATCTCGCGCAGGTCATCCTCCGCTGCCGTGAGCCACTCTACTTGCATATCGCAGCCATTACACGGTCGTAGACTTCCGCCTGCGGGACGGTGTTCATCGTCCCATGCTCGTAGGCATCCATGCGACGCTCCAGTTCGCGCAACTCGCGGTCGGCGACGGTCTCGGTCCGTTTGAACAGGCCTGACTTCAGCAACTCATCCAACTTGCGTTGGGCGAGGGCGTTGTTCTGGTCGTATGTGAGGGATATGGTGCACATAGTCTTATCACATTAACCTTCGTAGAAGGGCATCTTGACGGTGACGGCTTTGAGGAGTTTCTCGCGGATCTTAATGTAGATCTCGGTGCCGGTCTTGGCGTACTCGGCCTTGATGAGGGCGGTGCCAATGTTCTTGCCGGTGCTGGGGCTAGGGCTGCCCGAGCGCACCTCGCCAATCTTGTTGCCCTGGGCGTCGCAGACTTCGTAGCCGTTGCGGGCGATGCCGCGGTCGATCATCTCGAAGCCGGCCACTTTGCGCTTGAATCCGGCGGCCTTCTGGGCCAGGAGGAGCTCCTTGTTGATGAAGTTGTTGTTCTCGGCTTTCAGCTTGACGATGAAGGCCAGCGGAGCCTCGAGGGGGCTGACTGTGTCGTCCATCTCGTGGCCGTAGAGGGCAAAGCCCTTCTCCAGACGCAGGGTGTCGCGGCAACCCAAGCCGGCAGGCATGATGCCGAACTCTTTACCAGCCTCGAAGACCTTGTCCCACACCTCGAGGGCTTTCTCCTTGGGGATGTAGATTTCGCATCCGCCGGCACCGGTGTAACCGGTGGTGGAGAGGATGATGTTGGGGATGCCGGCGAAGGTGAGGATCTTGAAGGTGTAGTACTCCATGTCGACGATGTTCTCGCTGGTCAGCTTCTGCATGGCCTTGAGGGCGTTGGGGCCCTGGACGGCGAGCTGAGCCCACTGCTCGCTCTCGTTGACGAAGTCCTTGCCGAGCTCCATACCCATCTTGTCGGCAATCTGGCTCATCCAGTTCCAGTCCTTGTCGATGTTGGCTGCGTTGGGGACCATGAAGTACTCGTCGTCATGGACGCGATAGACGAGCATGTCATCCACCACGCCACCCTGACCGTTGGGGAGGCAGGTGTACTGCACCTTGCCGTCGAAGAGGTCCTCGACATTGTTGGTGGTGACATACTGCATAAAGTGCTTGGCGATGGGGCCTTTGGCGCGGAACTCACCCATGTGGCTCACGTCGAACACGCCCACATTGTTGCGCACGTTGTTGTGTTCCTCGATGAGGGTGGTGTACTGAATGGGCATGTTGTAGCCTGCAAACTCTGCCATCTTGGCGCCGAGCTTGATGTGTAAATCGGTGTACGGTGTGGTTTTCATTATGTTATGTTTTTATTGTTATATTTATCTTTTTTTTTGATAACGAAAATACATCCCGTTTATTGTTCTATTTGATGAAAAAAAATTATCGAATCACCTCGATGACACCATTGTGCTTCACCAACCCGTAATCACTTATCGCACGGAAGAGGAAATAGTATGTTCCATCGGGAAGACCGGAGGGATCCCAAAAGTCTTCCTGATGACGGATATCACGCACATGGTAGACCAGTACACCCCAACTATTGTATATCCACAGTTCATTCATCGAATAGAGGCCACATTCCAGCAAGTTGTCTACCACCCAACAATCATTGATACCGTCGCCATTCGGGGTCACCAGATTGGGGAACCTCAGATATTCTTCAACAATAGTCACCGTATGTGTCATACTATCGACACACACCAGCGTCATGCTGCTGTCTATCACGTGTGGCCAAAATGCGAAAAGCGTAACATCCATGTCGCCACTGCCGTTGGTCCACTGGTAGTGTGGTGCAACCGCCGATGTCGTGTCCACGCCGCCCTCGCCTGTCGAAATATTCCACAGAAAGTTCAAGCTATCCATAGGGATGCTGAGGTTGATGAACTGCGTCTGCGGATCATGGCTCACAATCTCGGTCGGCGACCAGTAGAAGGCAGCCTCGGGCGAGGAATGCACCTGCACCGCGTCCTCGCGAAGTATCAGCGAGTCGACACAACCGTGTATGCTCACCGCCTTGAGCATGAGCGAATAAACACCCACACTGTCGTAGATATGGGTAATAGGGATAGTCCACCGAAAGCCCGAAACAATCTGAGAAAGCGTGTCGCCGTCACCAAAACTCCACTGCCTCCACTGCTCGAACAACGTGGTATCGCGAAACAAAACTGTCATCGGCAGGCAACCATGGAGAACTGTGTCCGCGCTCCACACCACACCATCGGTGCTCATCTGCAACTGCAACCGGAAAGCGCTATCAATCACCACTAAATGTGCTGTCACAGTGCTGTCGCAACCGTATTGCGTCAGGTGAGGCACCACGATTGTCGTTGGACCACCGTAATCTATGCCTTCGTACATGAATGGCTCGTTGGCACAGTACGGAAGCGTATCGTGCAGGTTATACGTAGGCATGAAAGTATAGCTCAAGTCCACTACACTGTCACACCCCAAATAAGTAGTGTCGCGAATCAGATGGAGCGTGTCGGCGGTAAAAAAAAGATTGTTCCATCGCGCGGTGTCGCCTATACAGAGTGTGTCGGTCACCGTCTCGAAATATGGCTCTACCCAGTGTATGCTGAACGCGGTGTCGACAGTGTCACCGCTGGAAAGAGCCACCCTGAGCGCATAGCTGATGGTTGTATCTGTTGCTGGCGGCACAAGTAAAAAAGTTGTGTCGGTCATCGCATTCCACGTGTCGCTTGCACCTCCCCACTCCACCGTGTCAACATGAGGTACTATATATTGTTCTATAGCCAGTAATGACAGTTCCCAATCGAAAACATATCCATTGTCGCACCCCCAACTATCCTGCACCACAATATTCCATGTGCCGTTTAACGGACACCCAATCAAAGAATCGAAACTCTGTTGTGGGCGGTAGAAGTGCGTGTCGGCAGCAATATGAGTTGAATCAATAGTTATGCCCATCACATTTATTATCCTATTCTCATATCGATAAATCAGACCGTCCTTGGGGGCATACTGGTGAGAGTTGTTCTCCGACCAGCAATAGTTCCATCCCTCTCCAGGGGGGTTGCTACTTGTATCACAATAAGGAAGATGGTCGTCTCTATTCGAAAGGCCTAAATGAGTGCTCGCACTTACAGTGCCGTAGTCATAATTCCAGCCCACCAAACTGTCAAATTTTGCATCCCCACAACCCTTTGGTTCTTGCATAGCATTCATCAGCGATGCAAATTGCCCATTGGGACACTCCAGCGCAATAAAAATATCCGCCATCCATGTATGCTCTATTTTCAAACGAACAAAGTCGATATCCTGAGCTGATGTCACCACTGCTCCGCGATTATAAGCCGTGAAAGTGACAGGCGAACGATAGGTGCAAGTTCCAACCGTCGAGTCGCACACCACACCGTCAGGAAGAAACGTGCATTGGGGGTGCGAGATGGAACGCGGCGGATTTTCCACCACCACATTGCGCTCCGTAGCGTAGCCGATGCTGATGATTAAACTGTCGTTGATGCAATGAGTCCGGTCGATGTTGAGCGAAACAATGCGTTGAGCAGCGGCCTTTGGAGACAATCCCGATGCCACCACCGCCAACAAAACCACTATACGCCTAAAAGACAGCATAATACCCAACCAATACATTCATCGTTTCCACTGCAAATATACGGAATAATAATGGAAAAAAAAATAATTGTGCCATGATGAAAAAAAACAAGGGGCATCGAGCCCCTCCAGACTTTGCCAAACAATCAAGGGTGGCTCTGCATTGTCCATTGTCATCCAAGTTGACAAGCGATTCAGTATGGCGTGACAAGCCAATCAGTATGAATAGGGAATTTTTGACAAGCAATTCAGTATAACCAGCAAAAATCTGTCAAGCGATTTCAGGAAAAGTCAATAGCCGTGGCGGTGCCTTCCCGGTCACTCCGTTGTTCGGCCGTTGTTCGGTCGTTGTTCAGTCGTTGTTCAGTCAAACACTGAACAACGACTGAAC
>JAFSLX010000049.1 GCA_017448185.1 Bacteroidales bacterium
GTCAATAGACAGCATGTTTATCAACCCTGCCGCCAACAACGACTGAACAACTACCGAGCAACGGAGAAGCAACAGGAGACCCGGATGTCGGGCTGCAGATAGACGAGATAGCCCTCGACCGGGCGCGGATCCATCAGGCCGAGGGCGCGGCAGTAGCGGGCCACCTGCTCGGCATGCTCTTCCATCGGGGCACCCGTCTTGAAGTCGATTACCCAGATGGCCTCGGGGGTGTAAACCACACGGTCGGGACGCTCAACGCTGCCGTTGCACATAATTTCGCATTCGGTACGCACCTGATAATCAACACCAAAAAATCGACTGCTGTCGGGATGCCGCACCACGGCGCGCGCCAAGGTGGCAAGCTGTTCCAACTCGCTATCCTGCAGCACATTTGCCTGTCCAAACCGAGAGACAGCCCCGTCGACATCGTCGGCATGGGCGATGGCTGAAAGCAGGTCGTGGGCATAGATGCCAAAACGTATCTTCTGCTCCATCAGCGGAGTGAGGGACTTCTCGTTCAGCGGTGCCACGCTCACCTTGCTGTTCCAAGCGCCATACGAAAGGCGGTCGACCGAGGCCACCTGCTTGGTTGCCTTCTTGCGGGCATCGCCCAAGGGGCGCATGTCTGCATCGCCAAGGTCGGGATGACACTCATTTACAAAGTCGTAGAGCAACGAGGGGTAGCGCAGGTCGTTTTCGGGCCGATTGCGGATTTCCGACGGGTCTGGACAGACAAGGTAAAGTTGTTCGCGCGGGCGCGTCATGGCCACATACAATATATTGAGGTCGTCGACCTCGCTCAATTCCTGCTCCTCGTGCCGTTGGGGCTCAAAGGCGGTAGGAGTCTTCTCGGAGAGGGTGACGTAGGCCGTGGGCAAATGTTTGCCATCGGCTGTCGGCGGAAGGTCGACCCAAAGCTCCGTAGGATGAGTGCGTCCGAAGAACAGAGGACATATAACCACCGGAGCCTCAAGTCCTTTCGATTTATGTATTGTCAGCAGGCGCACCGCATCGATGCCCTCGGGCGAGGCAGCCGAGAGGGTCTCGTGCTCGTCGAACCAGTCGAGGAATTCGCCAAGGTTCTGCTTGTGACGGGCAGCGAAAGAGGCTACGCGGTTGAGCAGCGAAGCGACATAGGGCATGTCGATACCGTCGAGCTGCAACTGGCGCACCAGCTCCTCACAGCAGTCGTAGAGGTCGAGCGACTGCAGATAGGCTGGGCGAAAGTCAATCAGGCTGTTAGCCTCGTGCAGCAGGCGCGGCAGGTCGACGCCCTCGGGGTCAAGGAAAGCATCGTTGCGCGGATGGGCGATGAGGCCGAGTGCGGAAAGCCTGTGCAGCAGGTCGGCGGTCGACACGCGGTCGGTACGGTCGCGCACACAACGCAGAGCGGCCACGATGGCCATCACCGCATCGCTGCTGCGCAGGTAGAACGACTCGGTCGAGGTCTGCGGCACATCGCTGTGGGCCGTCAGGTAGGCACTGATGCGGGCCAAATCGCTGTTGCTGCGGGCCAGAATCATGATGTCGCCATAGGCGTAACCCTGTGTGCGGAGCTGCTGTATCGTATTGATTATATGATTGTATGCAGCATCGGGGTCGTTGCGTGGGAAGAAGTCGATGCCGACATGGCCCGACGGTTTGACAGGCACCTGTCGCAACGCTTCTTTGCCCTTATCGTTAAGCTCGCCGTTGGTCTGGCCGATATAAATATCCTGTGCCAGTGCTCCGCCGGCCTTACGATTTCGCATCACCCACGAAAAGAACTGGTTGTTGAAATCGACCACCACCTTGCAGGTGCGACGGCACTCGGTGAGCTCGACTGTGCGGCAGCGGCGAAGCGAATCGCCGTGAAGCGGCAGCCCCTCGACCTCGGGCAGACGCACAAATTGGCGCACATCGCCCTGACGGAAGCGGTAGATGGCCTGCTTGCCATCGCCCACCACCAGCGACTCGCAGCCCTGCGACAGGCCGTTGTCGAGCAAAGGTACCAGATTGTGCCACTGAAGGACCGAGGTATCCTGAAACTCGTCGATCAGAAAGTGGCGGTAGCGGTTGCCGAGGCGCTCGTAGATGAACGGGGCGGGTTCCTCGCGCACTATATTATTTATCAGTCGGTTGAATTCGGACAGGTGCATCACCTCGTTGTCGCGCGAGTAGGCTTCGAGTTCACGGTTGAGCAAGTTGAGCAGCGCCATCGAGTAGAGGTTGGCCAGCAGCACCGAGCGAGTGTTATATTCGACCAAGCCGTGCTCGAAATGGTCGGTCAGCGACTGGTAGAGTTGCTGCATTCGGGGTGCTAAGGTATCGAAAGCGTTGGCCGACGGACTTTTGGCCGCGGCAAACTTGCCATTGGCGAAGGCATCGGCGGTGCGCTTGCCAGGCTGCTCGATCATCCCCTGCGACAACCTGCGGAAATAGCCGTAGAAACCAGTGTTGCCATAGGCACAATCCGCCCCCTCAAGACCATGACTGGCAAGCAGTTCTATCATTTCGGTGCCGATCGACCGCAGCCGTGCCTCGAAACGGGCGTTAGCCTCGCTATAGGAGCGGTGTATCTCACGGAAATCGTTGAGAGAAAGTTTTGAGAGGGCCTCGAGATGTTTGCTGGCATCCTCTTTAAACAACTGTTTGGCCAAGGTGCCGATCAGTTCCTCGACCTTATAGCCCTTGTCGCTCTCCATACGGCTGTCGGCAAAGGCACTTAGAACACGTGTAAGTTCCTCGTTTCCATTTGTTCCAACCAGCGACATCAGTTGTTCTATGGCATGGTCGATCATCTCCTGCTGGTCAGGCATCACCTCGAAGTTCACAGGTTTGTCGAGGTCGTGGGCAAAGGTGCGGACAATGCGGTGCATGAAACTGTCGATGGTACTGACCGAGAAGTCGGAATAATGGTGCATCAGCAGACTCAGCAGATGGGCCGCACGGCGCTGCATTTCAGGTGCGTCGAGGGGTCGTTTGCGGAAATAAGGGCGGCGGTTCAGCTCTTCTATTAATTGCCGTCCCATCGAATCCTTCTGCATATCGACGCCCTGCGCCATGGAGGTCAGTTCGTCCAAGATGCGCTCCTTCATCTCGTTGACGGCCTTGTTGGTGAAGGTAATGGCAAGGATGCTGCGAAAACGGAGCGCCAGCAAGTCGAACGATTTGCCGTCGGTCAGCGGTTCTTCGTCGGGACCGTCGAACGCCAGCGTAAGGAACTGCTTGACCAGCATGTGGGTTTTGCCGGTGCCGGCCGAGGCTTTGCAGATGATGAACGGATTCGTTTCGGGCATGCTTGGTGTTATCAATTCGGCTGCAAATTTACAACATTTTTCCAGAATCGAGTAAAAAATATTTCTGTATGTCTTTTTTCTTTTGTATATTTGCATTTTATATAAAGAACAAAATAAACGATACAACATAATGGAAGACAACAAATTATTCAGTGAATTCCCGCCTGTTTCGACCGAGAAATGGGAAGAGGTAATCAACAAAGACCTCAAAGGTGCCGATTATGAGAAGAAACTTGTGTGGCGCACTATCGAAGGATTCAAAGTGAAACCCTACTACCGTGCCGAAGACTTGGAAGGTCTTGAATATCTCGACAGCAACCCCGGACAGATACCCTTCACCCGTGGCAAGCACTCTACCGACAATGTGTGGGATGTGCGTCAAGACATCAACGTGAAAGACCTCGCCGAGGCCAACCGTATTGCCCTCGATGCCGTCGAGCGCGGTGCCACATCGCTGGGTCTCTGTGCCAAAGAGGTCACCTCTGTAGCCGATCTTGAGAAGCTCTTCAAAGGTATCTATATCAATGCAGTCAACATCAACTTTATTTGCTCGAATGACTACCTCCAGCTGCTTAAGCTCTATGTCGAGTATGCCAAGAAAGCCGGTTACAATACCGAGGAACTGTGCGGTTCGGTCAATTTCGACATGTTCCGCTATGCCTTGAGCCACGGCAAATTCCATCGTGGTGAAGAAGGCGACCTGCAGATGGCCAAAGAACTGGTCGAGTACGCCCACGAGGCGCTGCCCAAATTCCGCGTACTCACTGTCAACGGACAACTGCTGAACAATGCCGGCAGCAACATCGTGCAGGAGCTCGGCTTCAGTTTGGCTGCCGCCAACGAGCTGGTGAGCCGCCTCACCGACATGGGCTGCAAAATGGAACATGTGGCCAGTTCGGTGATGCTCAACGTCGGCGTGGGCAGCACCTACTTCATGGAGATTGCAAAAATCCGTGCCGCCCGCCTGCTGTGGAGCAAGATTGTCGAGCAGTACAAACCCGAGTGCAACTGCGCCTACAAGCTCTTCATCACCGCCACCACCAGCCGCTGGAATCAGTCGGTCTATGACCCGTACGTCAACATGCTGCGCTCCACCACCGAGGCCATGAGCGCCGCCGTGGCCGGTGCCGACAGCATCAGCGTGCTGCCCTTCGACAGCGCCTTCAAGGATGCCGACGATTTCGGCTACCGCATTGCCCGCAACAAGCAGTTGCTGCTTAAGGAAGAGAGCTATCTGGACAAGATTGTCGACCCCGCCGCCGGCAGCTATTATATTGAGAACCTCACCGACGAAATTGCCAAGGGTGCTTGGGAGTATTTCCTGCATATCGAGGAGCAGGGCGGCTTCTGCAAAGCCATCCGTGCCGGCTACGTGCAGGACGAGGTGGAAAAGACAGCCCGTCAACGCGACCTCGACATTGCCACCCGCAAGACCACCATTCTCGGCACCAACCAGTACCCCAACCTACTCGAGAAGATGGGCGACAAAGTGGGTGCAGAGAAAGGCCACTGCTGCTGCCATTGTGAGCAGGGCGACGAAGTGCGCGTGCTGAAGGCTTATCGCGGTGCCGAAGTATTCGAGCAGATGCGTCTGGCCACCGAGAAGGCCGCCCACCGTCCCAAAGTGTTCCTGCTGACCTATGGCAACCTCGCCATGCGCAAAACCCGTGCAGGCTTCGCCACCAACTTCTTTGGTGTAGCTGGATACGAAATCATCGACAATCCCGGTTTTGCCACTCCCGAAGAGGGTGCCGAGGCCGCCCTGAAGTCGGGTGCCGACATCGTGGTGCTCTGTTCAAGCGACGACGAGTATGCCGAGCTCACCGAACCCGTCTGCAAAGCCCTCAAGGGCAAGGTGAAGAGCCTGGTGCTGGCCGGCTTCCCCAAGGATATGGTCGAGACCTACAAGGGCTACGGTATTGACGAGTTCATCCACGTGAAAACCAACGTGCTCGAATGCCTCACCGCATTCCAGAAGCAATTTGGTATCCTCTGATGCTCGATTCGCTCAAGCGCATTGACCGTTACATTCTGGGCAAGTACCTGAAGACTTTCCTTCTGGCACTTGCCCTTATTATCGTTATTGTCATCACCTTCGACGTATCGGAGAAACTTGACGATTTCCTGAGCCACCACGCCACGTTCTGGCAAGTGGTGTTCGATTATTACTTCAATTTCATTCCCGGCTTCGTTAACCTCTACAGCCCGCTGTTCATCTTCATCGCAGTGATATTCTTCACCTCGAAGATGGCCGGCAACACCGAGATTATAGCCATCCTCGGCTCGGGCATCAGCTACCGACGCTTGCTGCGACCCTACCTGTATGGCGCATCGATAGTGGCCCTCATCGTGCTTCTGCTCGGCAACTTCGTCATCCCCCTATCGCAGCGCCATCTGATTGAATTCGAGGAAGTATATGTCAAATCGAAAGCCACCAACTACTACAACAACCTTCATTTCCAAGCCGAACCGGGCGTGCAGGTGTATGCCGAGAGCTACGACGTGACCATGCAACGCGCCTTCAAGTTCCGCCGCGAGGAGATTGCCCCCGACGGACAGCTGGTCAAGCGCGAGAGCGCCGACATCATCCACTTCGACACCGTCACCCACCTCTGGCACTGCAACGGCTACTCGCTCCGCACCATCGACAGCAACCGCAACGAAAGCCTCAGCTTCAAGAGCACCCACGACGACAGCTTCGGCCTCGACCCGGCCGACTTCGACCTGCTTTCGAAACGCATCGAAACCATGAACACCCCCGCGCTGATTCGCCACATTCACCGCGAACAGATGCGCGGAACCGGCACCGTGAAGGAAGCCCAAATCGAATTCTTCCAGCGCATGCTCAACCCCCTGGCCATCATTGTCATGACCTTTATCGGCGTGTCCATCGCCTCGCGCAAAAGCCGCGGTGGCACCGGTGTCCACCTCGCCATCGGCATCACCATCGCCTTCACCTTCATCGTGTTCATGAAAGTCACCACCGTCTTCGCCACCAACGGCAACCTGCACCCCTTCCTCGCCGTGCTGTTGCCCCAGCTGGTCTACGGCCTCGCCGCCGTATATCTCATCCATAAAGCACCGAAATAGCAATGACCATCCAAGAAATTTCACAACAGATTATCGACGAATTCGCCAACTTCGACGAATGGCTCGACCGCTATGCCTACCTCATCGACCTCGGCAAAGAATGCCCCGTCATCGACGAAAAGGACAAAAACGACAGCAACCTCATCAAGGGTTGCCAGAGCCGCGTGTGGCTCAGCTGCGAACAGCGCGACGGCCGCCTCTACTTCCGGGCCGACAGCGACGCCGTCATCACCCGCGGCATCATCACCCTCCTCATCCGCGTCCTCGACGGACAGACCCCGCAGGACATCCTCGACGCCGACCTCGCATTCATCGACGCCATCGGCCTCAAAGAGCACCTCTCCCCAACCCGCTCCAACGGCCTCACCTCGATGGTCAAGCAGATGAAGATGTACGCTTTAGCTTATAAGATGAAAGGTTAATATGGAACCCACGCAAGAAACCATCAAGAGCGCAGTCATCAACTGCCTGAAAAACATCTACGACCCCGAGATTCCGGTCAACATCTACGATCTCGGCCTCATCTACAACGTCGACGTCGACACCGACCTCAATGTCAAAATACTGATGACCATGACCGCGCCCGACTGTCCCGAGGCCGAATACATGTTCCAGGAAGTGCGCCAGATGGTGAGCTACATCAGCGGCGTGAAAAGCGTCGACGTCGAGCTCACCTTCGACCCGCCTTGGAGCATGGACATGATACCCGACGAAATCAAAGTGGAACTCGGATTTATGTAACCTTCAACCCCCATGAAACTCTTCCGAAAACGCTCCGCCACCAACCTCTCCGGCCGCTCGCTCGACCGGATGGCATGGCACCGTTTCCGCCGCAACCCGCTGTCGGTGGCCAGCCTGGTGGTAATCGGTCTCTTCGCCGTCACCGCCCTGCTCGGCTACCTCATCACCCCCGACAGCACCCCCTTCTGCAACCAGCAGTACCTCGAGCTCGCCACCCTAAAGCCTTTCTCCAAGGCCACCTTCCTAATCACCGACGAAAACACCCCGTCCTCCTCCCACCGCTCGCCCCTCTCCACCATGCTCCACGGCCAGCCACTGCCCTACACCGCCACCCCCATACTTGGCCACGAACGCTCGGCCGACAGCATCGTCGCCACCCCCTACAACGGCGACCCCATCGTCGTCGCAGCCTCCGAGGCACGCGTCGAAACCCGCACCTTCGTCCTCGGCACCGACGCCTACGGCCGCGACGTGCTCAGCATGCTCATCATCGGCTCGCGAGTCAGCCTCTCGGTGGGCTTCATCGCACTGATAATAGCACTGATAATAGGCATCACCCTCGGCGCCGTCGCCGCCTACCGCGGCGGATGGGTCGACAACCTCGTCATGTGGCTCATCAACGTCGTCTGGTCCATCCCCACCGTACTGCTCGTCATCGCCATCACCTTCGCCCTCGGCAAAGGCTTCTGGCAGATATTCATCGCCGTAGGCCTCACCATGTGGGTCGACATAGCCCGCGTGGTGCGCGGCGAAGTGCTCAGCATCAAGGAAAAAGAATACATCGAGGCCACCCGCGCCCTCGGCTACAGCACCTTCCGCACCATCTTCCGCCACATACTGCCCAACATCGCCGGCGCCATCATCGTCATCGCAGCCTCCAACTTCGCCACCGCCATACTGCTCGAGGCCGGCCTCAGCTACCTCGGCATCGGAGTCCAGCCCCCCATGCCCTCATGGGGCATGATGGTCAAGGACAACACAGGCTACATCCTGCTCGACAGCGCCTACCTCGCCCTGCTGCCCGGCGCAGCCATCATGATTATCGTTCTCGCATTCATGCTGCTCGGCAACGGCCTCCGCGACTCTCTCGACATCAAAAACTGAACACCCCCGATCGTTGTTCGGTTGTTGTTCAGTCGTTGTTCAGTCATTGTCCAGTGCATGACTGAACAACAACTGAACAACAACCGAACAACAGCCGAACAACAACACTGGAAGGACACAAAACTGGCCGAAAAAAAACACGGAAACAAGCCTTTAAGAATCATTAACAATACTAATTACACTGAAAAACAACACATTAACCACTTGTACAAAAATATTATGCAGCCATATCGAAAAAACTTCGTACTTTTGCACCCAAATATTGAAACAAATAATTATTAACAAAAAAATCAAACACAATGAAGAACATTTTCAAACTTATGGGCATCGCCCTGCTCGCCAGCTCGATGATTTTCGTTTCCTGCAAAAAGGATAACGACGGTGATGAACCCACCCCCCAGCAGGAGAACGTCTACACCCTGAAATGGGATGGCCAGACTCAGAACCCCGGTTATGTTGGAGCCATGACCAACGGCCAGATGTTTGCCTTCCAGGCTGCCGACCACATTGAGGGCGAGAGCATTTATCTCCCCATCTTCACCGTCTACATGACGGGTACCAGCGCCAGCGACATGGCTATCATCCCTAACTACACCGAAGTGGGTATTGAGACTGTTTACTCCTCCGAAAACGGCGCCCAGTACCTCGATTGGCAGTATGACGAAGAGGGCAACCAGAGCTTCAAAGTCACTGCTTTCGATGCTACCACCTACAAGATGAGCGCCGAGATGTCTCTTACTTTCTACAGCCTCGCCGACTATATCGACGGCAACTCCTCGCCCGCCCAGAAGGTTATGGACCTGACCCTGACCAACTACACCTTTGAGATGGTTCAACAATAAATCCCTAAAAAAAGCAACACGATGAAAAACATCAAATTTTTAGGTCTCGCCGCTCTCGCTATGGTCTTCACCGTGGCCTGCAACAACAACAAAGCCGCCGAAGAGGACACCACCGTCTGCGACACCACCATCGACATGGTGCTCGACACCACCATCGAGGCCGAAGCAGTTGACACCACCGCTGTGGTTGCCGAGGCTCCCGTTGCTAAAAAAACCACTGCCAAGAAGGAAGAGGCTGCTCCCAAGAACGTCACCAAAAAGGCCACTCTGACCAAAACCGACGCCAAAGAAGTTGCTTCCGAGCTGAAGGCCACTGAAGAAAAATCAGTCACGACCGCAGAGCAGAACCTTGGCAAGAGAAAGAGCGCCAAAGAAGCTTTCAAGAAAAACTAATAATTTCTTGCAACATGAAAAGAGAGTATCCTGCAAGGGTACTCTCTTTTTTTAAACAAAAATCACCATGAAAGCACGGCTTCTAAGCACCGTAGCACTCCTGCTGACACTCTGTGGCTGCAACGGCGGCGAACGGAAACAGATCGAGCAGACGGCATTCGCCTACCTCGACGCAATGGGCAACTATAGAATCGAAGAGGCCAAACCCTACTCCTCGCCCCGCACCATCGAGACGGCCATAGCGCTTTGCGAAAGGATTATGCCCTCGGTCGACACCTCGTACATCAAATCCAATACCCCTGCCCAAATCACCATCAAATCGGTCCATATCGAGACTGACACAACGGCCTACGTCCTTTTCCACAAATCGACCCCAATCACACAACAAGACGACACCCTCCGACTTGTAAAAATCGAAGGGAAATGGCTGGCAAACGTAGTCATCAATCTCCCAAACTTATTGAGCGATGACACAATACCCGCGCGGGAGAGACGACTCACCCAAGAACAACTGAAATCAATGGAAGCCAGACCGCTCGATACCTCCTATCACCCCAACCAACTTCCAAAACAATAGGAACTTTACAGCCTAAGCTTGAAGTCCTTCGGTGTACGGACGCGGGTGGTGGTATCGGTTGCGGCGATGCTGTCGAGACGGACGAGCACCTGGGCGTTGATAGGCTCGAACAGTTCGGGATGGTTGGAATAAAAGTCGAAAGCGGCTTCCACCTCATTGCGCGTCAGGCCATGGTGCGCCAGCACACTGTCATAGGCCGACGGCATATCGTCGGCAAGACTGTCGCCCTCACGAAGACCGACATTATACATTCCCTCGACAAGGCAGGCATCGACAAGGAAATCGACCATGCGCTCCTGCGCTATAGGTTCTTGGTCAGTTTTATTGTGGCAAGCCGTCATAAGCACCACGGCAGCCACGGCAAGCAGTATCAGACGTTTCATCAGTCAAAAAAGATAACAAAAAAAGCAGGTCGAACTGACGACCTGCTTTTCATTTTTCAAAAAAGTTTACTTTTTGAGGCTCTCGGAGATGGCCTTGGCACCGGCTTTGATACCTTCGTCGGCTTTCTCCTTGATAGCGGCGGTGGCTTTCTCCTTCACGCAGTTGTTGAATTCAGCCTCCATAGCGGCTTTGAACTCCTCGTTGTCCTGATAGGCAGCGTAGCTCTCGGAAAGGATGCTCTTGATGCAAGCCTCGACGCTGGAGGCATCGGTCTTGTAGCAGTTGCATTTGGCACGGCCAGCTTCGGCAGCGGCGTTGAGCATGGCCTGGTGTTCGGCATCGCTCATGGCAGCAGCTTCGACGGGAGCAGCCTCGGTGGCCTCTTCGATAGCGACCTCTTCAGCAATGCTGTCGTTTTCCTGATTTTTCTGGTTGCAAGCAACGGCCATGACGGCGACAAAAGCGGCGCAACCGATAAGTGTCAAAACTTTCTTCATTTCTTTTTGATTTTTAATATTATACAATATTTATTTCCTTCTTATCCAAGATGCAAAAGTACAACACATTGACTATTCGGCCATAATAATAATTCTTAAAAAAACAAAAAAGCCCTCTTTTCGGAGGGCTTTGTCGGGGTGGGAGTAACAGGGATCGAACCAGTGACCTCCTGCTTGTAAGGCAGGCGCTCTGAACCAGCTGAGCTATACTCCCATGCCTGTTTTGAGGGTGCAAAGATACAACTATTTTCCAAACCAGCCAAAAAAATTATAAAAATGACTGCATATCAACCAGTTTCCTGTACAGACCGTTGGCTGCAATCAGTTGGTCGTGGGTGCCACGCTCGACAATTTGCCCCTTTTCGAGCACGACAATCTGGTCGGCATGGCGGATGGTGGAGAGGCGGTGGGCAATGACGATGGAGGTGCGCCCCTGCATCAGGGCATCAAGTCCCTGCTGCACGGCATGCTCCGACTCGGAATCGAGGGCCGAGGTAGCCTCGTCGAGAATCAAAATAGGCGTGTTGCGCAGCACCGCGCGTGCAATGCTAAGGCGCTGACGCTGACCGCCCGAGAGGTTGAGGCCACGGTCGCCGATGGGAGTGTCGTAGCCTTGCGGCAATTGTTCGATAAACTCATCGGCATTGGCCACACGGGCCGCAGCACGAATCTGTTCTATCGTATACTGTGCATCGCCGAATGCTATGTTGTTGGCCACCGTGTCGTTGAACAGGATGCAGTTCTGCGACACCAGGCCGAACTGCGACCGAAGCGAATTGATGTTCACATCGCGCACCGGATACCCATCGACCGAGATGTAGCCTTCGGAGCAGTCGTAGAAGCGTGGCAAAAGGTCGACCATGGTACTTTTGCCCGCACCCGACGGACCGACCACGGCCACTGTGCTACCCTGCGGAATCACAAGGTCGACATGTGACAACACCGTTGCTCCGTCGGCATAGGAAAAACTGACATCGTGGTAACGTATCTCGTTGCAGAAAGTCGGCAGCATCGGCGCATTGGGCTTCTCAAGTATCAGTTCGTCAGCATCGAGCACTTCGAGAAAGCGAGCCGCCGAAGCCGAACCCTTCTGCAGGTTGTTGTAAGCCCTGACGATGGCCTGTATCGGCGGAATGAGGCGCGCAAAGACTATGACAAAGAAGATGAAGACCGAAGGCTGGATGAGTCCGTCGATTACCTGCCAACCACCCAGAATCAGGATAAAGACAAGTGCAAGGGTACCCAGAATCTCGGAAAGTGGACTGGAGAGTTCGCGTTTGCGAGCCACTTTGACCATCGACCGGGCATAATCCCCGTTGGCTTTGGCGAAGCGCTGCTCACGGTCATCCTCACGGCCGAAAGCCTTGATAGCCCGCAGAGAGGCCAACGACTCGTCGAGCAGTGCAAACAGGCGCCCCAGACGGTTCTGTCCCTGTTGCGAATTGTGCTTGAGGCTTTTGCCAATACGTGCAATGAGCCATACGCCCAACGGCAGCACCACGAGGAACAGCACGAACAGCCGCCACGAGACAAACACCAACGTAGCACTAAAGACAAGCACATTGATGGGGTCCTTGACCAGCGACTGCATTGTGCTGAAGACACTCCAATCGATATCGGCCAAGTCGTTCGACATACGGCTAATGAGGTCACCACGGCGCTTACGGTTGAAATAAGACACCGGCAGGATGGTCACCTTGTGATAGATATCGTTGCGCAGACGCTCGACCAGGCCTTTGCGGATAGTGGCAAGAAAGAACATGCCGAGGTAGCGAAACAGGTTGCTCAACAGCGAACATGCCAAATAGCCGCCAGCCACAGTGAACAGACAGGGCCAGATGCCGAGTGTCTCCTTGTATTGGTTCAGGTGCCAGAAAGCCCAGTCGACCAACTGGTGCTGGTTCAAGCCAAACTCGGGCTCTGACGCCGGTGTTCCGTTCAAACCGAACAGCAGTTCCACGAAGGGAACTATCAGCACATACGAGCCGAGGTTGAACAGCACATGTAGCAGGTTGAACAACACATTGAGCCCTATTTCCACCGGGAAATAACGAAGATAGCGTAATATGCGACCGATGGGTTTCATTTGACGACAAGTTGAGGATGTTTGACATCGGTGCCACCACGGAAAGAGAGGCGTTCGGCACGCAGTTTGTGTGAAATGAGGTAGTCGTAGAGCACTTTGGCATCGGCCTGCTTGGGGCATTCGACAGAGAGGTGGATGCGCGGATTGTCAATCAGATAGTCGACCCACCCGTCGAGCATACGAAGGTTGGACGACACCGCATCGGGCAACACCGCCACTGCACCGGCACGGGCAGGCGTAAGCGTTATGCGGGCAGGCAAAATACGGCCACGGGCCACATTTGCACCCGAGAGCACTGCCACATAAGGCAGCATTCCTTCGGCTGTGACTGTCACCAGATTATCGTCCTGCATTGAAAGCATCGGCACCATACGCCCGTCGGCTCCCGAACGATAAAGAGCCTCGGCAGCCCGTTTCACTTGCAGCGTAGCCTCCAACGGCTTTCCTGCCGTGTCAACCACACTGGTCGTGGCGCAACGCATCGGCTCGGGCCGACCCGCTGGATATAGGTCGAACATCATCACGTCAGTGCTGCGGCTTCCGTCAGTTTTTCCCACATAATAGGCTTTGTTTCCGTCAGCCGTGACACCAAACGAGAGGTCGTCGCCCTCACCGTTGATGGGCAAGCCAAGATTGATAGGTCGGTTACCATGCACATCATTGACGTTGGCAAAATAGATGTCGTATCCACCGAATCCCTGCCATCCGTCGGACGAAAAATAGAGTGTGTGGCCGTCGGCAGCAATGAAAGGGAACTTCTCGTTGCCAGAGGTATTGATATTAGGACCGAGGTTTTCCGGACGACTCCAGTCGCCGTTCTTCAGCCGACGACAGCGCCAGATGTCGGTACCACCCTGCCCTCCCTGACGGTTGGAGGCAAAATAGAGTGTCTGCCCATCGGGGGTCACCGAAGGCTGCGACTCCCATGTACGGGCCCCATTGACATTCGTACCGGCATTCTCAATTGGTTGCCAGTGCCCGTCAATCAGATTGGAGAAATAAATGTCACTGTTGGAATAGCCCGCCTGGTTGCGTATGACAGAATAGAATAGCGTGTTACCGTCGGATGTTAGCGTCACGCTGCCTTCCATATCGCCTTGATTGAAAGGTGCGGTCAATGCTGCGCCGCGCGAGAATGCCGTATCGACAAACTTGCTGCAATACAGCCACCACCGCATCTCCTCAAACTGTCGGCTGTAGAACGATGTGCGATCGTGTTCCACAGGCATGCGGCGCAGGAAATAGAAATAGCGCCCGTCGGGTGAAAGGTACGGCAACGCCTCGTCATATTTCGAACTCACCCCTGCCACCTTCACAGGGTCGAACGGCACTTGATTGAGCATTGCATCGGCCAGAAACTGCGACCAGTACAGGTAGTTCGATGCCTCTTCGTAGACGGCAGTATAGGTACGCTCGTTGCTACCATTGGCTATGGCGAAATACTTCTCCAGCTCGGTCACTGCCTCGTCGTAGCGTTCGTCGGTGTAATGAATCATACCCATATAGAAATGGGCCAGCGCATTGGAATAGTCGGGACAGAGCGAAATACACTTGGTGAAATAGCGACGAATACCGGCAGTGTTGAAACCATCCTTCACTGCCGTCATACCAAGCCAGAACTGAATATCGGCATTGTGCTGATTGCGACCCGCCAGTCGGCGCATCTGCTGTGCCGACTCTTTATACTGACGTTGCTCGAAAAGCGCCATTGCCTTGTCGAACGCCTTGCTGTCGGATGCCTTCAGCTTGACATCGCACTGGGCAGACAAGGTGAAGGGAGAAAGATGAAAGATGATAATCAGCGCGACCAAGACGACGCGCCAGCCAACCTTCAACTTTACCCTTTCATTTTTCACCTTCCTACAGCTTCGTTACGTCGATATCGAAATGTGCGTCAGGTCCGTTGCAGGGCGAAGAGCATTTGATGGCGCACTCTTCACACGAAGTCAATTCGCCGTGCAGACGCTTCTTCACCATGTCGCCCATCGTCTCACGCAGCGACGGGATACCAATCGACCGTATCACCTCGTCGCAGAAAGCATAGCTCAGCATCGTCACAGCCGTTCGTTCGCTGATACCACGGGTCATCAGGTAGAACTTGGCCTGCTCATCGAGCTGCCCAATGGTCGAGCCATGCGAACACTTCACATCGTCGTTGTATATTTCGAGGAACGGTCGCGTGTCGACATGTGCCTTGTCGGTCAGCAGAATATTGCGGTTGGTCATATAGGCCTCGGTCTTCACCGCACCGTCCTGCACCAGCACATGGCCGTTGAAACGGGCACGAGCCGCATCATCAATGATACCCTTGTACAGTTCGCGGCTGTTGCAGTGAGGCTTTGCATGCTCGACAAAGATATAATTGTCGCACTGCTGCTCACGGTCGATAAGGTACAGGCCGTTGGCCTCCAAGTCGCACCCCTCACCCACCATGCGCACCACAATATTGTTCCTCACATGCTGACCGCCAAGGGTGATAGTGCACATCTTCAGCCTCGAGCCGGCCTCCATTGTGATTTCGAGGTCGCTCACCTGCTCGCCACCCATAAACTGCGGACGATACAGTTCCATCTCCACACCCTCGCCCAACACGAGTTTCATCCTTTCATGCCCACGCACCACCTTGTAGCCAGCATCTTCGCGCAGCATGAACAGCGGTGCGTCTTCGGGCGAGCACATCACAATCCGCCCCCCACTCGCCACTCGCCATTCTTCGCCGGTCGCTTTCCACTGGTCGCCCCAAATATCAGGCAATTGGTCTTTACGGATCATAATTCCTAACTCCTAATTCCTAATTCTTCCTTAATCCACTCATAGCCCTTCTCCTCGAGTTCCAAAGCCAACTCCTTGGGACCGGTCTTCACAATGCGGCCCTCGTAAAGCACATGCACAAAGTCGGGCACGATAAAGTCGAGCAGACGCTGATAGTGCGTGATAACAATAGTGGCATTGTCCTTAGTGCGAAGCTTGTTCACACCGCCGGCCACCACACGCAGGGCATCGATGTCGAGGCCCGAGTCGGTCTCATCCAGTATGGCCAGCGTGGGATTGAGCATAGCCATCTGGAAAATCTCGTTCTTCTTCTTCTCGCCGCCGCTAAAACCTTCGTTCACCGAGCGGTTGGCCAAGTTGGTCGTCATCTCGACCACCTTCTTTTTTTCTTCCATCAGCTTCAGGAACTCACTGCCGCTCAGTGGGTCGAGGCCGTGGTACTTGCGCTGCTCGTTGACGGCGGTGCGCATAAAGTTGGTGATGCTCACACCTGGAATCTCCACCGGATATTGGAATCCGAGGAACAGGCCTTCGGCCGCACGCACGTCGACCGGCAGGTCGAGGATGTTCTTGCCGTTGTAAATCACCTCGCCCTCGGTGACTGTGTATTTCGGGTTACCGGCCACCACACCGGCCAACGTGCTCTTGCCGTTGCCGTTGGGGCCCATAATGGCGTGCACCTCGCCACGGTTCACCTCCAGGTTGACTCCCTTCAATATTTCGCGGTCGCCAATCGTAGCATGCAAATTGCGTATCGAGAGTAATGACATATTATTTCTTATTTCTTTATTTTTAACAACTTAACTGATTCTTTCGACATAAAGCTGAAAAACAAAAATACGAAAAAAAAATTCATTTTTCATTTTTCAATTCTCATTTTTCTTTTTTTTCGTATCTTTGCAGTCGGATATGAAAACGCCAATAGTAACATTAACAACCGATTGGGGCGACCAAGGCTTCTTCGTCGGCATGGTGAAGGGCGTGCTTTACAGCATGATCGAGGGCGTCCAGGTGGTCGACATCGCCCACCACATCGAGCCGTTCAATGTTATGGCCGCCACCTTCGTGGTGAAACATGCCTGCACAGGATTCCCGCCCGGCACCGTCCACATCATCGACGTGGCCTCCTCCCACTCCGACGAGCATCCCTTCGTCGTCGTCAAATGCCGTGGACAATACTATATCTGTGCCGACAACGGCCTGCCCGCCATGGCCTTCGGCAACGACATCGAGGACGTGTCGCGCATTCCCGTCAACGAGAAAGGTGTCTACAACTTCGCCGCCTACAACCTCTTCTCGCTCGTCGCACAGAAACTCCTTGCCGGAGCCTCGATGCGCGACATCGGACCGCAACACACCACCCTCATGCAGCGCACCCTCCCCGGCTATATCCAGCAAGGCGACTACTACCGCATCTACGTGCACTACATCGACTCCTACGGCAACGCCTACCTCGGCATGAGTTATCGCGAGTTCGAGGAGCTGCGCCAAGGGCGCGAATTCTCCCTCATGGTGCGCGACCAGGAAATACACGAAATCATGGCCTCCTACTACCAGCAGCACACCTACAACGACCCGCGCCGCCGCATGCGACTCACCATCTCGGCCACCGGTCTGCTCGAACTCGCCGTCAAGGAGAGCTGCCTCACCCGCCTACTCGGCCTCAAGATGAACGAAAGCGTCCTCCTCCGTTTCAAATAACCTGAAATAAAATACCAAAAGCGCCCGTGGCGAATCGATTCGCCACGGGCGTTTCATTTCTCATTTTTACATTCACCTCACCACCAGTTTCTTGGTCGTCATGCCTTGCGGTGTGTGGATGCGCAGCAGGTAGGCTCCTGAGGGCAGTTTCGACACATCGAGCGTGGCCTTCAGGCCCTCGGCCTTGAGGTCCATCACCTTACGGCCCGCGGCATTGAACACCTCCACGCGGCTCAGGCCGAAGCTCGACAACACCTCCGCGCTGCCCGTCGCCGGGTTCGGCGACACGCTCACGTAGCGCCCGAAGTATTCCGGCATGCGGATGGCCACCGTGTCGACCTGCGTCGTGTCGATGACGACTGTCGTGTCTATCACAACGGTGGTGTCGATTACAACGGTAGTGTCGATGGCAGTTGTATCGTCAGGCGTCGTGTCACAGATCGCGATGATTGGATACATGAACAGATGGCTACTCGGTGAATAAAATCTCCATTCCCCATTTGCCATCTTGTAACCTTCCATCACATCATCCTCCTTGGGATCGTATGGATAGGGAGCAGCACCATTGATGTCAATTGGCACTGATGCGTATTTGTGAAGGGAGGGATCGTAATGATAATGATAATTAGTTATCCCAATAAAAAACGAATCCGTAACAGTGAACGATGTGTCGAAATAGCGTTCGTAAATCGGGAATATGGGGATGTCTTCCGGTGGGAGGAAACTCACAGGTTGATAGATTTTGTCGACATCCATGTAGTACGACACCGGCGTGTCGCGCATGTGCAGCATCAGCATCGAGTCACCAATGACCGCCATCGAATCGCCGGTACGTTTGTACACCCTCAGGTATTCATACGCGCTGTCCAACGATATGTTTGCATAAAATTCCTCAGATAAATCGGATGGCACTTCCGCGGAAATGGCAATCCCGTAGATTGTCAAAGTGTCCTGAGTAAAAAAACGTCTTGTTTGAGCGAAAAAACAATTGGACAGTCGCATTCCCGAAATGCCGCAGACAGTATCTGTTGTCGTCCAATACGGAGCATAGTAGCAAGGCTTTGGGTCAGACATTCTCACGGTGTCCTGCGCCTGCAATCCCATGGCGGTTGCAATTAACGCCAGAAAAAATAATGTTTTCTTTTTCATGATTTTATTTTTTTATTATTTACCACAGACTGTTTTTACAGGATTAGTCAATTTGAATGCCTTTAACGGCTTCAAATAATTTTTGAATGGATGAAGTTCATCATTTATTATTTCCGCCTTTTCTGAATATTTAAAATATTTGGACTCCACATTAAAAAAAACTGTACAATCCTTATTGTCAAAATACCGATACCTGTACAAGCGTAAATTGGGTGATTCTAAACTATATATATGGCCCGATGCAATAAAGCAATCCGGATAGAACCTGAGGACATCCAGAGAATTCAATATCTCTTCACGGAATTGATGGTCATAGATTGTCCCCCCAGAGCCAAGCAGCATTGGGTTCAAATGGTATACTTTGCTGGAATGTATAAAACTGTGCACGGTTAGAATGTCAAGAATTTTGCTTTGCCTGTCATATTTTATATCTTTCATTTGTTCAAGAATTAAGCGCCTGAAAAACTTAACTGCACCCAAACACTTATATTTCCCATCAATATCAAGTTCAAAAGCGAATACATTGATACTATCCCGTGTCGGTTGTGCCACAACAAAAGCGTCATCTGTACAATATTCCAAAAAAGATTTTCCAAAAGAAGACCTGTTTGAAAGTCTTTGCCGTTGTACAGGATTGGAAAAAATAGTCATTCCAGATGTTAATGGTTTTTTTACGTAATTGAGGTATGTCCATCTATGTGATCCAGTGTCAGATTTCTGCAAATAAGAAAAAATAACATTGTGGTCTGTAACTTCGATATCATCGTAATATTTAGGGTAATCATCATAACTATGAGTATAGGAATTAAAACAATTCGGAGTTATGCGTACCATGTCAATAATCGAGCTGAAGATACTGAGAGTGTCCTCGTTGCATGTCATAAGGACATGCAACCCGGTCATTGAACCGTCTACAGAAAAGACGGCAATATTATTAAAATGTTGCATATAATACAGCCCTGTTTCAATAAACACCGAATCGTTCGGGAAACCCTGAAGTGGGAAATAACCCCAAGTCGTGGCATAGTATTCTTCACCATCCTCGTAAACGAGTCCACAAAAATATACGGTATCCTGAAATATCGTGAAATCCAGAACCTTCACTGCAACATAATTCCCAGGATAATCCAGATACATTTGTGGGGCCGATGCTGTTGTGTCGGTAACCAGCGAAAAGATGCTCCTGCCGGAATTATAGTTGTAAACCAGCCACTCACCCCTTTCGGTCTCCCTTACGAGCGAGTAGTCGTCGTGCAGGTTCCGCAACTCGCGGGTCATCTCCTGACCGAAAACGGACTGTGAGAGCGACAGGAACAGCGATGCGGCAAGCAGCCACAGAATGATTTTATTTCTTTTCATTTTCTTTGTATTTTTTATTGTTTGTCCCTATTGACGCAGGGGGGACTTTGCGATGCCCTTCGGAATGGTGCTGCATGGAGTACAGGGGACACGCACTGTTGTCCATGCAATAAAGTCGGATAGTCTGCGTTTTTACTCTCGTAGAGCGTTCCGCTTTACGCCTCGGGTGCGGGTTGGCAGGGAAGAGTGGTGTTGTTGGGGAACATACAGTACACTCCCCCTGCGTGGCGCCCTCAATTTTTTCGGCTCCTGCGCGGCGGCGTACCACTAAACCGCGCGGAGCCTTTTTCAGATGAAATGCATAAGTCTTATTTGTTTAATGCAGGCCTGCGGCCTAACATAAGTCATTTACTTAATAGCCGTGCAGGTATATTCACCTGTTTTGTTGTTGTACTCAATCGTGACGATGTAACCTTCCAAAGTCATGCCGTCAGCCCACTTGTGGGCATCTGATTCGCTGGTGGTGACATAGGTGACAGTCTCCTTCGTCAGGGTGAGCGCAGGGGTTCCATTCCTCGAAAACGACACTTCATAGCCTTCGCGGGCAAGAGCGAGCATCTGGTCAATAAAGGCCTGCCATGCCTCCTCCCCGTACAGAACCGTGCTGTAGCTTTGTCCGTCGATGGTGTAGGTGACGCTGATGGCGTCGACAATCTGGTTGGCGAGACTTCCCTGATCTTCGAAGTTTTCTTTCTGGCAGCCGGCGGCTGCAACCGTGAGCATTGCAACGAATGCCACTTTCTTGAACGTATTTTTCATTGTTTGATTTTTTTAATATGATTTGACGTTATTTGACTGAGTTCCGATACCGAATGGTTGTTGTAGACGACAAAGGTCATCTCCGAAGCCTTGACGATGAGCAACCTGCAGTTTTCGCTGTATTCCGACGGACGTTTCCTTGTGTCGGTGATGTCCACAATAGCCTGCGTGTATGCCTGCGGGGAAGTGCCGCGTCCGCTGGCGAAAAAGCGTATCAATTCCTCGGGGAACCCGAAGTCGTCCATCAAGCGGTTCCAGGCGGCGGTGTCGACGGCCTGCAGCGTGGTGACATCCATCGTGACGCTGTCGTTGACACGGTAGTCCTTGACAAATCCCGTGGCTATGCCTGGCTCGTGCTCGTATCTGAGGTACAACGGATCCAGCTCCGCCCTGTCAACCGTCCGCGGACAGTACTTCCACGCGGTTATCGCGCCAAGGACGAGCAGCAGCACCTGATTACGTGTGCGGCGGCGGCGCCAGTAGCGGTCGTGCCACCGCCGGTCGGCGGCACGCTGGCCGCATATTTCTATCAGCCTGCCGATGTCTTCACTACTCTCAATCTTGATTTCCATTTTCATGTATTTTTTTATATATTTCACATAACTCCTGCATGATGCGCTGTAGCCTTTTCCGGGCGGCGTCGTACATCAGCCCCATCCGCTCCGCCGTCTCGCCGAGGCTGTAGCCTTGACAGAGCAGCACCACTATCCGACGGTCATCATCGGAAAGGTAAGCCGAAAGCTCGTCAATTAATTCCTCCGCACGGTTCTCCTCGACCAGACTCACAGGCAGATTGTCGTCGAGCGGCACGGTGGCGGGACGGCCCGCCATCCGCCGCCTGTATTGCTGAAGCGTCTTGCGCGTGAGGAAATACACACGCATGTATTCCTTCCACTGGGGCATTCTGTCGGTAAAAGCAGGCATGTCAGTCCATAGCGCCAACCGGACCTCCTGCATCAGGTCGTCGAACAGCACGCAACTGCCATGCGAATGCAGCATGCACTGGCGTACCATCAGAGGACGGTACCTTTCGCAGAGCCGCCCGAAATATTCCTCCCGGTTTTTGGTGTCGATGTTCATGGTGTCTTCGCCGACATTTTCTATATATTAAATAGACACTTTTTTTGCCAAAACCGGAAAACGACATGCAATTTTAACATACTTTAACATTTAAAATCGATGGCAATTTTTACAACATACTGAAAAACAATACAAAACAATTTCTGCTATTTTAGTGGCTGAAAATGGCCTGTCAGCGTGTTGTTCTGCCGATGTTCAGTCGTTGTTCAGTCAAACACTGAACAACGACTGAACAACGACTGAACAACAACCGAACAAACACCTATCCCACAGCATGTTGACTCACTATTGTCTAATAGTTGCCTGATAAACCATCAGGCAACTATTAAGCAACGGCATGAGGAGTGGGAAAAAAGAAAGGTTCATCCGCTAAATGGATAGGTGGAGTCGTGTAGAGACAGGAGTTTGAGTTTGAAGAAGGACATGTCTCGGTAGCCATAGGCTTGACGTTTCATAGTCTTGATTTTGTTATTGATGCCCTCGAGTTTTCCGTTGGAGATGCGGTAGTCGTACCAGGCAAGTATGCCTTTACGGTGTCGTGCGAGGGTGTCTGCGATGCTTTCGATTGGTTTCAGGCCTGACTGTCTGGCCTGTTCAATCCAGTCGTCGAGTACGATTGCAGCATCCTGCTTGTTTTCCTGCCACCATACACGACGTAGGGATTCCTTGAGGTAGTAGGCGGTGGCCAGCGGGCGGTTGATGTCAAGGGCCTTGTACAGACGTTCCTCGGCCTTGGGCGAGAGGTTGTCGCCGTTTGCCAGCAGCAGCCAGCGCTGCCCCTTTATCAGGCGGCGCTTGTTCTCGTCGGTTTCCTGGTTGTAGGTGTCGCGCCGCACCTTGTCGAGTTTCTCGTTCATCAGTTTGACGATGTGGAAGTGGTCGAATATCTGTACGGCATCCGGCAGGTGTTCCCTGACGGCGGAGATGAAAGCCTCGGAGAGGTCTGTCGACACAGCCTCGATCCTGCATCCTGCACGTGCCAGCTTCGGCCACAGGCCGTCCAGCGCATCCGCCCCCTTGCCGTTGCCGACATACACTATCCCACCACACTCCAGGTCTACCACAATGGTCATATACACCTGCCCCTTGGCCACAGCGAACTCGTCGATGCCGATGTAACGTGGCTCCTTGAGGTCGGGGCGGCTGTACTTGCGCCCCAGTTCAGCCTTGAGAATGTCCTTCACCGTATCCCACGACATATGTACCTGCTTGGCCACATCCGCTATCGTGCCTATCCTGCACAGATCCAGCACAAACCTTTTCATACGGTAGGTGTACCGCTCCTTGCCTCTGACAAAATGGACCCTCTCCTGCTGTATCGCCCCACAGTCCTTGCATTCGAGCCGCTGCACCGTCATCTCGAGTATTATCTGGCGCGACCCTATCGGCACACTCCGGAATCGCCTGACAGTGCTGCCACTCTTAATTACATGTCGGCTACCGCACCTGGCACAATAAAGTTTGTCATCTCTCGTTCTTATTTTAAAGATTATCCTGCCGCCCTCGTAGCGCGTGCATGTGCACTCCTGATCCCGGATTCCGAGGCAATGATACATGAAGCTGGTTTCCATTCCGTACCTTTTTTAGCATTTACAATACGAAATGCCAGCTTCTTTTATTGTGTATCACCTACGCATTTGTAGGAAGAACCAAAAGAAAGGCGTGGAAGAGGGTTGTCCTCTTCCACGCCTAATCTATTCTTTTTTTCAGGACTTATTGTTTCGGGGTCTTCCACGAGAAGAGTTATTATTATTGAAATACAATTTATTCCATTTATGGGGGTAAATAAAGGGTGAAAATAATTTTGTCGTTTTCACAATAAAAACATACAATCTGTGTTATTAGTGCATAATAGAAATGACGACAGGTAATGAAAACAAAACGCCCCACCGTTAGAGTTATCCTTGCAACCGACAAAGAACGAGATGGCAAATCGCCAGCCCAAATCCTTGTGACATGGAGAGGAAGAGCCAAAGAGAACACTGGTCATTGGCTCAAGAGCGTAAATGAATGGCGAAGCATACCCGACATCAGGGAACGAGTAAACGACATTGAGGCAAGTATTGATTGGCTATTAAAGCAAGGTGAAGAATTTACAGCTAGCGAGTGCCTTAACCGAAGGCAACAGCACAAGAAAACACTCGAAGATATCGCCAGAGAACTTGAAAGGCAGAGTCAATTTAAAGAGCGTACAGTTATCAACTACAAACACGCTATCAAGCACTGGAACGACTACTTTGGTGACATACCCGTAGAAAGGGTGACTACCTCGATGTTGCAGGGTGCGACTAAAAATTGGCTCAAAACGGCTAAAGTCGGTGGAGTATGGCAAAGGCTTTCAACGCTTAAAAGTCTGTTCAATTTCGGGGTTGAAATGGGGTACTTAAAAAACAACCCATTTAAAGGCTGGAAATTCAAGTCGGAGGGCATTAAGCCGCCCACCAACCCCAAAGCCCGTAGCGAAGACGAAATACAGCAAATTAGGGATGCTTGGGAAAAAGGGAATGAGGGTGCTGGCTGGTGGATGGCTTGTTATCGGTTCTGTGGGCTGGCACTAGTTGACCTTCTACGTCTTGACTTTAACAGCATAGAGGTTGTAGGTAGCACAGCAAAATGTTATTATGTTGGCTATATTAACCGACAGAAAACCAACCAAAAAGCAACCGTAATTACAAGAAAAGACCGCGAAAGCAAGAAACTGATAGATTTTTTACTTGAGGAGAAAGCGAAATATCCTCACCGCGACAAAAGGATGTGGGAAAAAGTAATTAATTACCACTTAAGCACACTTGGATTCATCCCAAAACTCACCTACTATCACGCTCGTCACAGTTATGCGACGGAACTAATCAACAAAAACGTACCGTTAAACGACCTAGCCACCCTGCTTGGCAGAAACATTCAGAACATTCAAACATACATAAAGCAGGTTCAGAGTGTAGACCATTTAATCAAGGTTATATCAGCGAATGATAAAATCAAAATCGACTAACACCAGCACTTCACAAAGACAAAGGGCGACTTGTGACGGTCGCCCTTGTTTGTGAATGGATGTTCTTTTGGTCGCGTTATCGCATTACGACAACCTTTTGTGCTGGCAGTGTGCCGACCTTGACGATGTACACGCCTGACGGCAAGGCTCGGTTCTGCACCATGCGCCCTGTGATGTCGTACACTCGCACCTCTTCATTCGTGATGCCCTCGACGCAGACACGCCCGTTGAACACACTTATACGGATGTTTTCTTCACAAACCTCGCCGATACCCTGTGTGCCATTCGGGACGAAATAGGCGATAATGGTAGTGTCATTGGTGACAGTCAAAGTATAGGGATTATCGGTGCTACCTGTGCTCCAGTGGTCAAAACGGTAGCCATTGTTTGCAATAGCATGGAGTGTAATAGTAGTACCATAGTCAAACATTCCATCGCCAGTCACACTACCACAGGCAGTGTCATTTTGCGCAACGGAAACGGCAACAGTATGTTTATCAATAACGAAATTACATGTAATAGTAAGGTCTTCATTCATTACCACCCATACAGTGTCCTTGTTCGTCGAAGTATTCACAATACCCGTTCCCGACCAATTATCTACATGGTAATGTGCTGTAGGACTAGCTACAACTATTAGTGTGTCGCCAAATGTTGCGGTATCTCCAGCGGGAAAAGATACAAATCCATAGTTGTCATCATTTGCATTGGCTGTAAGAGTATAGATATTACGGACAAAGTAGGCAATTATTGTACTATCTCCGACTAGTGTAATTGTAATAGGATTATCTGTACTGCCGTTGTCCCAGTGGTCAAATCGATATTCAGGTGAATTGGCTATAGCCTGAATCACTACAGTAGAGTCACATCGTACAATACGATTGCCTGGTCCTAAAACGACATTTGCACTCCCTCGTGTAGTATCGTTTGATAGTACGTTGACAGAAATATCATAATACGGTGGGCATAAACTACCATTATAATACTTCCACGATTCCCATTGGGGATGTTCCCAAACATCAACATAATAGGCATCATATGAACATCCGTTCAAAATAAATACTCTTCCAGGTGCATTATTCCAAAAAGGTAATTGGTACAATTGTTCACCAGCAAGTGTAGGTGGGGTTAAAGGCATCATATATATAGTGTCCAATTGAATACACTGCTCAAAGGCTTGTTTGCCAATAGATGTAACGCCTTTACCAATAGTCACTGTCTGTAGGCTGGAGTCTGCCATAAATGCATAATTCCCAATAGAAGTGACACTGTCTGGAATAATAACATTGGTCAGGTTTTTACAAAGTTTAAAGGCTTCCTGACCAATAATGGAGACATTATTACCCAAGGTTATGCTGGTCAAACCTGTGCAATTCGAGAATGCTGCGGAACCAATGGTGGTGACGCTGTTAGGGATGATTATGGTACCCAAATAAGACATTCCAGAACAGAGCAATTGAGGTATTACGCTCACACTATTCCCAAAAGTAAAACTCGTAATATATGGACACCCTGCGAAAGCTTTGGTTGAACTGGTACCTGTAAAAGTGCAGTTGGCTGCGTTGAATTCAACAGAATCCAAACTAGAGCAGCCTTGGAAGGCAGATGGGCCGATATTGGTAATGGTAATTGGGATAGTAACGGAGGTTAAACCATTACAATTATAAAATGCATGACTGTATATTTCCGTGACTGGATAGACCGTACCATTATGAGTAATACTGTCAGGAATCACAAGTGAACCTGTTGGCTTGACGTAATAGCCCCACCCATTATTTTCAGGAGAAACAATTTTGATAGTTTGGCTTGAATTATTGATAGTATAATAGATATACTGACCTGATGGTGCGACGACAGACCCACTGTATGCCCAAACTTGTGTTGTGAAGGTTCCTAAAAATGCAATAATGCATTGTGTTATTATCCGCTTTTTCATATCTCATTCATATGGTTTACTGTTTGGTAAATTCTAAATGGTCAGTTGGGTAGGGGTTGTTACCGATAGATATGGCATATTGTAAGTCAAGTATTAATGTTGAGCCAGTCAACTTCGTGATAGTACCATTGTATATCCCGCCAGCAATGACGATGGTATTGTTGCTCAGAGTATAGTTTACTACGTCGTTTTCCATGTTAAGCACACCTCCATCTTTAAACTCCCATATACTGCCAACAAAGGAATCATGTTCCATATCATTATTGTTGTCATTCCAGTTATCTACGGTGCATTTCCATTTGCCGATGATTCCTGCATTACTGCCTCCAGCGGCATCATCTTTTGAACATGATGTTAGTGCTGTTAAAGACACTATGCACATAAGCAACAGAGTAGTTTTAAAAATTTTCATCTTGTTCCATCCCTAATTCGTGTCGGGCGCAACTTCTGTTCTCGGCTCGGAGAGATTTATCAATAACGAAGAAAGTGGAGCCATCCATCAACCCTATCTCTGACGGTAGGGCTTCGACTCCCTTTTATGTAACAAGCAGATAAGGATTTTGGTATGCCCCACTTGTTGTATGTCGTACAATACGAATACATTACAAATGAGCATTCTCCAATATTCCTGCTTGTTACTTTTGTGAAGTTGTCGAAGTTTCACCGTCAGCAGAATAGCAAAAAATGCACTCTATTCGGCAAACGGATTTCTCCCCGTTTGCAAGTGCAAAAATACACATTTTTACCGAACTGACCAAAAAAAGATTGCCGAAGTCAATAATTAAACCTCGGCAATCGCTTATTATTACTGCCATTTCAGACATTCTACCTGATTTGGAACTCTCGTTTCAGGCGTTGCACAGTGCTTGTCGAAGTACCTGTCAATTTGGCAATATCGGCAATCTTATAGCCTTTGTCGAGGTATGCCAGCACGTCCTTGTACTCCTCTTCCTTCTTCTCACGGCTCTTGGTACTGCCTTTCTTCCTTCCAAGAGTTCCACCCTTCTCAATGTAGATTCTGCGACCGCTATTAAGCCTATACTGGATGTTCTCCCTTTCCATTTCAGCACAGGTGGAGAGGGTGGCAATCAGTATCGGAGTGAACAGGCTCGGCTTGCCGTTTGTGTCAAGCAGGTTCATCTGCTCCTTTTGGAAATAGACGTTGATGTGACAATCTACAAGGTCGCGGACGGTGGCAAGCACCTCGAAAGTGTTGCGCCCTAAACGGCTCAACTCTGACACAAGGAGAGTGCCGATGCAGTTCTCCTTGCAGAACGCTATGCAGTCCATCAGAACAGGTCTCTCATTGTTTTTCTTCGCTCCGCTGATGTGTTCCTCGTACACCTTGACAATGGAGAGGTCGCTGCGGTTTGCGTATGTCTTCAGGTCTATGACCTGTCTTTCTGTGTTCTGTCGGTCTGTGGTTGATGACACTCTTGCGTAGATAGCTGCTGTATGGTTGCTCTTGGTGTTCATAATATTCTTTGACTTTTTTGATGTTCAACTATTTATACCTTGCCTGCTGTTGTTGCAGACTTTTCTGATTTTTTTGACCTGTCTCATTATTTGACCTGTTTTGACAGGTGGGGAGTGATGTCCTCCCCACCCACCGCAGCAGATTAGTAAACCTTGATGATGGTTTCCCAACGGAACGACCTCCAGCCGCCTTTCTCGCAGTCATAGTAGGCTGACGTATAGAAACGCTCACGGCTTTCACCGCAGCCAGTAGTGGCAGCCTCGACGAGGGAAGGGGTGAGAGTGCCGAAAGCCTCACGGAGTTCACCGCTCTTTTTCACATATACGAAGTGGCAGACACCGCCACGCATCTTCTCCTTGGCAATGGCTATCATTGCAGACTTGGTGATACCGTTGGCGACATTGTGGGTACGGTTGGCGATGACCTGTGCGCGAATAGCGTTGATTTCGTTGACTACGGCGACGTTTGACATAACTTTGCAGGTGTTTGTGATGACGCTGTTTCCCATAACTTGTTGATTTATTGTTTATAATTCGTTTTTCTTATCTTTTTATCCGTTTTTCTACGACACAAAGATACGAAATATATTTGATATATGTACATTTTCTATAGTTATCTTTAGTTAAAAGTACGACTTTTATCAATTTTATCTACAATTATTCGTATCTTTGCAAAAACAGTTATTAAGATGAAAACAGATAAAGAATTGAAAAACAGGAGAGTGGAAGAGACACAGAAGATAGTACACCTCCAGATTGGCGATAATCACTACTACTACGGCAGCATAAGCGCGATGGCTGTTGACCTCGACGATTGCAAGGGCGTGTTGGGTTTGACCCCAAGGAAGATGAAGGATATGCGGATAAGTTCCTTCCCCTACTACGAGACACCAACAGGTGCGATTATCAGGGTTGGCAAGTTGAAGGTCATCCGAAAGGAAAAGACAAGGCAAACCGATGTATAGGCAGGAGCATACTCTGTTTCCTTGGATGTGTTCTGTTTGCCGAGACCGCAGCAATTAATTGTATATCAAATATATTGAAGAATTTATACTAGTTGGAATAGGTGCTAAAAGTTCTCTCAAGCATAGGTTGATGTAGAAAAATTTGATAATATTTGGTTGAAGTTGTATATTTATATAAAAGACTGGAATGATACCACAATGTTCCAAGAGAGAAACAGAACGAGACATCCGTCATAGTAGGTAGTGGTATCCCTGCTGTGGCGGTTGGTTCTTTATAATACCTTAATACCACAAAGATATGATAGACAGTAAACGCTTGATTGATGTGATGCCTCGGATGTCAGGAAACGAATACAAAGTGTTCGTGTATCTCCTGTATGGGTATGATATGGCGCGGAACGCCTACAGCCAGCCCTACTATGAACGCTCACAGTCCGAGATAGCCAAAGATACGGGTGTGCCAGTAAGCACCCAGAAACGAGTCGTTGAGAATCTGGAAGAGTTGAAGTTGGTGAGCCGTGAGAGTTTCCAACGAGGAGTGAGCAAGACAAGGACAAGATACTACATACTTGACTACGACCAGTACCTAGTCCATAATGAACCAGCCAACAATGATAATGCAGTCCAAAATGGGCTATCTATTATAGTTAATAATGAAGAAAAAAAGAGCGAGAAGAAAACGACCAGACCTGACCTTAATGACCTATACACCAAAAGCAGAAACTACGGCGATGCGCTTGGGGTGCAGACCACGATAGAGGGGATAAACAGGATAAAGGATGAGTTTGTAAAGTTGTGGGATGAGGCTGGTGCGTTGTATGTGTATGAACGCAAATACCAAGAGGACAAAGAGAAGAACTGGGAGGCGTTCAGAAAGAGATACGATGGGGTCAAAAGCAGGATAAACAAAAGGACAAACACACATACACCAAAGCAAGTAGATAAAAGAGATAAAAGAGAATCTGCCGAAATGAACGGAGGGGGCGCACCGCCTCGCAGACGGTCAGGAATGGAATGGGATATGCGCAGTTACAATCCCGACTATGCCGCTGGGATGGACTTTCATCCTTCCATCATCAAAAACTATCTAAACAGTCTGCAAGCCTTTCTTAAAAGGGGATACTGCTTGGACAAAGAACAACTGAACAGGGCTATCTTGTCAGTTCGTGAATGGATTGAGACCAACTGGGTAGATGGTGTCAAAGAGGAGTTGGTAAATGCTGGCGTTGATAAAGAAGATGAAGTTTGGCTGACAAAAGACGAGTGGAAAGAATATGTACGAAATATGATTACTGCCTTTAACATCAATCCAGTAAACCCACCTCGAATATCCTCGACAGACGATGAAGTTTTTTAGTGGCGATGCACCCAAATCTCAGTCATCTTAAGGCTGAGATTTCTTTTTTGCGTCTCACATAATCTTTTCCCATAGTTCGGGTTGTGACAGCCAGTC
This sequence comes from Bacteroidales bacterium, assembly GCA_017448185.1. Classification (GTDB taxonomy): domain Bacteria; phylum Bacteroidota; class Bacteroidia; order Bacteroidales; family P3; genus Colimorpha. Next base: position 30,635 of record JAFSLX010000049.1, read on the forward strand.
AAAGCCCTACTGATTTTGCGTTTCGTCTCTTCAGACATTGGTCTGCGTTTTCTTCTTCGTGCCATAGTTATCCCTTTTACAATAAATAGTTCAGTGTGCAGAAAACCCTACTGGACTATATATTGAAGGTCTGTCGGTGTGTACAGCCGATAGTCGGGGTTGGCTTGCTCCAACAGTTCAGGCTCGTTGGTATCCCAAAAACACGCTCCACTTTGACAACCGAAGCGTTTGCTTTCAAGGACATCGTACTGTGTATCGCCCAGATACAGGACATTCTCTCTTTTTACACCTTGCAGACACGGCTCCTCCAGTGCCTGTTCCAGCAACTCCGACTTTGGAACAACCCTTTTGTTATCGTAGTCGAAGTTTCTGCCGTACCGCGCTAGGACAAAAACCACCGCAACTTCAGTTGCTTTCAAGGTCTGCTGTATCGTGCCTTTTACGTTGTGTGAGACTATTCCCAAGGGTAGTCCAAGCCACTTAAGGACAAGAAGGGTATCACGCCAGCCGTCGTAGAGGGTGCAACTGGCGGTTAGTTGTTTGACAAGTTTGTCGTTTCGCTCCTTGCTCCACTTGTAGGGCTCCAGCGTCCTTGTGTTGTATAAGGTAAAGTCAAAGTCCGTTATGACTGCGTTGATTGGTTTTGTATTTTCCATCGTGTTGCTCGTTTTACGTTATACTACTAATATACAACATATCGGGCAATCTCACAAAAAAACAGCGAATTTTGGTAGAAAATTTTTTTGAGGACATAGGGAAGTACGCCATTTGGAAGGCGGCCCCATAGGGCAGCTTAATTCTGAAGAAAAGGCGGGGTTACGTCGGGTTGGCAAGTCATACCCACCCCTCCCTCTAATGTTTTTCTACGATTGGAGTGAATAGAAAAACTGCCAAATACACTTCATTATGTTTTGGCAGTTATTAGAGGGGGCAAATAAGTCTAATTACCCTATATAAAGGGGAAAATAAAATACTATAACAGTTTAATTATCAAGACTTGGGGGTCTTCCAGAGGAAGTAGACCTGGATGCCGGCCATCTGATAGACCTGCAGGTGGCCCCAACGGCCCATGCCGCTGAAGTCGGTGTCCCACTTGACATTGAGGGCGAGGTTGGCCGAGATGTGCGACGAGAGACGGTAGTCGAGCTTCACCTCGACATCCATATCGGTCTCGAAAATGCGGCGTTTCAGCCAGTTGTAGCCTTGCAGATTGGCCCATGTTTCGCCGTCGGCAAGGAGGTATTTACTGTCGGTGGCCATGTTGTCGCCCCAGGCCATGTTTTTCGGTTTCTTGTAGTCGTAGAAGAACTCGGCGCGGGCATAGAGGTCGAGGTTCTTGAGGATGTCCTTTTTGAGGTACTGGAAGCGGACGTAGCTACCAAGGGCAAAGTAGGTGTGTTTGAAGGTGGAAGGATCGAGGGGGTTGAAGTTGCCGGGCTGGATGACACCGTAGGTGCGGTCGGCGGCTATCAGACTGTCGTTGTAGACGAAGGTGGTCTTACCGGTGAGGAAGGAGAGGGAGACCGACCAGTCGGCTTTCTTATGCTCGAACGAGAGAGCAGTGGTGAGGTAGGCCGGGGCGAAGAACTCGGAGACCATGGTCTGGGTCTGGGCTGCGCCGATGCCGTTGTATTCGTAGCCGATGCCGAACTGGGTTTTGAGGTTGGCGGTGAAGCTGGCGCCCCAACCTTTGTAGGCGTTCCATGAGAGGGCCGAGGTGAGGTCGATTTTATCGATGCTCTTGCGGCGGGTTTCGAAGATGCCGCCCTGTGCACTGTTGTCGAGGTCCTGCCAGGCATAGCCGTAGGCGAGGTCGGCGATATTGTCCCAGACGTAGCGCGGATGGGTGTACTTGTAGTTGCCGAAGAAGGTGGCGGTGAGCTCGATTTGCGAGTTACCGGTCTTGGCCCAGTTATCGAAGAAGGTTTCGGTGGCTTTGAGGGCGGGCGAGCTGCTGGTGGTCCAGGATCCTTTGGGTGCTTCGGCCTCGTCCTGGGCGTTGAGGTTGACAATGGCCATCAAGGTGACGGCGCATAGGGTAAAAAGCTTTTTCATTGCGGTAAGATATTAATTAATACTTGATTAATTTCGGCATAGCGGAATCCGCGCGAAAGCAGGAAGCGTGTGAGCTTGCGTTCGTCGGCATACTCGCGAAACTTCTTCGCAGCCAGGTCGGCAAGCATCTGCAGGTAGACTTCGTCGTCGACCGATTCGAGGGCCTGTCTGACCGTGGCGGAGGGCAAGCGTTTGAGGCGCAGCTGATAGGCCACTTTGTCGCGTCCCCAGTGGGCGTGTAGCATTTTGCTCTCGGCATAGCGCGTGGCGTAGCGCACCGCGTCGAGGTATCCCTCGTCGACGAGCCGGTCGACGATGCGGTCGGCCATCTCTTCGTCATCGACTCCCCAGGCATCCAGCTTGTTGCGCACATCGAACTCGCACTGTTCCTCGGCGGCACAATAGTGCCGGGCACGGTTGAGCAGGGCCAATTCGAGGGTGTGATTGTCGGGGTGCGGTTCCATCGGTTTACAAAGGTTTTCAGGGTGCAAAGTTACGAATATTTTTTTACAGGAAAATATTTTTCTCCAATCGAAAAAAAATACGTAACTTTGCATATTAAAAGCATATAGTATAATAGTTATGGCAAAGGGTAGAATATTGTTTGTAAATCAGGAAATTGCGCCTTTTACAGCAGAAACCGAACAAAGTTTGTTGTGTCGCCATTTGCCTGCCAAATTGCAGGAAATGGGACGCGAAATCAGGGTATTTATGCCGAAATTCAGTTCGATTAGCGAACGAAAACACCAGTTGCATGAAGTGATTCGACTGTCGGGGATGAACCTGATTGTAAACAACTGCGACCACCAGTTGATTATCAAGGTCGGCTCGATTCCGACCGCAAGAATGCAGATTTATTTTATTGACAACGAGGAGTATTTCATCAACCGCGGCGGTGCGCTGACGGCAGACGGCAAGCTGGAGAACGACACCGACGAACGCCTGCTGTTCTTCGGCCGTGGCACGCTCGAGGCGGTGCGCAAGCTGGCTTGGCAGCCCCACCTGATTAACTATTGCGGATGGTTCTCGTCGATGATACCGTTCTACCTGCGCCGCATCAATAAGGAAAACGCCTTCTTCAGCGGCACCAAGATGGTGATTACGCTGGTGGACGACGCTTTCGAAGGCTCGATTACCGGCGGCTTGGAGCGCAAGATGAAGAACGACGGTGCCACCGCCAAGGACCTGCGCCTGTATGGCGAGTCAGACTACCTCGGCATCATGAAAGCCGCCATCACCTACTCGCAGGGAGTCATCATCGGCTCGCCCAACGCCCACCCCGAGCTGGTGGCCTTTGCCAAAGAGAACAAGCGCAATGTGCTCGACTATATCGCCGACCGCGACGAATTCTTCACACGCATCAATAAATTCTACGATACTATCATCGGAAAAATAGATAATTAAAGCAATGGTTCGCAAACTGAAATCATTTATTCTTTTCGCTGCCGTGCTTGCAGCACTGCTCCCCACAGCCTGTACCGACGACGAGTCGGGCATCGGCTTGTCGCTCATCGACCCAACAACCCAATACACCGGTCTGCACGACACCCTGTATGCCGACTACGCCTATAGCCAGCGCGACGATTCGCTGCTGACCTCGAACTACAGTTTCGGCATTGTCGGCAACCATGCCGATGCCACCTTCGGGCGTGTCACGTCAACGCTCTACACCCAGATTGCACTGGCCTCGCTCGACAACTCGATCAACCTGTCGGAAGCCACATTCGACTCGGTGGTGCTCTGCCTGTGGATTGACGGACTCTACCCCGACACCACAGCCGACTACAACTTCCACTTCGAGGTGATGCAGCTGGCCGAACCTGTGCTGGGCGACACCACTTACTTTTCCTTCCAGACGATGCCCGTCGACGGGAGCCGCAAGTTTTTCGACGGCAACGTCACTGTGCATGCCCACGACAGTATCGTGCGACTGAAACTGGGCGGCGACATCATCTCTGTCGTCAACCAGTCTGCCGACAGCAAGGAGGAATTTATCGAAAAGACCAAAGGCCTGCGTATCCGCATTGTGGATGATGCCGACATGGGTATGCTGGGCATCGACTTCTCGAACTCGCGCACCCGCCTTTCGGCCTACTACAACATGTACGGCAACGACTCGAACGAGTACAAGTTTGAGATTGGTGCCGGTGCAGCACATTTCACCCATTTCGAGCACGACTATACCGGCACCACCTTTGGAGCCGACAGCATCAACGGTATGCAGCGCATGTACCTTGAACCCCTGGGAGGCTACAACGCCCGCATCAACTTCAACACCCAGTTGCAGGCCTTCCACTTGGCCCATCCCACCGCCACAGTGCACTACGCCGAGCTGCGGCTGCCTACAGCGCCCGAGTCCGACAATATGAAGCCCGACAACATTCTGGTCCTCACCAAGAATGCCAACGGCAACGAATCGTATATCGACGATTGGATCGACCCCTATACTTACCACGGCTACGACGGCTCGTACGATTCGGAGAAAGGCCACTACCGCATCCGTGTAACCCAGCACTTGCAAGGCTTGCTACGCCAGGGCGAAGACAAGGGCTTCATGCTTGTGCTCAACTCGCGCCGCAGCGCCGCCCATCGCACCATCCTCTACGGTCCGGAAGGGGCCAAGAAGCCAATGATAGTTTTTGTTTACAGCGAATAATAAGCCAGCATTATGAAATACAGCACCCTCATTCTGACAGGATTTATAGCAATATCATTCTCCTTGGGAGCCCAAACCCGCTACCAGAAGACTTACAGCAACACCAAACAGCTGTCGGTCGAAGGCACGATGAGCGACGACAACCAACGCACAGGCAAATGGACGTGGTGGTACCCCAACGGACAGGTATCGCAGGAAGGCTCGTACAACCATGGAAAGAAGACCGGTGTGTGGACCCTCTATTATGAGGACGGCAGCCGCATGGCCGAAGAATGCCACGAAACCGGAGTGAACCGCACCTGGTTCCGCAACGGCGACCTGCAGAACGAGGTGAACGTCGAAAACGGCAAAAAGAACGGCACCTACCGCTCGTGGTACTCAAACGGGCAGCAGGAAGAGGAGCTCACCTATGTGAACGGCAGCCGCGAGGGCGAAAGCCGCCAATGGCACAAAAACGGCAAAATGAAATTCCACGGCACCTATCGAAACAATGAACTTCAGGGTGAAGCCAGCTGGTGGTTTGAGGATGGGAAAAAAGACATGGAGGGCCGCCTCACTGACGGAAAGCAGGAGGGCGAATGGACCTTCTACTGGCGCTCGAACGGCAAGGTTGGTATCAGAGGTTCCTACACGAAAGGGCAGGAAATCGGCATGTGGACCTACTACTACGAGACTGGCGAACGCTGGCGTGCCGGCAACTATCAGGCAGGCAAACGTCAAGGATTGTGGACCACCTGGTACGAAAGCGGCAAGAAACTGCACGAAGGCAAATATGTGAACGACCTTGAAGAGGGCCGCTGGACGGCTTGGTACGAAAACGGCGACGTAGACTATTACGGCGACTTCTCGGCCGGCAAGAAAGACGGCGAATGGAAAGGTCTCTATGACGACGGCTCGACCCGATATATCATCCATTATTCGAACGACGAAAAGGACGGCGAAGAGATTCGCTACTATCCCAACGGCAAAATGGAATACCTCCAAAACTTCGTCAACGGTGTGCTCGAAGGCAAATATGAGCGCTATAACGAAACTGGCGGATTGGTGGAGAAAGGCCAGTTCGTGAACGGCGAGAAAGAGGGTAAATGGGTATGGTATGACGGCGGGAAAGAGGTGTACAAAGCCAAATTCAAGGCCGGTAAAGAGGTAAAATGAAGCTTCTTCTTGCATCGAAATCGCCTCGCCGCAGGCAGTTACTCTCCGAGCTAGGATTTCCAATCGAATTTGTCGACCTGAACGTCGACGAACATGTAGATAATACGCTTCCGGCAAAAGAAATCGCCCAATTCCTTGCCCACCGCAAAGCGATGGCCTACCCTGCTGAAAAAATAAAAGACAACGAGGTGCTGGTAACGGCAGATACCATAGTGGTGCACAATGGCCAAATACTTGGCAAACCAGCCGACCGCGACGCAGCTTTCGCCACATTGCGCAGTCTGTCGGGCGATCGGCATACGGTCTACACTGGGGTTTGTCTGCGTTCAAACCAACAGGAATATGCCTTCACCGAAGCCACCGATGTCTATTTCAAATCCATCAGCGACGATGAAATAGCCTACTACATTGACAACTACCGCCCCTATGACAAAGCCGGAGCCTACGGTATTCAAGAATGGATAGGTATGGTTGCGGTAGAACGCATCGAAGGATGTTACTACAATGTCATGGGTCTGCCCGTCGCCCAACTTTACAAGACATTAAGAAACAGATTTTTGTCCAAATAAAGGTCTCCCCTGTCAAGCATATCCCTCACCACATCGACAACATCGACATAGCCTTGGCGTTCGAGCAAATCGACCAGATTGCGTATCGTCATCTTGTTGTGCTGCAGAGCCTGCAATATAGCCTCTTTCAACCCTGACGGGACATGCTGCCGACGTAAACATACATCGCACTTCCCACAATTTGCACCACTATCCGTTTCACCAAAGTAAGCCAACAACTGCGTTGCACGACAGTCCTTATCGTTGTGAACATAATCCTCGACTGCCTGCAGCCGTTTCGCAGCAGCTTGTTTCAAGTGGGTGTAGTCCTGCTCGTTAAGGTAAATGTTTTTCTCATCAACGCGCGCTGTGGCAAATACAATTTGCGGTTTCTTCGGACAGGGACGGTACTCAACCGTCTTCATGTCGTGAAGTTGTTGCAACATTCTCTGCACATCGGCCTCATTGAGGTAACATCGAGCCGCAATCTTCCGTTCGTCAATCGGTACAGTGGTGGTGAACAGCCCAGGATACATCCTGATTATGGCCTGCAACAGGTTGCCTAAAGCAAAGTGTTCGACCTGAAAGCGGTAGAGTTCCTCCTTGGCAATGGGGATATATAGTGACGAACAAACCTCTTCACGGTCAGGAATTGACAGTAACCCTTCGCGTTCCAAGAACTTGCACGAACTGTAGAATTCGCGAACTTCAAAATTATAAGTATCGCATATCGTCTCCATGTCAAAGTCGAAACAAGCATCAGCCCCGCTCCCTACCGGTATGCGGTAATAATTGCAAAGCGCACGATAGACCGTTCTAATTCTCTTCAACACAGGATAGTCCTGCTCAAAGTCATCTTCAAGGCGGTTGATTGACGATGGATTCCACAAAAGCACGCAATAGGACTTCTTGCCATCACGACCAGCACGACCTGCCTCCTGGAAATATGCTTCCAACGAATCAGGGATGTCGAGATGTATCACAAACCGCACATCTGGCTTGTCTATGCCCATACCAAAAGCGTTGGTAGCAACCATCACACGACACTTCCCATTCATCCACATCTCCTGCCGATGGTCACGCTCTGCAATGTCCAACCCTGCATGATAGTAAATTGCAGGGACATTGTTTGCATTCAGTAAATCGGCTATTTGACGCGTCAACTTACGTCTTCGGGTATATACTATACCGCACCCTTCGACCCGACGCACAATCTGCAGCAGACGGCCACTCATATCCTCATCATACACCACCATATAGCTGAGGTTGACACGGTTAAAGCTCGACCTAAACCTACAGCACCGACGAAGCAACAAATGTCGCTCGATATCGGCAATCACTTGGGGTGTGGCCGTTGCTGTAAGTGCAATGATGGGTACCGATGGCTGATAGCTACGAATATCGGCAATCTGCAGGTAAGACGGACGGAAGTCGTAGCCCCACTGCGAGATACAATGCGCCTCATCGACGGCTATCAGACACACCTTCATCTGCCTGAAATGCTCGATAAACATGCGCTGCCGCAGGCGTTCGGGCGAAACATAAAGGAATTTTATTTTACCAAATACGCAGTTATTCAGCACCGTCGATATTTCACTCCCACCCATGCCCGACACCACACAGGCCGCCTTGATGCCACGGTTGTTCAGCTGCTGCACCTGGTCTTTCATCAACGCAATCAGCGGCGATACCACCAAACACAGCCCTTCCTGCATCAATGCGGGCAATTGGTAGCAAAGCGACTTTCCTCCTCCAGTGGGAAGCAGTGCCACTGTATCGTTGCCTTGAAGCACCGAGTCGACAATCTCTTCCTGCAACGGACGAAAACTATCGAAGCCCCAGTAGCGCTTCAGCAACGAATGCTTGTCGGACATTATCTAACCAGTGTAATCGTTCCCTTCAACGACTTCAGCGTATTGACTCCAGGCTTGCGGTAGCTGCAGATATATACGTATGCGCCCTGGGGGCAAAGCACACCGTTCAATGTGCCGTCCCATTCAAACTGCGGGTCGGTCGATTCGAACACCAGCATGCCGCGGCGATCGTATATGTAGATGTGGAAATACTCATACGGGTTGTTGGTGAAAAGCTTGAACTTCGAATTGTCGTCGTTGCTGCCCGGCGTGAAAGCATTGGGGAACCACGACGTAAACAGGTACACCGGTATTGCAAAGTTGTATTCCTTCGGACAGTTGAGCTCGTTATACGAGGTCAGCAACACATGCACCGAATCACCTTGGGCACCCATTGCCTCCTCAAATGTATGTGTCACCTCGCGGCCTTCGACCAACTCGCTATTGTTAAACAGCCACGTCGAAGCAATGCTGTTGGGCGATATGTCGCGCAGTGTCACCGTCGGATCGTCGCAGTCGACTACCGACGGATTGGCACTCACCCTCAACACGGGTAACGGCACCACAGTAACCTGTTGCGTCAGCGGGTCGGCATCGCAGTTATTCATTCCGTGGCCCACCATTGTGTATATTGTAGTGGTGTCGGGATGAACATATATGGTGTCGAGTGTCGACCAAATTGAATCAATACTATAGCTCACTATAATTGTAGTGTCTCTCATCGTAGTATCATACACAATACTATCTAAATCCACAAGAACTATAGTGTCAATTGTCATTATCGTACTGTCTCTCGTAATCAGAATAGTATCTAATATATATGATGAAGCAGGCAGATTGGAATCAGCTGGAGAACCCGACCAGGTATAATAGGTGGCATCCTGTCCAACCAGCATCGCCGAGTCGCCTGGGCAGATACGGCCGTCGGCCGGGAAAATCCTCAACTTTGGACTCACCAGATAGGCCCGTATGCTGTCCCATGCCACACAGCCTTTTTTGCTGGTCACACGTACATAGTAAGTCGATGTGTCAGCATAGGGTTCCACCCGTAGCGTGTCGCCCTCAGGTATCGAACCGGTGATCGAACCATAACTGCGCGACCATTCGAACGTACAGCTGTCCACACCTATCGTTCTTACCACTGCCTCGGTCTTGCTGCCCTTACAGACAATAGTGTCGCCTGTCACTTCCAGTTCCGGATGCAGGAACACAGCCACCGTGTCATGGGCCACACCATAGCAGTATATCCTTTCCGTAGTCATCAACGGATTAATATACGACTGACCATTGTATACCCTCAGCACAATCGGTTCCACACCGTGGGTAAACGCCCGATTGATAATCTGGTTTTCGCTGCCTTCCCCTCGTATAGTGTCGAAGGTCGTTCCCGTTGAGTCATCCGGTCTCAGGAATATCCACTCCCTCGACAATCCATCACTCGTCGTATCGGCAAGTCGCGTCGTAGCGGTATCGCACAATTCCCTGTCGCTAATGGTCATTCCTACCTTGGGGTTCAACTTCGGCCGGATGATATACCTCTTCTCCGAATAGCATCCCGTATCGGTAGTATTGGTGCGTACCAACAACCCCCTCAATCCACGGGCATCGGTATGATACATCACCGAGTCGCCCACCATCACCGTGTCGGGGATGCCGCTACACAGAGTGTTCGAGTATACAGACCATTTGGTCAAACTATCTACCACCAAACTCGGATCGCCGGGCACAAAACTTGCGTTCTTCATCTTCACGTCGCCTCCACACATCGCCAAGGTATCAATCTTCATCGTCGGCTTCGTGTTCTGCACGTTCAGGTAAATCTGGCTCCAAAATGGATAGGCGGGATTGAGGGCCGACTTCATGCGACAACGGAAGGTCTGAATATTACCAATCGAGTCCCTGCCAATCGGAATTTGCAAATGATTGGCATTGGGGCGGTAAAACACGCGGAAATCGCTGGTTTGCACATTGTATTGGTAAGTGGCCTGGGTCGAATCGGCCAAAACACGGAACGTGAAATAATGGCTCATACCACCATCCGGGTCATTTTCGTCCGGCAACATGAAATCATAGTCGGGATTATTCGTTTTGCCGAATTCCGAAGCCGACCACTCATAGGCCTGCATACCCGTCGGTGCGGTTATCGTGGTCACATCTTCCGATTCACCTGGAGGACAGCCCGACGGTGACAGTGCCATCTGGCGACACTCACCTGCAATATAAGCGTAGGCATAGTGAGCGTTCCAGATGCAATCGTGTGTCATCACCTCAATACGTAATCTCTTATACATATAGTCCGACAGATTAATAGCCACTTTGGTCCAATCTTTATAAATAACTGCATTGTATCCAGAACCATGCTGGTGCCATGCTCCCGGTCCCCCTTGACCCCACGGCACAATTTGTGCATCACCAACACCATATTGCCTTTCACTTGCATCAATATCATTTAAATTTGTAGGTGCAGATGAAATATAATATGATAAATGATTGTAATCAATCTGCACCCACTGGCCTGCCGCATTCTGTTTCATCACACGGATAATGAACTTGGGATCTCCTCTCCTTCCATGTCCAGGTGCCTCAATTACACAAGCATAATAAATAAACATCAAAGCATTGTCTGGCGTAGGGGTACAGTAATAGTACAACGCGGTTGCTCCATCATTGTTACTACTACTGCCCGCAGGACAGTCATCCCCAATTCGAATACTTTTTGTTAATTGGGTGTTATATGTCTGATCCGTAGTATTATATTGAGTCGGTACAAAACGAAGATGGTCACCCGTATTAGGATCCATATTTACCGGATGTCCAGGTGCTTGATCCGTTGAACTCATTATTTTAAAAAACTTCTCATGACTTGGAATAGTGCCATACGTGGATCCACTGCAACTCCCTGAAGCCTGTTTCGTGGCAAGTTGCGACCCATCCCATTCTGTTGTGCTCCAGTTTACACCCGTCTCTCCTGTTGAAGCATTATACAACAACATAGGGGAACCTGGAACACATCCGTTTTTCCCCGTCCAATAATCGGAGCCATTGTTACCCGTCACCGAAAAATTGGCAGGATTGTTCCATGCCGGACAAGCTTGACTCTGCAGCCAATCATCCTGTGCAAATGCGTAGCTACCACAGGCAAACAACAGCATTGTCAGCACGACAGAACCAACAATATTTCTCATGTTATTACACTTTATATTATTCATTAACAACAGATTGCACACATTCCTACACATCATACCCTACCGCAAAAATAACAACAATTATTTATTTTTGCAAATAAAATATCTTTTTCTTTCACGCACACGTACATTATATAGACGCAAAAGACACATAAAATGTTGTCGCCGACAAAAAAAAGATGCGGACTGACTGTGCAGTCCGCATCCACCTAAAAAAATAATCTTGAAAAAAACAATTATTTTTCTTCTTTCAATTTCTGGAAGATGTCAAGGTCGCCAAGGGTGGTCTTCTCGAGATTCTCGTTGATCTGCTTGACGGTCTTCTTCGTTGCGCGGTCCTTCTTTTCGTCGCCTTCACGGGTGGCGTCGGCACCGTCCTGGAAGGTACGGGTGTGCGAAACGATGATTTTCTTGCTGTCTTTCGAGAATTCAATCACCTTGAAGTCGAGGGTCTCGCCGTTGCGGGCTTTGCTCTTGTCTTCCTTGTCGAGGTGACGCATCGGAGCGAAGGCTTCGACATCGTAAGGCAGGATGACGGTGGCACCCTTGTCGTTCAGGTTGACGATCTTGCCCTGGTGCACGCTACCGACGGTGAAGAGGCTCTCGTACACGTCCCAAGGATTCTCCTCGAGCTGCTTGTGGCCGAGGCTGAGGCGACGGTTGTCGGCATCGACTTCGAGGACCACCACGTCGATCTTCTCACCGATCTTGGTGAACTCGGCGGGGTGTTTGATCTTCTTGCTCCAGCTGAGGTCGCTGATGTGGATAAGACCGTCGACGCCTTCCTCAAGCTCGACAAAGATGCCGAAGTTGGTGAAGTTGCGCACGGTGGCGGTATGCTTGCTGCCGATAGGATATTTCTCGGCGATGTTCAGCCAAGGATCGGGCATGAGCTGACGGATACCGAGGCTCATCTTGCGGTTTTCGCGGTCGAGCGAAAGGATGACGGCTTCGACCTCGTCGCCCACCTTCAGGAAGTCCTGAGCCGAGCGCAGGTGCTGGCTCCAGCTCATTTCGCTGACGTGGATCAGACCTTCGACACCGGGGATAATCTCGACGAAAGCACCGTAGTCGGCCAGAACAACGACCTTGCCCTTCACGTGGTCGCCTTCCTTCAGGTTGGCATCGAGGGCATCCCACGGGTGAGGAGTGAGCTGCTTCAGACCGAGAGCGATGCGGCGCTTGGCCTCATCGAAGTCGAGGATAACGACATTGATCTTCTGGTCGAGCGAGACAATCTCTTCGGGGTGGTTGATGCGGCCCCAGCTGAGGTCGGTGATGTGAATCAGACCGTCGACACCGCCGAGGTCGACAAACACACCGTAGCTGGTGATGTTCTTCACCACGCCTTCGAGCACCTGACCCTTCTCGAGGTGGCTGATAATCTCGGCCTTCTGAGCCTCGATCTCGTCCTCGATGAGAGCCTTGTGGCTGACGACGACATTCTTGTATTCGTGGTTGATTTTGACCACTTTGAATTCCATCTGCTTGCCGACATACACGTCGTAGTCGCGGATGGGCTTGACATCGATCTGGCTGCCGGGCAGGAAGGCCTCGATGTTGTCGAACACGGTGACGATGAGACCGCCTTTGGTGCGGCTCTTGACGTAACCGGTGATGATTTCCTGGTTGTCGTAGGCCTGGTTGACACGCTCCCAGCTCTTGAGGATACGGGCTTTCTTGTGGCTGAGCATCAGCTGGCCGTTCGAATCCTCCTGGCTCTCGACGTAGACCTCGATTTTGTCGCCGGCCTTCAGGTCGGGATTGTAACGAAGCTCACTGGCGGGGATGACACCGTCGCTCTTGGCTCCGACGTTGACGACGGCCTCGCGGTCGTTGATGGCAACGATGGTGCCTTCGATCACCTCTTGCTCGGTGAAGGCGTTGAACGATTTTTCGTAGGCTTCGGATTTGTCGTTGGCCTGTTCCTGTTTGATTTTACCGGCTTTATCTTCGACTGCGCTCCAATCAAAATCGGCCAGCGGTTGGACATTCTTATAATCCATTCTTTTTTTTTGCGGAGAGTAAGCTCCGCGCTTTTTATGTGCATCCTGTCGCTGCACGGGTTCATTATTATTCATTCAATCATTTGACCGACAATCTGTTGACAGGTAACAGCACGCTCAAAATGCTTTGCAAAGATACAAAAAATTTATAATACTATAAAAAATATTTTGCGGCGGAGCACTACCCATGCCTTAAATGTTCACCCGTTGTTCTGTCGTTGCTATGTCGCTGTTCTGTGAATGACTGAACAACGACTGAACAACAGCTGAACAACGGGTGAACAGCAGCCTGTGCTGAAGCAGTTTAAGCGGGGTTGTCGAGCTTGGTGTTCTTCGAGCCCACGAGGGCATAGAAGAGGATGTAGGCGAAGCCCGCAACGACAATCCAGTAAGAGGGCTGGTAGCCGGCAGGGCCGAAAATGTCGACCACCGCGTTCATGGCCAGCGGGAGTATACCACCACCGCAAACCAGCGCCATGAAAAGACCTGAGGCGCGCTCGGTGTATTTGCCGAGGCCTTCGACGGCAAGGTTGAATATGCCGCCCCACATCACCGAGGTGCAGAGACCCACGCAGACCAACAGTGCCGCGCTGAGCGGTATCATGTTGAATCCGAAGCCTTGAGCACCATTGAAGCCGAGGAAGTGGACTTGGACGGTGGCAGGAATGAAGATGGCCAGCAGCACCAGTGTCACAGCTGCGGCGGCAGCCACGGAGAGCATTTTGCGCGGCGACACCTTGGCTCCCACCAAGCCGCCAATCAGACGGCCGACAAGCATCAGCAACCAGTAGAATCCAGTGACCGAGGCAGCGATGTCGTCGTCGTTAAGGCTCTCGCTGAGGATGTCGAGATCGGGATTCTGGAGCCACTTGTTGAGGATATTGGGCGTGCCCACCTCGACACCGACATAGATGAAGATGGCAATGGCGCCGAGGACAAAATGACGGTAGTTGAGGAGGCCTTTCAGGGGAAGGGCTTCGCCAGCCTTGTCGGTGGATTCTTGTTTTTCGGGTATTTTAGTAAGCAGGATGACCACAAAGGCCAGCGCAAAGATGGCCATGGCAGTGTACATCAGGGGGAAGGTATCGCTAATCTTGGCCTCGACAATAGAGGGGATGAGGAGACCCGTGATAACGATGACCGCGGTGCCGCAGAGCGAATTAAAGGTACCGCCGAACTGGATGAGCTGGTTACCCTTGTTGCCGCCGCCACCCAGACGGTTGAGCATCGGGTTGACCACGGTGTTGAGCAAGCACATCGAGAAGCCCGCCACCAATGCGCCGACAAGGTAGACACCGAAACTGCCCACGATGCCGGAGAGAAGCTGCACGCCCACACCGAGGAAGCCCACGGCAACAGCAATGAGAGCCGTAATCTTGTAGCCACGGCGCTGCAGCAGGTTGCCTGCCGGGATACCCATGAGGGCATAGGCGATGAAGTTGGCGAAGACACCGAGGGTGCCCTGCCAGTTGGGGATGGTGAATTGGTTCTTCAAGATGTCGCCCATCGGCGAAGCGAGGTTGGTTACAAAGGAGATCATGCCGAAAAGCAGGATCATCACAATGATAGGGACAGTGTAATTCTGTTTCTTTTCCATAATATAATAATCAGTTTAGCCTTTCAGGGCCTCGGAGCCACTGACGATTTCGATAATCTCGTTGGTAATCGATGCCTGACGGGCTTTGTTGTAACTGAGTTTCAAGTCTTTCAGCAACTCTGTGGCGTTGTCGGTGGCCTTCTGCATGGCCGTCATACGTGCACCATGCTCGGCCGCAAGCGAGTCGAGGACAACGCGGTAGAAAGTGGAGCGCAGCGTGAGCGGAATCATCTCGCGCAGAATTTCCTCCTTCGAAGGCTCGAAGATGAAATCGCTGTTGACTTTTTCACTTCCCACTTTTCTTTTTTCACTTTCCACCGGCAGCCACTGCTCGGTGCTGAGCACCTGCGTCAGTGAGTTTTTGAACTGGTTGTATATCAATTCGACACGGTCGATGCGCTTGTCGGCGAAATCGTTCATGATGCTGTCGGCCAACGAGGCGATGGCATCGAACGAAGGGCTGTCGAGCAGCTCGTCGTATGCCTTGACGGTCAAGTCCTTCTGGCGCACCAGCATCTCGGACGATTTCTTGCCGATGCTTATCACGTTGATATTCGCCTTGGCCTCGCGCCAATGGTCAATGCGGCTCTGGGCCTGCTTCAGCACGTTGCTGTTGAAGGCACCGCAAAGACCTTTGTTCGAGGTCACTACGACGAGCACCACGGTTTGTACCGGCCGCACCAGATGGTAGGGGGTCTGTATGCCGTCGGCCACATCGATGTCGGCGATAATCTCGTTCAGCTGCGCCGCGTATGGCCTCATGCCGATGATGGCGTTCTGTGCACGGCGGAACTTGGCAGCCGACACCATCTTCATGGCCGAGGTAATCTGCTGCGTCGAACTGACCGAGGCAATTCGGGTGCGGACTTCTTTTAAATTAGCCATAAGTGGGGGTTATTTATATCGTTCTGCCAAGTCGAGGGCGGCAGCCTTCATCGTTGCCAAGTCGCTGTCGACCAGTTTACCGGCGCGGAGGTTGGCCAGTATGTCGGCGTGCTGGTTACGCATCATGAAGAGGAATTCCTTCTCGAACATGCGAACCTTGTCAACGGCCACTTTCTGCAGCAAGCCATTGGTTCCACAGAAGATGATGGCCACCTGTTCTTCGACAGGCATGGGGCTGTATTGCGGCTGCTTCAGCACCTCGACGTTGCGGGCACCCTTGTCGAGCACCGCCTTGGTGGCAGCATCGAGGTCGGAGCCGAACTTCGAGAAGGCCTCCAGTTCGCGATACTGGGCCTGGTCCATCTTCAGCGTACCGGCAATCTTCTTCATCGACTTGATCTGTGCCTTACCACCCACTCGGCTCACTGAGATACCGACGTTGATAGCGGGACGCACTCCGCTGTTGAATAGGTTGGTCTCGAGGAAAATCTGACCGTCGGTAATCGAAATGACGTTGGTGGGGATGTAGGCCGAAACGTCGCCAGCCTGCGTCTCGATGATAGGTAGAGCAGTCAGCGAACCACCACCCCTCACCTTGTCCTTCAGCGAAGTGGGCAGGTCGTTCATCTGAGCTGCTATCTGGTCGTTCTGGATGATGCGGGCGGCACGTTCAAGCAAACGGCTGTGCAGGTAGAACACATCACCCGGGTATGCCTCACGTCCCGGCGGGCGACGGAGCAGCAACGATACCTCGCGGTAAGCCACGGCTTGCTTCGAGAGGTCGTCGTAGATAACGAGGGCGTTGCGGCCTGTGTCACGGAAGTATTCTCCGATGGCGGCACCTGCGAAAGGTGCATAGAACTGCATGGCAGCAGGATCAGATGCCGTGGCGGCAACGATGATGGTATATTCCATGGCACCCTTTTCCTCGAGGGTCTTCACCAGATTGGCCACGGTAGAGCCTTTCTGTCCACAAGCCACATAGATGCAATACACCGGGTCACCGGCATCATAATTGTTGCGCTGGTTGATAATGGTATCGATGGCGATGGCGGTCTTACCAGTCTGACGGTCGCCGATGATAAGCTCACGCTGTCCACGTCCGATAGGAATCATCGAGTCGATAGCCTTGATACCAGTCTGCAGGGGCTGGTCGACGGGCTGACGGAAGATGACACCCGGAGCCTTGCGCTCAATGGGCATGGCGCACAACTCACCCTGAATGGGACCCTTGCCGTCGATGGGCTGGCCGATAGTGTTGATAACACGGCCCAGCAGGCCTTCGCCCACAGGGAGCGAAGCGATGCGCTTGGTGCGCTTCACGGTGTCGCCCTCATTCACAGTGGTCACGGCACCGAGCATCACCACACCGACGTTGTCCTCTTCCAAGTTCTGGACAATGCCTTGGTCGCCGTTGTCGAATTCGACCAGCTCGCCGCTCTGGGCATTGTTGAGGCCATACACACGTGCAATACCGTCACCGACAGTCAGCACGGTGCCCACCTCCTCGAGCTCGACATCGAGATTGACATCGGCCAATTGCTTCTTCAATATTGCCGATACTTCGGCAGGTTTAATATCTGACATAGAAATTATAATTTACTTTCGTAATCGTTTTTCGCGAATTCCTGACGCATCTTGAGCAGTTTGGTGCGCAGACGTGCGTCGTACATATTGTGGTCGAATTCCAGCTTGAAGCCGCCGAGCATGCGGGCATCGGTGGCGGCATGCAGCTCGACACGCTTGCCGGTGTAGTGCTCCACCATCTCGACAATCAGGCGGCTGGCCTCGTCGTCGACCGGCTGGTGAGTCACCAAATCGGTCTTCACAATACCAAGGTGCTCACGATAGAGGTCGAGGTAGGAGTCGCAGATGCCACGCAGGTTGACCGAGCGGTTCTTCTTCACCACAAAGAGCAGGAAGGCCATCGTGATGTCGCTGACGCGGCCGCCAAACAGTTCGCGCACCACGGCCGACTTCTTGTCGGGCCGGATAACCGGATTGGCAAATATTACAGCCAGTTCGCGGTTCTCGGCACACACGGCACTCACCAGCCTCATATCGTCGGCCACGCGCCCCATATCAGCCTCGTCGGCCAGCATAAAGAGCGCCTTGGCGTAGTGCGTATTTACTCGATAGTTGTTCATTTGTCCTAACTGTGCTTAATTCAAGTGAACCTGTTCCAACTCTTTCTGAATCAAAGCGTCGGCCTTGGGCTTGTCGCTCAGTTCGGCACGCAGCAGCTTCTCGGCAATCTCGATGCTGAGGTTGGCAATCTGGTTCTTCAGCTCGTGCATAGCCTTTAGTTTCTCGTAGTTGATGTTCTCGCGGGCCGACTCGACGATGCGGTCGGCTTCGGCCGTGGCTTTCACACGCGCCTCTTCCACAATCTGTTCGCTTGTCAGACGGGCGTTGCGCAACATCTCGTCGCGCTCCTTCTTGGCCTCGCGCAGCAGCTCCTCATTGTGGGCCACCAGGTGCTTCATCTCCTCGCGGGCCTTGGCTGCCTCGTTCAGCGAATCGGCAATGGCTTCCTCGCGTTTCTGCAGCGATTTCAGGATCATCGGCCAGCCGAACTTGATGAGGATGAAAGCCAGTATGCCGAACGACACAAGCATCCACACAAAGGTTCCTATGCCGGGGTTTATCAGTGGGTTGTTCATATAAAAGAGAACTTATTAACTTTTCATCTTAAAGGGGTCGGCCAATCGCCGACCCCGGATTTTGTTTTTTGGCGTTGCCCTTATTTCAGGACAACCAGCAGGCAAGCAACCACAGCGAAGAAGGCAACACCTTCGACGAGGGCAGCTGCGATAATCATGGTCGAGCGGATGTCGCCGCCGGCTTCGGGCTGACGAGCCATGCCTTCCATGGCACCCTGACCAATCTTACCAATGCCGATACCGGCTCCGATGGTAGCCAAACCAGCTCCCACGGCGGCTCCGAAGTAACCCAAAGCGAGGTTAGCAGCAGCCTGCAATACAATCAATAATGATGTCATAATTACTTATGTTTTAGTTATTAAACAATTATTTTACTTTTCTTTCTTCACAAAGTGAATCGGGTGCAAAAATAAGCATTTTTTTACAATTAAATGTTAAAATAACAAACTTTTTTTATCGCGTACAACAGCTTGCAATCTCCCCCATCCTCTAAGACTGTTGTTCACCTGTTGTTCAGTCATTGTTCAGTCGTTGTTCAGTCAATCACAGAACAAGTGCATAACAACAACCAAACATCAGCAAATCAACAGACTGTGGTATCTCTTAGGAATATGGAAGGCCAACTGCCTACACAAAGAACAGGCAGACACCGGCGACACTGATAACCGCGCCGACGATTTCGCGCAGAGTGACCCGCTGGTGGAAGAGCAATGCCGCCGGGGCAATGATGAGGATGGGGGTGAGCGCAAAGAGGGTCTGTGCGATGCCCGTGGAGGTGTACTGCGTAGCCAGCAGCGAGGCGCTGACCCCGACAAAGGGACCGAAAATTGTAGCTCCGAAGACGCACCACATGGCACGACGGTCATGTACGGCGTGGCTGAGCCGTTGCCGCCAATCGCGATGAAAGACGACGAGCAGCACAAAGAAACCGACAAGGCCAATAGTGGCTCGTATCATGGTGGAGGCAAAAGGGACACTCAGGTAGAGCGGCAGCGGAAGCAGCGCCCCGTCGGGCACCACCTGCGGGTCGAGCCCCTGGGCGGCGATGGCGGCATCGTAGTGCTGCAAGCCTATCTTGCTCAGCACCAGCCCGAATCCCTGACAGATACCGGCTACAGCAGCAAAAAAAATGCCTTTCGGGGGAAGTGAGAAGCGGAAAGTGAATGACGAATCGCTGCCTTTCTCATTTTCTTTTTTCGACAGGATGGAGAGGGCTATACCGCTGAGGGTCACCATCATGCCAAGGATGGCGAGTGGACGCATCTGTTCGCCGAGGAGCAGCCGTCCGGTGATGGCGGCGGTGGGTGCCGAGAGGGTCATGAAGAGCTGGCCGAAACGTGAACCGATGTAGATATAGCCTTGCATCAGACAATAGTCGCCGATGACATAACCCACCACGCCCGAAAGCAACAGCCAGAGCCATGTCGAGCCATCGGCAAAGCGAGGCGAAGGCGTGCCCATGGTGAGCCAGAGGGTAAGCACAAGTAGAGAGAGCGACATGGTCATGCGCACCACATTGAGCGGCAGCGAACCCATGCGCTTCGAGGCCACCTCGGCAAAGAGCGCCGTCACCGTCCATGAGAGGGCGACGAAGAGCGATATGATTTCACCTACGAACATTCCTGAGTTTTACTTCTCAAGAAGGTCGAGGCTGTAGTGCAGACCGACGTTCTTGCGGCGGGCGCGGGCCATTTTGATGATGAGGTAGGCGCAGGCGATAAGGTTGCGCAGTTCGCTGAGCGGCTCGGTGAGCACTGAGCGGTTGTAGAGGTCCTCGGTCTCGCGGAAGATAAGGTTCAAGCGGTCGAAAGCGCGCTGCAGACGCAGGTCGGAACGGACAATGCCTACATAGTTCCACATAATCTCCTGCAATTCCTTCTTGGTCTGGGTGATAAGCACCATCTCCTCGTTAAGCACCATGCCCTCGGCGTTCCAATCCGGTATCTGATTATTCGGAATGTTATGAGTATTCTGAGTAATCAGATTTATGGCCGACATGGCGGCGTTGTGTGCATAGACGACGGCTTCGAGCAACGAGTTGCTGGCCAAGCGGTTGCCTCCGTGCAGGCCTGTGCAGGAGCACTCGCCTGCGGCATAAAGATGGTGAATCGAACTCTCGCCGTTGCGGTCCACCTTGATACCACCGCACTGATAGTGCGCCGCCGGACGGATGGGAATCATGTCGCGCGTAATGTCGATGCCGATGCTGAGACACTTGGCATAAATGGTGGGGAAGCCCTCGATAAGGTGTTTCTTGCCGATAGGACGTGCATCGAGGTAAAGATACTCCTTACCGCTGATTTTCATCTCGTTGTCGATGGCGCGAGCCACGATGTCGCGTGGAGCGAGGCTGAGGCGCGAATCGTACTTCTGCATGAATTCGTGCCCGTCGCGGTCCTTGAGTATGGCACCGGCGCCACGCATGGCCTCGGTGATGAGAAAAGCGGGCTTCTCGGCCGGATTGTAGAGGCTGGTTGGATGGAACTGCATGAATTCCAAGTCGCTGAGCACACCACGGGCACGGTGCACCATGGCCACACCGTCACCAGTCGAGATGATGGGCGTGGTGGTGGTGCTGTAGACGTTACCCATGCCGCCGGTGGCCAACAGGGTGACGCGAGCCAGATAGGTGTCGATGCGGTTGGTGTCGCAGTCGAGGGCATAGACACCGTAGCACTCAATATCGGGCGTATGCTTCGTAACGCGCTGACCCAGATGGTGCTGCGTAATGATATCGATAGCGAACTGACGTTCTTTGATTTCGATGTTGGGATGGCGACGTGCCGCCTCGAGCAGGCCACGCTCAATCTCCTCGCCGGTATTGTCCTTGTGGTGGAGGATGCGGAACTCGGAATGGCCGCCCTCACGGTGCAGGTCGAAACGGTCGCCCTTGCGGTCGAGGTCGAAGTTGACACCGTATTGCACCAGTTCGCGGATGCGGTCAGGAGCTTCGCGGATGGTCATCTCGACCACCTCGCGGTCGCAGATGCCGTCGCCGGCCACGAGCGTGTCGTGGATATGCTTGTCGAAACTGTCGCTGTCGTACATCACGGCGGCGATACCGCCCTGGGCATAGCGCGTGGAGCCCTCGCTGGCCTCACCCTTGGTAAGGATGCAGACTTTGCCGTATGGCGCCACTTTGAGGGCGAAACTGAGGCCGGCGATGCCGGAGCCTACCACTAAGAAATCTACTTCGAAGCGCATGAGTAATGATTAATGTTTAATGATTAACAATAAAGGAGGAATGATGGGAGCCCATCTTCAAATAATAAAGTCCATTGGGGAGGGTGCTGACATCAAGGGTGTTGTCGCCAACAACCACCCATTGTTTCATCACCAAGCGGCCCGCTACATCTATGACGTTCACCTCGCCCTGCTCAGCCATGGTGAGCGTCACCTTGTCGATGGCAGGGTTGGGGTAAAAACTGATGGCCGATTCCCCCACGTCGTCGATACTACCACTCGGACAGAAGAATGCGGAGAGGGTGCAGTCAGAATGAATGACAAAGGTATATGTGGCATCATCAAGAGTGTCGCCCATTTCTGTAATCCAGAAAAAAAACGTCATATAACAACCATTACTCCAAGCTTTGAGAGTGACAGTATCACCATCAAGATAAGAACCTTCGCCTTCGATAAGGCTTGCCGAAATATAATCGTTGCACTCGTAACATACACGGTTGACGGTGACAGTGTATTCAGCACGTGTCTGCGATGTGACAGCCTTGATAAGCCAAGCCCACGACAGGTTGGGGTATGCTTCATGTATCTGCACCCATCCGTCATCCTGAATCCAATCGCTGTTAGGCTCACCCATATAGCCGCAATGAGCAGCCGGAAAAGCCGCACTGCTGCCAAATACAATCCAAAGGTTTTGCATGGTGTCGATGCGGACAGGGCTGTCGGGTCTACACGAACGGTAACCTCCTGTAGCGCTGGCATCAAACGAGAATGCCTTGGTATAGATTTCGGCGCCCGGACTGCTGCTGCCACCTTGATAGACATGCAAAGTGTAGTCGCCTTCATGCTCCACATAGAGCAGCACATCGTTCAGGTAATTACGTCCATGGAGATAGGCAGCTGGCAGCATGATGCCCCATGTGGTGCTGTCGCCAGTACCACCAGTATTAATCATGGGACGATCCATACAATAGGAGACGGTGTCGCCTACAGTATAGTCAACCACAAGAAGCGAGACTGTGTCGGAAACGATGATGCCACCAAGGGTGATTGAGGCTATGGCTTGATGAATTCCAGGTGTATTGTAGAAAGTGTTCACCTCATAGCCCGTAGCGGTGTCAGGTGTGCCACCAGGGAAGGTCCAGTTGACGGTAGCGCCTGGCGTACCGGTAGCATTGAACGTGGCGGTACCACCGACTGCCACTTGCTCAGGACCGTTTGCATACACTCGCGGCATTGGCAGACTGTCGGTGGGACGGAAAAGTCCACGTATCATGGTGCTGTAGCCTCGACTCTCTCCAACCTCATTGAAATCATTGCCACTCACCGAAACGAAGCTTTCGTTGATGCCGCTATAGGTAGTGACGCAGGCCGGATAGCCCGTGCCGGTTTTATGGAAGATAACCCACATCGACTCCCAGCCATCGACAACCACAGGGGTATGTAACGATACGGTTTTCCACTGGTCCACTTCTGTGCTGTCGACCGTAAAGGTAGTGTCGAACATGAGGTAGCGGCCATTATCGCTGCCAAGGTACACATACATGTCGTAGTCTCCATCACCATTCACGTAGAGCTCGACAGCATGTAACTCACGCCCCAACTGCATATAGGAGGCATCGAACTTTACGCCCCACGAGTAGTCACCGGCCGAAGGCCTGCCATAACTGGTCATTTTGTAACGGCCACCGTACAATTCCAGCGTGTCAGTACCCACCGGCATGAATACGGCGGTAAAGGAGTAGTCGCCACCAGTGCCATAGATTCCACGCGAGATGTAAGGGCTGCCGTCGCTCCAACATTTGAAGCGATAACCATGGTTGGGATAGGCCCGAATAAACACAGTGTCGCCGAAATTGTAGGCAACCGAGGGGGAAACCGTACCTCTTGTACTGTCGCTCGTGTTCACAGTGATGGTGCCGCCCGTGCCCCAGTCGAGGTTGGGCTGGATACCGATATTGGCCCGATTGCTACTATTGTAATACCGCGTGCTGGTGGGATTAAGGCCACCGATGGGATAATAGCCGTTGTATGAGCCACTCCAGCCCCAGTTGAAGTGGAAACAACCATCGTTATTATAACCGTCAAGCACAAAAGCATGTCCACCGCTTCCGTGGCCGGAATAGACAACCGGACGACCAGCATCGATTTCAGCTGCCAACAGGGCATTCCATTCGCTTGGCGCGAAATCGTCGCGGTTTACACTATGCAACGCCGGACTATACTTGAAATATCTTATCAGGGCATTCTCTTGACTTGCTTTGGTGAAGCTGCCGCCATTCACTGTTTGCGCACCACTACTGCTTGAGCCATAGCCCATCTCGACTGATACGCCGGCGTGGTACAGCAACAAAGCCACAGCACTGTCCTGCGCATCGGAGGTGACAGATGTCAGTTGCGCTGGCATGTTGTCCCACTGATAGGTGGTTGCATCAAAGTCGGCATACTGCCGGCCATAACTCGAATGGGTGTATCCATGGTTGGAAAAGCCTGTCGTGGGAAAGTTCCAATACTTCATCACCATACCCATCGACGTGGCCACACAGCCTGTAAGGGCATGGCCAGACGAATGGTTGGTGTCACTGGGGCAAAGCAAATTGTAATATCGTCCTTGACTCCATTTTGTGGTGAGTGTGTCGGTCATGGACTTGCTCATCATCGATGGTATTTCGCCCGCCTCTAACATGGACCACTCCGCATGCCGAGTCCAAGATTTTAAATGCTTGACGTGCCTAATCTCGTTTTCATAGTCACGCAACCATTCTGCCACAGGCTCGGGAATATCTTTGGTTTCGAAACGGTTGCCTGTCGAATAGCCCAGAACAGGCTTTACGCAGTCGTCGGCACTAATGAGGATAAAGCCGCCCTTGGGAGCCGTGAAAACATAGAACTCGGCGAACGGGGTCTGTGCCGTCACATCGACCAGCGCCGCGGTGTTTATCATGCCCATGGCACGCATATAAGTCTCGGCCACACGACGGGCGGTGCCAGCATCCACAGGCTTTGCCTGAGCGCTACTGCAAAGCAGTAACGCACAGGCAAATGCGGCAACAAGTCGTTTCATCTGGAATTCAAATATCATTTAATAATCAATTTACGGACAACGGTATCACCGTTGTAGGAAATGCGGACAAAATAAGTTCCGGAAAGTAAAGTGCCAACTTCAATAGTGTTATGTCCATCGACAATCTTCTGGATCAGAACCGTACGGCCAGTAATATCGGTGACAGTCACATTAGCCTGTTCCACACCGACGAGGGTCACCTTGTCAGTTGCAGGGTTGGGGTAAAGGACCAAACTACCGCCGTCCACATCGTCAATGCCGGTATTCTGAGCGAAGGTGGCAATGTAAGTGGCATCGGCATTCACTGTGACGGTGCGTGTTGCATTGGTGTTGCCGTCCTGCCACTGCACAAAGTGGTAGCCACTGTATGGCAGCGCCTTGATGGTGGCAGTGCTGCCAGCGGCATAAGTGCCACTACCTGTAGTATTGCCCCAGTTGTCGTTGTTCGACAGCACAGTAAGGGTGTATTGCGAAGGCTGCGGAGCACCGGTCGAGATTTCCACATCGTCAATCACAAGATAGAACATATCGGTGGTATTGTGGTGACGGAAAGCCAAATAAACAGTTTGACCAGCATAGGCCGAAAGATCGACACTCTGCTGCACCCAGTTGTTTGTAGTGGTACCGTTATAGATGGCTGTGGTAAAGTTGGATATATCTCTGCCGGTAGTAGAGATATAAACACTGTAGTTCTCAGCATAATCGTTGGCATCCCGACCCATGGCATACCACTTTAAGTGCATCTGCTGGTTGGCGGGCAATGCAAATCCAGGCGTAAAGAGCCAGTTGTCTGGAGTCAGTGGACCATATTCACTATCCCATGAAGCAGAACCAATAGCGCTGAGGCTAGAGTAGCCCAAGTTGCTGCTTCCGTCGCTGAAATATATCCATGAGAACCCGTCGCCATCGGCATCATTCAATAACCAGCAATCAAGGGTATTGATATCTTCGAAATCTTCCACATAAGGGAATGTGCTGATGATGCATTCGTCCTGAGGATTGGAATCAGCTTCGAAGTTTGCGATATAGGTAGCATTGCCTGTGACTATGACAGTACGCGTAGCGTTGGTGTTGCCGTCGTTCCACTGCGTGAAATGGTAGCCGCTATTGGCCGTGGCACTGATGGTCACACTGGTACCAGCATTGTAGGTGCCACCACCACTGACAGATCCCATCGTCGGATTGGCGCTCTGCACGGTGATAGTATACTGGGCAGGAGCGTCAGCCTCAAAGCTTGCAATGTAGGTAGCGTTGCCAGTGACGGTAATAGTACGCGTGGCATTAGTATTTCCGTCGTTCCACTGCGTGAAGTGATAGCCACTATTAGCCGTGGCGCTGATTGTTACATTAGTTCCTGTATTGTAGGTACCGCCACCGCTGACAGTTCCCATCGTCGGATTGGCACTCTGCACGGTGATGGTATATTGGTCGGGAGCATTAATCTCAAAATTGGCGATATAGGTGGCATCAGCAGTAACGGTAATGGTACGTGTAGCGTTGGTGTTGCCATCGTTCCACTGAGTGAAGTGGTAACCATTGGCAGGTGTGGCTGTCAATGTAACCGTTGTTCCTTCGTTGTAGGTACCGCCGCCCGTCACAGTACCCCATGCGGCATTGTTCGAGGTGGCCGTAATAGTGTATTGCGTAGGGGGAGTGTTCGGTGTGATAGTAATATCGTCGAGGAAAAATGCATACATATCATCACTGATGTAGCGGAACGCGACATTCACGGTATCGCCAGCCGCCACGGTAAAGGTGGCCGTGCGCGTAACAAACGAGGTAGACGAAAGTGTCTCGTTGAATATCATGCTGTCCATTCCTGCATAAACCTGATAAGTCTCTGGGTACGAGCCACTGTAGGCTTTTGCCTTCCAAGTGATGGTATATGTGCCGGGGGTCACAATGCCAGGCAAAATCAATATATCGTCTGCATTCACTGCATACATGATGAATATTGCTCTTGAGTAATTGGTACCGAAACTGTCTATCAAGCCCCATGACTCACCATCCTGATTAAAGTCCAATACCCTCAGACAACCATAAGTCGTTGTATCGTCAAAATTCTCGATATAGGGGAATGAAGTGATAAAGCACTCCGGCAATGCGTCTTCTTCAAAATAGGCAGTGTACATGGCATCGGCCGTGACTGTGACGGTACGTATAGCATTGGTATTGCCATCGTTCCATGCCGAAAAATGATAGCCATCGTTAGCCGTAGCAGTGATAGTTACATTCGTGCCAGCAAGATAGGTCCCACCTCCAGACACCGTTCCCATTGTCGGGTCGGCACTTTGAACAAGAATAATATACTGTTCGGTCTGAGTTGTATCAGTTGAATGACGGTTAATTACGATGTCGTCGATAAATAGTGCATACTCGTCATCACTAATATAACGGAAGATGAGATACGATGTGTCACCGGGAGCAACAGCGAAAGTAGCTTGACGGCTTACAAAGTCTGTACTACTCAAGGTCTCGCTGAAGATAAGTGTATTGCCGGCATAGACTTGATATGTTTCAGGCCAACTTTCACTCATAGCTTTCGCCTGCCAGCTGACAGTGAACGAATCAGCCACAGTGATATACGGCGAAATCAAGTAATCGTCTGACTCTTCAGCATACCATATTGCCGCACACCCCGAACCGTTCACTCCGCGACCGGAATACAAGTCGTAATCCCAAGACTGATTGTCGGCATTGGCATCATATATGCTCCAACAGTCGCGCAACCCATCAAAATTCATAACATAAGGGAATCTGGTGATGACGCAGCTACTTACATCCACCGCAGGACTATTGCCCGGCATCACGCCAAACAAAGCAGATTGATACAAATTGTAGGTTCCCGAAGTGTTTCCACCCGTTCCTCCGGTGGAAGGAGCCAAATTCGAGAGTGAATAATAGCCATCGCAATAGCCGTTCCAACCCCAGTTAAAATGGAATTGTGTTTCAGCAGTATTGTAACCGTCGCAGATAAAAGCATGTCCACCCGATGTGTCTTGGCCGCGGTAAAGTACCGGTCGGTTGGCATCCAATTCAGCTTTAACCAAAGCCTTCCATTGGACATCGTTATAATCATCGCGGTCTTCGTTGTGCAGGTTTTCATTATAGCCAAAATAACGCATCAATGCCGATTCAACAGAGGGGTAGTTTAAATCCCAGCGCGACAGATAGGCCGAGCTGCCTCCGACACCATAGTCCATCTCGATGGCCACTCCACAATGGTACATCAACGTGGCGACAGCGTTTCTCTGCACTGTCGACGAAGTAGCGGTCAACTGTGTCGGCATGTTGCTCCACGCGTATACAGTAGCACCAAAATTCGCACTCAAAGTACCATAGTCGTCTTCCACATAGCTATACGAGCCCCAACCATGAGTAGGGAACGACCAGTATTTCATTACCTGTGCCATAGCAGTGGCAGCACATCCAGTCACAGCACGTTCATGGTATTGCGCATCATAAGGACATAAATCATTGTAGTAGGGTGATTGCGACCACTGGGTGGTGACCAACGGTGCCACCGCAGTAAGTGGTACCGGATTATCGCTCTCTGGTGCAGTGGCATACGCTTTCCACTGTTCCGACACCTCGTCGGAGGGTTCCTCCAACACCTCGTTCCACTGCGAAATCTGATACTGGTAAATACCCAACCAATAACGTACATTGGCATTGTCGCCCAGTTCAAAACGGTTGTTGTACGAATATGCAAGAATCGGCTGCACATGGTCATCAGCGGCAACGATAACAAAGCCGTCACCTTGGGTCGGAGCGAATACATAGAAAGCATCAAACCCGTCGGTTGCAACCCGATTCATTGGGGAAGCTTGCATTTTAACCCCCGCCTCGCGGTGGGCATTCCAGAAATTTGTTGCCACACGGGCGGCAGTAGCTTGATCAACAGGCTTGGCCATGGCCGACAGCCCGAACAGCATCATTGCAAAAACCAGTAGAGTCTTCTTCATAATATTTATTTTTAATTATTTAATTCACAACAATATATTATAAGCACCATGCTTTTGATGCATGGTGCAAATATAAGATTTTTTTAAATAAAAAGCAAATATTTTTGTCAGCTTCGTGGCAGGAAGGCCACTTCCGAACCTGCTATCAGGCCGAGAGCCATGGCTTTGGCCACACGCGCGGCGCTCTTGTTTACGATGCCGAGACGACGCGAAAGGTCTTTCTGACGTTCCTGAATGGCCTTGTCGCTTTCGCCGAGGCGGTCGGAAATCTCACTGGCAGTGCAGCCTGCAGCCTCGAGCAGCAGCAAGCGGCGCTCGGTATCGCTGAGGGCAAAAGAGGGGTCGTGCAACCGCATCGCGTCGAAGTACCGCTCGGCAGCCTCCTTGATGGTGAGCATCACAGGATAATTGAAGTAGCATTGCTCTCCCCGTTCAAGACAGGCGATAGCACGCAGAATATTCTCAATCGAAAAACCTCCCACGGCATTCTTGCTGACGAAAGCATTGGCACCGAGCGAGAGAGCCTCCATCACCACGCGTCCAATGTCGAACACCCGACGTTCGCGGTGCTGCTCACCTGGCAGCGGATTGTCGAAGCGACCCGAGAAAATGATGATTTTCACTTCGGGATAGCGCTCATGAACCCGCCGAGTAATCATCAGTCCTCCTGTGGGTTCCCCCTGGAATTCCATATCCACAAGCAGATAGTCGGGCCGTTCCAAAGTCTCCAACGCCGCCATCAACGACGGTCCGTCGGCGAAGGTTTCCACCATCTCCACCCGGCGCATCTCAGTGCCGTCCACATCGCCCGATTCCACCTCGGCGGCGCGCTCGTTCATCTCCATTTTGACGACCTTGCGTATCAGCGGCTCGTCGTCAACCATCATTACCCGTATATTCATTTTCTCTTTTTTTTATTTTTCATTTTCCTGCAGCCAGTCGCACATGCATGGCGGTCCCCTCGCCCTGACGGCTTTCGACCCATATCTTGCATCCACGGCGTGTATTGTCATCGTGACGCTTCACGATGTAGCGGCACAGTATCAATCCGAACCCGTGCTCCCCTCCCTCGGGCACTTCGCGGTCGGCCCTGAACAGGCTGTCACACTGCTCGTCAGTCATTCCGCTACCGGTATCGGCCACCGTGATGTCTACAAACCGTTCTCCACTCTCCGACTTCCACTCTGCACTTTTCACCGTCACCGAGCCTTTGCCCGTGTGCTGCAAAGCATTGTTGACCAGATTACGCAGCAAGATGATGACCAACAGCCGGTCGGCCCAAAGCTGCAAATCGCTGGATTCGAACCGCAACTCGACATCGGCCAACGGCCTCACCACCTGATGCCGCACATCCTCCATCACCTCGTTCACCTCAAAGTTCGACGGATTGAAAGCCAAACCAGTAGGTATCGACAAGCGGGTCCAGTTCTTGATATTGTCGAAGGTGCGCAGCAACTGCTCAAGAACCTCGTTGCGCAGGTCGGGCGGCAGATTGGGATTGCGCAGATATCCGATAAAGGGACTAATGTCGTGCCGCATCACACTCAGGCAGGTCTCCACATTGGCTATACGCTCCACGTCGCGGCGCTTGGCCTCTTCAAGCTGGCGTTTCTCACGACGCAATCGTTTGACACTGAACAGCAGAAGCACTGTCAACACCATCAGTGCCACCAGTAGCAAGCTTACCACTATCGCCGTGCTGGTCATCCACCGGCTGCGACGGTTGAGGGTGTCGAGGTGCTGCTGCAAAGCGAAGTCCTCCTGCTCATTCTTTTTGATGTAGTCCTGCAGCTCGACATAGTGATCATACCAGCGGCGCGCCTCGTCGGCACTGCTGGCCACACGGCTGCGAATCAGCACGTCGAAAAGGCCCACTTCCATCTTGGGGGCGCTGAAAGGTTTCCAGGTGCCTCGCATCTCTAACCATTCGCGCAAAACACTGTGGGCCATGGCCGTATCACCTATCAAAAGGGCATAGCGTGCCGTCGAGGTGACACCGCCAAGCATCTGATAAGGGTCGCCATAGTCGAAGAAAACCCGCCGTGCCTCGTCGTAGAGCGCCAGCACTGTGTCGGGTGAGGCCTCTCCTGGCAAACTCCGCAGGGCGTACGCCTCCATCTGGAGCGTATTGGCCAGATGGTACCGGTCGGGGTCCGAGAAATCGAGGATAGCATAGTTCTGGTCGCAGTATTCGAGGGCAGTGATACTCTCACCTGCACTCTGCCAGCCATAGGCAAGGGCATAGTTGAGGGCCATGTCCTGAGCATAGTCTACCTTCAAATTCGGACGGCGGTTCTCGACCTCGGTCAGTATGGTCCGCACATCGGCCTGTTTGCCGTCTCGGTAGTGGTAGTTGAGCGTGAGCATGGTGATGTAGTACTCAGTCTGGGCGTAATTATACAGCAGGTTGTTGCGGTTGTCCTCGAGCACACCCGACCGCCCGATGTCGTAGAGCAGGCGGTACGAGTCGGCAATTTGACAATTGCGCTGCAGCAGGCGGGCCTTGAGCAACCGCGCAATCATCCATTCTATCTCACCGTTCTCCGTCCTCTGCCCCCCGTTTTTCACTCGCTTCTCCACCTGACCGAGCATCACGTCGGCCTCGTGATAGTCGGACCGCTGATAGTAGGCAAACGCCATGTTGTTGTAGGCCCGCAGCGCACCGTCGACATACTCGGGCAACGAGTCGTTCACATAGTCAATCGCCTGCTGTGCATAGGCAATGCACAATCCGGGGTCTTTATAGCGGTTGACAAAAGCCTCCTTGTTCATTCCGTCGACCCGCGACCGCTTGAGGGGGTCGGGACCGTCACCTTGGCGGCACCCAAAAAGCAGTAAAACTGCTAACAAAACACAATATGTTCGACTGTATTTCACGCTGCAAAGATACACATTTTTTCGAAATTAGCGACTTAAAATCACCATTTTAAACAAAATCATACAAAATAAATTTGGTCAGTTCGGAAAAAGTGCGTATTTTTGCACTCGCTTTCAAAGGCAAAAAGGTCGTTTGGCCGAGGGGCTAGGCACAGGTCTGCAAAACCTGCTACTCCGGTTCAAATCCGGAAGCGACCTCAAAAAAAAGAGGACTCTCGCGAGTCCTCTTTTTTTGTTGTCCTTAGACTACTTTTTATCTAACCAACGCTACTTTGCGGGTAGGGAGGTTGCCAATTTTCACCATGTAGACACCTGTCTGTGCCACAGGGAAGACGACGGTCTCGGCGGCATCGGCCTGTCTGCTCACGCAGCGGCCGGTGACATCGTAGACATACACGTCGCGGTGCTCGGCTCCGCTGACCACAATCTTGCCCTCGCTGGCGTAGACTGCAATGTTGCCGTCCTCCACATCGTCGATGGCGATGTCACGGACAAACATGGCGACCACGCTGAAGGTCATTCCCGCCATCTCGGGCGTAGCCTCGACGGTGTAGGTGGTCTCGTCGGTCTCAATCACGTTGCCGTTGATGGTCCAACCCAACATGTGGAAGCCCTCGTTGGGGGTGGCGGTGACGGTGGCCTGTTCACCCACCTCGTAGGTGTAGGTGCCGGGAGCCGGGTCGGTGCTGCCCCAGTTGGCGTTGTTGACGCTCAGCATGACAGTGACGGGCTCGTAACCGAAGGTGGCGGTGAGTTCCACATCCTCGGTTACTTCGAAGCTGTAGGGGTTGTCCGTGCTCACCACCTGGCCGTCGCGCTCCCAGGCCACGAAGTGGCGGCCGAAGATGGCGAGGGCGGTGGCAGTGAACATGCTGCCTTCCTCCACGCTCACAGCCTCCTCGGGCAACACACTGCCCATCGTCGTGTCGGCGCTCACAAGGGTCACCGTGTAGTAGACCGGCTGTGGCTGGTGCGTGATGGTCAGCAGCAAGGTAACGGTGCTGTCGCAGCCCGCCTCGGTGGTGCCGCTGTAGGTGTACGTGCCGCTCTGGGTGTACACTTCGCCGTTCCATTCGTAGCTGTCTTCGGCGGTCATCTCCACGGTGTCGCTGACACTGCGGTTGATGGTGAGCACCAGCACCACGGTGCTGTCGCAGCCCGCCACGTTCTGGCCGTGATAGAACACGTCGTCGACCGAAGCGGTATAGACCGTTCCGTGCCACTCAAAGCTGTCGCAGGCCGTGACATTGTCGGTACCTTCGTTGCTGTAGTGGACGGTCAGGTCAAGGGTCACCGTGCTGTCGCAGCCGGCGGCGTTCACCGTGAGGTAGGTGGCAGTGTGGTTGTCCGCGTCAAACTGCAATCCGTTCCAAGTGTAGCTGTCGCAGGCGAAGATGGTCTCCACGGCGCTGCTGCTGTAGTTCACGGTGAGGTTCAGCGTCTCGATGGAGAAGCAGCCGCTCTCGGAGGGGAGGTCAAAGTCGTACACTCCGCTCTCGGTGTAGACATTGCCGCGCCACACGATGCTGTCGCAGACGGTGCTGTCAATCGAGATGAGGTTGCCGTAGTTGACGGTCAAGTGCAGCGTCACCGTGCTGTCGCAACCGGCAGCGTTCTGGGTGGTGTAGATGTAGTCGCCGCTCACGGTGTAGGTCTCGCCGTGCCAGGTGTAGTAGTTGCAGGCCGTCTCGCTTTCCTCCGACGCGGTGGCGGCATTGACGGTCAGGTGCAGCGTCACCGTGCTGTCGCAGCCGGCGGCGTTGGTGGTCTGGTAGGTGGACTCATCGGTCGAGGCGGTGTAGACGCTGTCGTGCCACTCGTAGCTGTCGCAGGCCGTCACGGTCTCGATACCAGTGGTGCTGGCATTGACGGTCAGGTACAGCGTCTCGAGCATGTCGCAGCCAGCGGCGGTAGTGCCGTCGTGGGTGTACGTGCCGCTCTGGGTGTACACGGTGCCGTTCCACTCATAGCTGTCGCAGACCGTCACGGTGTCGTTCATCGAATAGACGTTGGCGGCGAAGAGCGCGCTGACGGTGGTGTCGGCCTCGGCCACGATGCTGCGCGGGTTGGCGGTCTCGCCGTCGCTCCACGACTCAAAGTGGTAGCAGTCGCCCGCCGTGGCGGTCAAGGTCACCACGCTCTGGTAGTCGACCGTGTCGCTGCCGCTCACCGAACCCATCGTCTCGTCGGCACTCACGCCGACCACAGCATATTGGTTCACGGCGAAGTAGGCAGTCAATGTGCTGTCGTGTGCGGCCACGACGGTGCGCGGGTTGTCGCTGTTGCCGTCGTTCCACTGCACGAAGTGGTAGTGCTCGTTGGCCGTGGCGGTCAGGATCACCTCCTCACCGTAGTCGACCGTGTTGCTGCCGCTCACTGTACCCATCGTCTCGTCGGCGCTCACGCCATTGATGACCACATCGACAATGGGATCCATCTCGAAGTGGGCAGTGAAGGTGGTATTCTCCGTCAAGGTCACCGTGCGAGGGTTGTCCGTCACACTGTCGGTCCACATCACGAAGTGGTAGCCCTCCTCGGGCACAGCCTCGATGTCGTAGTACAGGAAGTGCTTCACCAAGCCGCTGCCAATCGTGCTGCCCATCGGCAGGCCGGTGTTGGTGTCGGTCTCGGCCACCACGGTCAGGCTGTACACGTTGGTGTCGAAGTGCACCAGTATGGTCGAATCCTGCACGGCCACGAAGGCGTAAGGCGAGATTTCAACGCCGTTGTCCCAGCCGTCGAAGTGGTAGCCTTCGGCAGGCAGCGCGGTGATGGTGACACTGTCGCCATGGTCGTAATAGCCGCTGCCGGTAGCGGTGCCGCGGCCCGTGCTCTCCTCGTCGAGGCCGACCGTGACATAATAGTAGTCAACCAGGAAGTTGATTTTGACGGTGGTGTCGCCGGTCACGGCGAGGGTCAGGAGGCTGGTGGTCGGGAAGGTGTCGCAGACAATATGGTCCGAATAAGTTACACCGTCCACGTACTCCGCATCATTCTCGTTGATCCAGTTGACAATGTGGTTGTGCTCCAACGCAGCGCCGTAGAAGGTCATCGGAACAAGGTACGGCACGCGGTAGGTGACGTTCGGACCAGCGGTCACACCGGCAGGCAGCTGTCCGTGAGGCAGCACATCGCCTGCATGCTCGTCGTTCATGGTGAGGCTCACCGTGAACGTGTCGGGCACAAAGCGGGCCACAAAGGCGGTATCGTTCTCGGGGCTGAAGATGAAAGTATCCTGCTCGCTGACGAGCGCATCCTCTACATACCAGCCAGTAAAGCGGAATCCGTAGGCGGGAACCAC
>JAFSLX010000050.1 GCA_017448185.1 Bacteroidales bacterium
CGTTGTTCAGTCAAACACTGAACAACGACTGAACAACGACCGAACAACGAGCGACC
The DNA here is from genome assembly GCA_017448185.1 of Bacteroidales bacterium. Taxonomy (GTDB): domain Bacteria; phylum Bacteroidota; class Bacteroidia; order Bacteroidales; family P3; genus Colimorpha. The sequence goes on from JAFSLX010000050.1 coordinate 57, forward strand.
AACAGAATATATTACAGGCTTGCAGACGATTTTTTTCGAACAACAAAATATTAAGGCACTTTTTGCGTAATTATAAATATGAGAAAAAGAAGTATACTCTATATCGCCCTTGTGCTGGCACCGCTGGCCGCTGCCGCACAGTCGAGCGTGGGCGGAGCGTGGGGCAGCCTGCAGATAGGCACCACGTGGGGCGACGGCTGGTACGCCAACCTGCGCAACGAATACCGCATGCGCGACGGCAGCACGGATGTGTGGTTCATCCGCCCTACCATAGGCAAACGACTGACACCGTGGCTGAAAGCCGACATCGGATTCGACCGTTTCGAGACCCCATCCGCCGTGCAATGGCGCGGATTGCTGTCGCTGACCTTCATCCTGAAACAGGGACCGCTGACGGCCTCGCTCCGCGAACGCTACATACGTTCGTACACCCCCGACACCGACACCTGGGGCAACCTGCTGCGCTCGCAGCTGAAGGTGGCCTATGCCGTGCCGGGCACCGTGCTGAAACCATACGTGGCCATCGAGATTTACGCATGGGAACACTGGCGGCAGACCCACCACTTTGTCGGTTGCCAGCTGACCGTCGCCAAGGGGCACAACATCGACTTCTTCTACGTCTACGCCACCTCGGCCACCAAGCCCGAGGCGCACATCGCCGGCATCGGATACGAACTGACACTCTAAGCGCACGCTAAAACCGTGGGATGCAACCTGTTGCAACAAAATTCAAAAAAAGATAGCTCACGTTCGAAGGAATTTACGTAATTTTGCATCCGAAAAATAACACATGCACAAAATCATAAATACGACCACAATGAAAGGGAAAATACTACTGATTGTTGCCGCGATGGGGCTCACCATGCTCAACGCCACGGCACAGAACCGTGTTGACAACCAGGGGCGCCGTCAGGGGCACTGGATTCGTACCGACAAGGACGGCTCGAAGATATTCGAGGGCGATTTCGTCGACGGCTTGGAGACCGGCACCTTCACCTACTACTACCAGGACGGCAGTGTCCGCATTAAGAACACCTACACCGAGCCGGGGCGCGTCTGCACCCACGAAGCCTACGACGAACAGGGCCACATGCTGGCCCGCGGCACCTTCAACCAGCGCAACCGCGACGGCCGCTGGCAGTTCTATGCCGAGGACGGCCGGTTGGTGAAAGAGGCCACCTACAAAATGGGAGTCAAGGACGGCATCCACATCATCTACACCCAGAAAGGCGACACCGCCGAGGTGACCCACTGGAGCGACAACCACCGCCACGGCCGCTGGTGGAAACGCATAGGCAAGGAAGGCTACATCACCGGCACCTATGTCCACGGCGGTCTGGAAGGACGGCTCACCGAGTACGACGACAACCACCAGCTGATTCGCGAAGGCCACTACAGCGGCGGCCTGAAGCACGGCAGCTATCGTTACTTCGAGAACAACCAACTCACCGTCGACGAGACCTGGAACCACGGCATGCTGGCCGAGCGACTCGTGCGTATTCTCACACCCGACGAGGAGTTTGTCTCCGTCAACAGCATCGCCTGCATGGCTCCGCAGGGCAAAGGCAAGGTTATAGTCCTGATGCGCGACGGCACAAAAAAGATTGACCGCGAGAGCGCCGACGACCTTTACAACCGCATCGGTAACGACGTATTTCTCTGTGCCAACCGCAAAAGCCGCGTCATGGTGTCGCACGACTGCGTACAGGGCATGGGCAAGGACGGCGAAGGCCGCGAAATACTGCTGCTCGACCCGCAGCCCGACTTTGTCATCTTCCCCGACGAGGATGGTCTGAAGATGGTGCGCAGCCTGCAATATGAAGAGCATTCACCCTTGGACGAGATGAAATAAAAAAAGATGCAGAGCCCCCAAAAAGCTCTGCATCCTCAATAAACACTATTACAAATTCCCGATTTTTCAGGCACCGGGAAAACCTTTTCTCTTTAATTCCCAATTAACAAGAACAATTTTGTCTCTCAAACGACGCTGCAAAGGTACACTTTTTTCTCCATATAACCAAATTTAACATCATTTTTAACATTTCCACCTTCCTGCGATGACCATTGCCGCACATACCTTAGGTTGCAAACTGAACTATGCCGAGACCTCGGATACCCTGCGACGCTTAGCCGCCGACGGGCACACCATCGTAGGTTTCGACCAACCCGCCGACCTCTATATCATCAACACCTGTACCGTCACCGCCGTCGCCGAGAAGAAATGCCGCAGTGCCATCCGCCAAGCCCACCGCCTCAACCCCGAAGCGCAAATCGTGGTCATGGGCTGCTTTGCCCAGGTGGCGGCCGATGAAATTGCGAAAATCCCCGGCGTAACCCAAGTCCTCGGCAACAGCAACAAACGCCTTCTCTCCTACTCTTCGGGCGACCGAACCCGCACTTTCTTCAAAATACAGGACGGCTGCGACTACTTCTGCACCTACTGTGCCATACCCTTCGCCCGCGGACGCTCGCACTCCGCCACTATCGAAGAGACCCTATGCATGGCCCGCCGTATAGCCGAGAGTGGAGCCAAGGAGGTGGTGCTCACTGGCGTCAACACCGGTACCTTCGGCCAGCAGCAAGGCGAGTCGTTCCTCGACCTGTTGCGTGGACTGGACCAAATCGAAGGCATACTGCGCTACCGCATTTCAAGCATCGAGCCCAACCTGCTCACCGACGACATTATTGACTTCACCGCCCACAGCCGAGCCTTCCTCCCCCACTTCCATATACCTTTGCAAGCCGGCTCGGACCACGTGTTGCAACTTATGCACCGCCGCTACGACACAGCCCTCTACCGCAGCAAACTGGATCGCATCAAAGCTGTGATGCCCGATGCCTGCATCGCCGCAGACATTATGGCAGGCTTCAATGGCGAAAGTGAGGAGGAATTCTGCAAGGTACTCGACTATGTCGACTCGCTGCCCATCAGTTACCTGCATGTGTTCACCTACAGCGATCGGCCTGGCACCGCCGCCCTCCGCCTCGGCGAAAAGATACCCGTCCACACCCGTCGCGAACACACGGCCCGACTGCTCGAACTCAGCGAAAAGAAGCACAAAGTATTCATCAACAGTCAGCTTGGCAAAACACGCCCTGTGCTTTGGGAACATACTGACCACAACGGGCAAATGGAAGGGTGGACAGACAATTACATCCGTGTCTGCCGCCCCTACGACGATACGCTTGCCAACACTGTCGAGAACGTCACCTTGACGACAGACAGCGTACTGAACGTAAACGAATAAAAGCAAGGGAGACACACCTCATGGGCATGTCTCCCTTGCTTTTAATGATTAGCGTGTGCCGTATCAGTCTTTCTTGCAGCACTTGCAGCAACCGCCGAGGCACTTGTAGGCCAAGCCTGCGAGAGCGGCACCCACAAGCGGGGCCACGATGAAGAGCCACAACTGGCTGCAGGCGCTCCAACCATCGGCATTGCTGAACAGAGCCTGGCTCAGCGAACGGGCAGGGTTGACGCTGGTGTTGGTCAGCGGGATACTGATGAGGTGGATGAGCACCAGGGTGAGGCCGATGGCCAAACCGGCAAACTTACCGTTAGCGTGGCGCTCGTCGGTCACACCGAGAATCACCATCAGGAAGACAAAGGTCAGCAGGGCCTCGACGAGGAAAGCGCCACCGCAACTGATGCTGAGGTAGTCGGCGTTGCCCGTGGCAGCAGCAAACTCAGCGCCATAGCCATTAGCGGCAAACACGCCCGTTTGACCCAGTCCGGCAGCATTCCAGATGAGTAGCAGCACGGCACCGGCAACAACAGCACCAACGCACTGCGAGAGCCAGTAGAGCAACATGTCCTTCAGCGGCATCCGGCCATTGACCCAAACACCAAACGAAACGGCAGGATTTAGGTGGGCACCGCTGATATGTCCTATACCATAGGCCATTGCGATGACAGTGAGGCCAAAGGCAATAGCCACACCGAGGAAACCAACGTGTCCGAACAACGCAGTACCGCAGCCGCCGAGCACCAGCACGAATGTACCCAGACATTCGGCAAACATTTTGTTACAAAGCTTCATAGTATTACTATTTTAATTGGTTAACATCTGCCTGTTTTGACGAAATTTTAACATAATTATTGTTCACATCGTGCTTTTTTTCATAAAAATTATCAGATTTGAATTGATTTTACGTTTAAACAGACAAAATAAAGATAACAATAATTCGTTTATCTCAACAAATAGAGAATATAATAATGAAAAAAGTAATCGTATTGCTGGCGTTTATCGCCTTGGGATTCTCTTTCACCGCCGTTGAAGCACAGACAGGAACGGTTTACGCCATGCCCTACACATGCGGCTTTGAAAACACCGACCTGGCCTTGCTTGGGTGGACCACCATCGACTACAACAACGACGGCCACACGTGGACGACCAACGGTCCGCAAAATATCACCCCGCACAGTGGCAGTGGCCTCGTGGCATCTGCGTCGTACATATCCGGCGCCACCGGCGACATCGCACCCGACAACTTCTTGGTCAGCCCCCGCATAGCGGTGACCGGCGACGCTATGCTCTCGTGGTGGTACCGTGTAGGCAACTCGTTGTATCCCGCCGACCACTATTCAGTGTATATCTCCACCGCCGGCAACACAGCGACCGACTTCCTGGCCACCACGCCTGTATTCGACTATACGCCCACCAGCGAAAACTACCCCATTTGGAATCAGGAGGTTCTTAACCTCTCGGCCTACGCGGGCGATACCATATATATTGCCTTCCGACACCACAACTGCTTCGGTCAATATGCTATACTGCTTGACGACGTTGAGATAGCACCCTTATCCTCTCCGTGGTCCGTGGCCGACACAATGCCGTGGAGCACCACGTTCGACACACCCGACACGGGTTGGACTTTCATAGGCCGCAAAAACGGCTGGTACATCGGTGCCCCGGGTGCCTTGAACGGCAACGGCGGCATGTATGTGAGCGGCGACGGTGGTGCCACCAACAGCTGCGACAGGGTTGCCGCATGGGACAGCCGTTTCCATTGGGCAGCGCGCCCACTGCATTTCACCGACAGCGGCGACTTCCGAGTGGATTACGACTGGAAATGCGATGGGTACTTCCAATGCTACACCTATAACAACCAGACCACCTGTACCTATTATGACTATGTGCGCGTGATGCTGGCTCCGGTTTCCGCCGAGCTCGACACCGCAGAATTCTTTGGCTTCGGCATCACCACCTATAGCAACAATCTTTTGCCAACAAACTGGATAAGCCTCTCAGACACCAACGGCATGCGCCTGCTTGCAAACGAAGCTGACTGGACCCACCATGCACAAATATTCCATGTGCCGACCGCCGGTGATTATCTGCTGCTTGTACTCGCGACCAGCAGTCCAACAAACTCGATGTACCACAACACCATACCAGCCATTGACAACTTTAGTCTTTCGAATCTCACCTGCCCAAATAGCATCGACACCCTGCGTCTCACGGCCAACAGCAACCAGGGTCTCACCGTTAATTGGCACGACAGCCAGGCCTCGCAGTGGGCTGTATATCTGAATGGTTCGCTCCAAGGCACCACTGCCGACACCAGCTTCTATCTGGCAGATGCCTCCTTGAGCGCAGCCACCTGCAACAACACACTTGGTCCCAGAATTGCCGTCAGCTCCATCTGCTCGGCCGGCGACACCGCCCTGCCAGCCAACATCGTAGGCAAATGGAGTAGCCATCCTGACTTTAGCAGTACCGTGAGTTGCAGGCCTTTCTCTTTGCCCTATAGTGAAAACTTCGATGCCTACCTCGATAATGACAACGAATTCTTCGGTTGGTACTACCTTGGAGGAATTGTCCAATACACCGAGAACCAACAAAGCCACAGCGCTCCGATGTCCCTCAAGATGCGTGCGCTGAATTTACCAAACGTCCAAAGCCAGATTTTCATTAGCCCGCAGATGGACGCCCCCGGCAACAGCCTGACGGTCTCCTTCTGGGCCAAGTTGCCCACCTATATCGGCGCCGACACCGACACCATCTTCCAAGCTGGTGTGCTCTTCAATGGCGACACGATGGACTATACCCATGTTTCTCAGAATATTACCCCACTAATCTCCCTCCGTGGCAGCGATGCCGACGGCAACTGGCATCAGTACATATTCACTACAGAAGGACTCGACTCCACGCCTGCCAGCATTACCTTCGCAGTTGTGCCACACAGCAATTCGTGGTACGAATGTTACATCGACGACATCGAGGTTTCGCTGCTGATGGATGATTCTGTGCCGCCGACGGTTGCTATTGCCGGACCCTCAAGTGCCGTTGCCGACATCGATACTATCCGCTTCAATGCTACCCTGCTGAATGGCGACACCACCGGTCTGACCTACAGGTGGCACTCCTCATTGCTCAACCAATCATCGACAGCCGGCAACCAGTGGGCGTTGATTTACAACATTGTGGGTACCGACACCATAACCCTCATAGCAACCAACCCCTACGGCAGCGACACCACAACACACATCGTCACCGTCTACGACAATTTGTACATCAGCATCATAGGCACAGCGACTGCCAATGTTGGCGACACACTGCACTACACTGCCAACCTCGTCGGCGACACTTCCAGCCTCACCTACAGCTGGCATAGTTCCCTGATGGATAGCACCATAGTGACTATAGAGCCTATGGTAACCTTAGTTTATACTGCCACCGGTACCGATACCCTGACCCTTACGGTCGTTAATGTCCACGGCCAGCATGTGGCGCAACATATTGTAACCGTTCAGTCGTGTGGCATCATAGCCAATTTCCCTTACAGTGAAGATTTCGAGGACTTCGGCTGGCAGAATCGCTCGGCCTGCTGGCAGATACGCACCCCCACAGGATTGATTGATAACGAATGGCGACGGAGTAGTGCTGGCAACAACAACAGCCCTTACTGTATGTTTTCCAATGGAAACAGTACAAATAGCGGTTATGAGGCCTGGCTCATCACACCCGCCATCGAACTGCCCAACAATAGCGACAGCATCACTTTGGGTTTTGCCCATAAGATGCAATACGTCAACCACTTCTCCGTACTGATTAGTCCCACGGGCGACCCCTGGTATGACAGCTTCACCGACACCCTCTATACGGCACAAAGTGGATACAACACCAGCTGGTCAACCGAAAGCATATCACTCGACACATACCGCGGACGCCATATCCGTGTCGCATTTGTTCACTCCAGTGCCAACGGAAGCATGGGATCGGTACGTATCGACGACATCTCAATTATTGTCGACACAACGGCAGTCTTCCCTAACGACACTGTCTGGTACACTGTCACCGTCAATGTGAATGACCCAGCGGCAGGTACTGCCTCGGGAGACGGTACTTATGCCTATGGAGACACAATGGCCCTGACTGCCACCGCCTACGAAGGCTATCACTTCGAGGGCTGGAGCATTACTCCGGGCTACCAAAACATTGTCACAGAAAACCCACTCACCCTCATCGTAACCGAGGACATGTCTATCGTCGCATACTTTGCCGCCGACAGCACCGAGGGTATTGACGACATCCTCTCTGACGACATCAAGGTCTATACCCTCGAAGGACGTATTGTTGTTGAAGGTGCCGAGGGTGAAGAGGTTCGAATATACGACATGATAGGTCGTCAAATAAGCACCAAACACTTCTGCCAGCCTTACTGGCCTGGGGCAGTACCATCCAAGATCGAAGTGGAGCAAACACTAAACACAGGAATCTACCTCGTCTGTATCGGCACCCGCCCCGCACGCAAAGTGGTCGTATTCCGATAAAATGAATAAACGAAAAAGAGGCTCAAAATGAGCCTCTTTTTTTGTATCCATAGGAAATCGTCATTTAATCGCAATCAATAGCTGCGAGCAAACACGACGCGACGGTGGCTGGGCTTGCCGGAGTAGATGCAACGGCCTTCTTCCTCGGGTGCGTCGAAGGGGATGCAGCGGATGGTGGCCTTTGTCTCTTCCTTGATGCGCTCCTCGGTCTCGACGGTGCCGTCCCAATGGCAGAGCAAGAAGCCGTTCTTCTCAATCTCGGTCTTGAAGTCGTCCCAGGTGTCGACCTTGCGGGTCATGCTGGCACGGAAGTCGGCGGCTTTCTTGAAGAGGTTCTGCTGAATCTGCTCCATGAGGTCGCACACGTGGTCGGCGATGCCTTCGAGGGGAAGGGTGGTTTTCTCGAGGGTGTCGCGGCGGCGCACCTCGCAGGTACCGTTCTCCATGTCGCGGGCACCGATGGCCAGCTGCACGGGGACACCCTTGAACTCGTATTCGGTGAACTTCCAGCCCGGCTTATACTCGGGACGATTGTCGTACTTGACGACGAGGCCTTTGGCCTCGAGGGCCTTGATTATCGGGGCGATATGCTCGTCGAGCTGGCGCTGCTGCTCGTCGTTCTTGCAGATGGGGACGATGGCCACATGGATGGGGGCGAGATGCGGCGGCAGGACGAGGCCGTTGTCGTCGGAGTGGGTCATGATGAGGGCACCCATCAGACGGGTGCTTACACCCCACGAGGTGGCCCAGACATATTCGAGCTGATTCTGCTTATTGAGGAACTGCACTTCGAAGGCCTTGGCGAAATTCTGGCCGAGGAAGTGGGAGGTGCCGGCCTGGAGGGCCTTGCCGTCCTGCATCATGGCTTCGATGCAGAGGGTGTCGAGGGCACCGGCGAAGCGCTCGTTGGGGCTCTTGTGGCCCTTGAGGACGGGCATGGCCATATACTTCTCGGCAAACTCGGCATAGACCTCGAGCATGCGGCGTGTCTCGGCCTCGGCCTCTTCGCGGGTGGCGTGGGCGGTGTGGCCTTCCTGCCAGAGGAACTCGGCAGTGCGGAGGAACATGCGGGTGCGCATCTCCCAGCGCACGACGTTGGCCCACTGGTTGCAGAGGATAGGCAAGTCGCGGTAGGACTTGATCCAGTTCTTATAGGTGCTCCAGATGATGGTCTCGGAGGTGGGGCGCACAATGAGCTCTTCCTCGAGCTTGGCGGCGGGGTCGACGACGACGCCGTTGCCGTTGGGGTCGTTCATCAGGCGGTGGTGGGTGACGACGGCGCACTCCTTGGCGAAGCCCTCGACATGCTCGGCCTCACGGCTGAGGAAACTCTTGGGAATGAAGAGGGGGAAGTAGGCGTTCTGGTGGCCGGTCTCTTTGAACATACGGTCGAGCTGGTCGTGCATCTTCTCCCAAATGGCATAGCCATAGGGTTTTATCACCATGCAGCCACGCACGGCGCTCTGCTCGGCGAGGTCGGCGCGCACGACGAGTTCGTTATACCATTCGGAGTAATTTTCGGTACGTTTGGGAAAGTCTTTTGCCATTTTTCAACAATATTAATTATTCAATAACGGAAAGTCCCCAAAATTATTTTATAGACAAGTAAAAAAAAACCAATTTCGCCACTTCCGTTGTTCAGTCGTTCTTCAGTCGTTGTTCGGTCGTCCTTCAGTGTTTTACCGAACAACGACCGAACAACGGCAGACAAATGGCTGAACATCAAACCTACAGGTTTACCTGACAACTATTTTTTTTGCACCGAGCATAATATATTACAGGTTACAGCGTTACTGATAATAAATAATTAATAAAAAATTGAAGATAAAAAAACTCAAACCAAGCCATAAAATCATCGCTGCAGCATTGGCAACGATATTGTTTTCTCCAATGGCGACGGCACAGGAGAAACTGAATCCGGACACACTTGAGTGCCACATCATAGGCTTCTCGGCCGGTGTGGCGACCCCCCTCAGCGGCAGTGCTTCAAGCGGGATGCAGGGGGGCAATATGCGCGACCTGTACAGCGGCTCATTCCTCGATTTCAGCATCGAAACCGACTATAAGTACAAGAGCAACTGGATGGTGACACTCGACGGCGACATGTGGTTCGGTTTCAACAGCGACAACCTGAAGGATCGCCGCCAGCGCATGGGTGATGTATACACACCCGAAGGCTATATCTTGAGCGATGGTGGCTATGACGGCGCCATGATGTGCTACAACCGCAATCTGGCGGCCCGTATCGGTGTAGCCAAAATCATCACCTTCCTACCTAAAAACCCCAATTCGGGCCTGATGCTGAAACTGAGCGGTGGATGGATTATGCAAAAGACCGTATTCAGCCAGGACTTCAACGAGAGCCCAGTCCCACAACTCACCGGCGACTATGCCAAGCTGTACGACCACCTTCGCAACGGCGTTATCCTGACCGAAAGCATCGGATTCTGCTACATGAGCAATTATCTGACCTATGTCAACCTGAAAATCAGCTTCGATATCAGCCAGTGCTGGATGTGGTCATCGCGGCCATACGTCATTGACAACCTAATGGGACTGAACGGCAAGGACAACAACCGGTACTTCGACCTTGTCTTCGGGGTAAAGCTAACCTGGCTGTTCCCGCTAATGGGAAAAACAACCTACGACTACTATTACTATTGATTATGCGCATTTTATACTCAATCGGAATATGGTTCTTCGGCCTCGGCGTACGTATTGCTGCTCTTTTGGGACATCCCAATGCACGTCTGATGGTGGATGGTTGGAAAAGTGCCTTCGACAAAGTCCGTCGTAAAGACAAGAGACCCACAGTCTGGTTCCATGCAGCAAGCCTTGGAGAATTCGAGCAAGCACGACCTGTGCTTGAACGCTATCGTGAGCTGCATCCCGAACATCGGGTGATAGTTTCATTTTTCTCGCCGTCTGGCTACGAAATACGCAAAAACTACGCACTGGCCGATACTGTATGTTACCTGCCGATTGACACGCCAGGCAATGCACGCCGATTTATCGACGCAATGCAACCTTCCGTAGCATTCTTCGTGAAATATGAGTTCTGGTTCAACTACCTCAACGAACTGCACCGTCACAGCACGCCCACCTACATCTTCTCTGCCATCTTTCGCCCCGGACAATACTTCTTCCGTCCTTGGGGATGCTGGTTCAGGAAACAATTGCGATGCTGCTTCAACCACCTATTTGTCCAAAACGAAGAGTCGGCACAACTGCTTCGTAAACATAAAATAACACAGGTGTCGATTGCTGGCGACACACGATTCGACCGTGTGCACCAGATTGCGCAGACAGCAGCAACAAACGATATTGCCGAGCAGTTTGTCGGCACCGGCAACCGCGTCATCATTGCCGGCAGCAGCTGGGAGCCCGACGAGCAAAATATCGCATCCTACCTGCACAACACCACCCTACCCTTGAAACTGATTCTGGCTCCCCATGTCATCAGCGAAGAACACTTAGGCCAGATAGAAAAAATATTTCCCGACAGCATAAGATACTCTAAGTTCCAAAGTCAAAACAGCAAAAACAAGACATACAAAGTACTCATTATAGATAACATAGGCATGCTCTCCCAACTCTACCGTTATGCCGACGTGGCATATATCGGTGGTGGTTTTGGACGTGGAATACACAACATACTGGAAGCCGTCACTTTTGGCAAACCTGTTGTGTTCGGTCCCAACCATACCAAATTCCAGGAAGCAATCGACATCATTGCTTGTGGCGGTGGATGGACATACACCGCTCCCAACGAACTTTGTTCCATATTCGACACCCTGCTCACCAACCCTCAAGCCAAACAAGCAGCCTCAGAGCAATGCCGAATGTACATGGAAAAGAATCTTGGCAGCACCGAAAAAATATTGAAAGCCATTGAAAAGTAGCCGACTACATATTATCCTATTCATCTTTGCATCGCTGACGCTCACCTCCTGCGTCGGACGCTTTGTGGCCGATGGAGAACATGTGCTGGACCGCATCGAACTCGACGTGGCCATGGCCGACAGCAGTGCTGTCACCCCCGAGGTTCGCGATGCACTGAAGAAAGTCGAGAACTACTACACCCAGAAACCCAACAGCAAATTCCTGCTCCAAGGGTTGCCCATCGGCAAGTGGATTTACTGCTTTTCCGGCACAAGCAACAACGCCTGGAATAACTATATGCACCGCTTGGGGCAGGCGCCCGTCATTTACGACGAATCACGCAGCATCCGCACTGCCCACCAAATCGACCGCCTGCTCGACTCGAAAGGCTGTTTTGGGTCGACCGTCAGTTTCGACACTCTCGCTATAAAAGGCTACAATATCCAAATCGGATTCCATGTACTGGCCACCCACCGCTACACCATCGACGAGGTGGTCTACCGTACCGAAGACCCGAAAGTGAGGAAACTGCTGCACGATTGGGAAGCTGAATCGCTATTGAAAACAGGTACCCCTTACGACCAGGATAATATCGCTGCCGAACGAAACCGTATAGTTAACAACTTACGTGAAGCAGGCTACTACTACGCCAACAACGATCTCATAACCTTCCTTGTCGACACCACCTACCACAACCGCCGATTGAGCATCGACGTGATAGTCGACAGCCGCAACCTGAAAGTATACCATATCAACAACATCTATATCTATCCCAACAGCACCGCTGGTCTACGGAACCGCGAATCGGCTTTCGACACTTTAATCTATTCCTACTCCACCACCTCGCGCTTTATCGACTACGCTTTTGTCTACGACAAACCCATGTCAATCAAGCCCCAAACCATCAGCCGGGCCATGACACTCTTCCCCGGAATGACCTATCGTCCACGCTGGGTCAACAATGCTTACAACTCCCTGCTCAACCTGCGCAATTTCAAATATATCAACATCGAATTCAGCGAATCGCCAAGTTCCAACGACAGCCTTGCACTGCTCGACGCCCATGTGCGACTCATCAACTCCGACCAACAGCGCATCAGCCTCTCGGTCGAACTCACCAACGCCTCCCCTATCGGAGTGCAGGACAGCGGCAACTTCGTATCAAACGGTAACATTGGTGTCGAAACTGCCATCGAATACCAGCACAAGAACGTCTTCGGCGGTGCCGAACTGCTGAAAGTCAAAGGCTCCCTGCTGCTCGAACTGCCCAAACTGATATTCCGTAACGGCATCGGTGCCTTCCACGACAATTTCAGTGCTTTCGAAACCAGCCTCGACGCATCACTTGACATGCCTGTATTCCTCCTTCCCTTCGCCCACAACATCACATGGCAGCGCATCCACCCACATACTCTCATCTCAGCCGGCGGAAGCTACCAGTACCGCTACTACTTCGAACGTCTCATTGTCAACTCCTCTTTCGGCTACACATGGAACCAGCGTATCGGCACCGGACTCAACAGCCGCACTGCTCAGCATCAATTGACCCCCGTCGACCTCACCTTCGTCCGCATCTTCAACTTCGACGAAGAATTCTTAAGCCGAATCGTCACACTCGAAGGCATCTTGCGCGCCTTCTACCAGTACACCAGCCACTTTATCATGGCTGCCCGCTACGATTACGCCTACTCCACCCAACAGTACGGCTTACGACAAAACTTCTCAATCTACCGTTTCTCCGCCGAAACCGCTGGCAACCTCCTCAACTCCATCAGCCACCTTGTCGACGGCAAGGTCGACAGCAATAACATCCGCCAATTCTTCGATGTCCCATTTTCGCAATATATCCGCTTCTCTGGCGAATACACCCGCTACCTCTACCACGGAAAACGCAACTCTTTCGTGGCACGCTGCCTCATCGGCATCGGAATCCCTTATGGCAACTCAATGGACATGCCTTACGAGAAAAGCTTCTTCGGCGGTGGTCCTACCACCATGCGCGCTTGGCAGCTCCGACACTTAGGTCCAGGTGGTTTCAATGCAAGCTTTATACCGGAAATTGAACGTGTCGGCGACCTTCAACTCGTCATCAACCTCGAGGAGCGCTTCCACATCTTCAGCATCTTCGAAGGTGCCCTCTTCGCCGACATTGGCAACGTGTGGCTCGTTAACCCCTCCGACATGTTTCCCGGAGGCGAACTGAAATGGAAAGACTTCTACAAAGAAATTGCTGTAGGCGTAGGACTCGGCCTCCGCGTCAATGTCTCCGTAGCCACACTCCGTCTCGACCTTGCCCTGCCCCTCTACGATCCCGGTTTCGACCCCGAGCAACGCTTCCGTCCCCCACATTGGAACATCAAAAGCCTCGTAACAAACTTCGGCATTGGCTATCCCTTCTAAAATAATAATAGATAATTGATAAATGAAAAAAAACAAAATACTCACATACACCCTCATCACTGCCTCTGTCATCTTTTGGGGCGTTAGTTTCATCCTTACCAAAGAGCTCTTCCTCTCCGAAGAGCACATCACCGTCACCACCCTCATCACCCTCCGGCTCGCGATCGCCTCGGCCGTCATGCTTCCCGCTCTCGCCCTCACCCATCGCCTCCAACGCATCCAGAAAAAAGACCTCAAATGGTTCCTTCTCCTCGCCTTCTGCGAGCCATTCATCTACCACCTCTGCGAAACCAACGGCGTGCGGCTCGTCAGTGGCTCCCTCGCCTCCGTCGTCATAGCCACCATACCCCTCTTCGTGCCTTTCGGCATGTGGGCAGCCTACCGCCAGCACATCAAACCATCACTCATCATCGGCGTGTTTCTCTCACTCGCCGGCGTGCTCCTCATGCTCAACGGTGAAATAGGTTTCGGAGGAACCGCATTCCAGGGCATTCTTTTCTTGTCAGGAGCCGTCGTCATCGCAGTGGTATACACCCTGTTACTCGTCAAAGTCGTCGACCATTACCATCCTCTCGTCGTAACCACATGGCAGAACGTCATCGGCCTCGCCTACTTCCTTCCTCTCATGCTCATATTCGATGGCAACTCACTTTCTCTGCTATCGTGGAGCCCAAAAATGCTACTTCTGCTATTGGCACTCGGCCTCTTCTGTTCCACACTCGCCTACGCCGGCTACAACTATGGAGTCCGCAACCTCGGTGCCTCCGAGGCCTGCATCTTCAACAATGCTATACCCGTCTTCTCACTCATCGCAGCCGTAGCCATCGGACAAGAAGAATTCAGCTGGCTCAAGGTCGCCGGTATGACAGTCGTCATCGCCGGCGTTATCATAGCCCAGGGAAAACAGAAAAAATAAATCAGAACTTCGGGAAATCCATCACCTCCAGACCCTTTGGTTCCCCATCAATCACAAACCTCACCAAAGTGGATTTCTGATGGAATCCCTGCCGTCCAGCGGCACCGGGATTGATATGCAAGAAGTCGTACTCCTTGTCGTACATCACCCTGAGGATATGGCTGTGCCCACAGACAAAAATATCCGGTTTCGCCAGCTCCAACGCACGACGCAGCTCATAAGGATAGTGGCCCGGCCAGCCGCCGATATGCGTCATCAGCACCCGCAGCCCCTCGCATACAAAAAACAAACGCTCCTCCAACTCATAATGCAGGCTGAAACTGTCACAGTTACCCCACACTGCCCTCACCTCCTTGAACCCTCTCAGCTCGTCAAGCACCCCCGGACCAATATCGCCCGCATGCCACAACTCGTCGCAATCTTTGAAAAACTCAAACACCTGCGGTGCCAGCACCCCATGCGTGTCGCTCAAAACTCCAATCCGTTTCATCACTCATTAGCGCCAATCGCCTTCAGATTCTCGTTTATCATCTCCTTCAGGTAGTTGATAATATGGATATCGTTCAGCGACATCCCGTCCAGTGCTTCCTTCAGTTCGTCCGTATCCAGCACAAACTCATCCTGGTCAGTCTGGTAGGTGATAACAAAATGGATATCCTCGTGCGCCGACAGCAGCATCACCAGCGAACCCGCCAAGTCGCCCATCGGCGGACGGTCCCAGTGGTTGTGCTGGAACCAGAACTCCAGCCGCGTCCCCACACCCAGCTCACTTGTCAGTTTCATACCGCCGCCGCAATTTTCTGTATTCATCTTAATCAACGGCAGTCCCAATCCAACCTTGCGCGTCGTGCGGCTCGTCGTATACGGGTCTGTCACCTTCGCCAGAAACTCGGGACTCATACCCTTCCCATTGTCCTCAATGGTAAAATGGAAATCATTATCCTTCAAACTGTCGCGGATAGTCAGTTTGACATCTTTCGAATTGGCGGCCGTGGAGTTCTCCATCAGGTCGTAGACATGCATAGCCAGTTCTTTCATAGAGCAATCGAATATTGTACCTATATAACGCGCCCCACAACAAAATATTGTCTCACATTTCACCTCTCCACCGCCACACGGCGACGGTACACCTTGCCGGGCGATGCCGCCTGCAGCAGGTAAAGTCCCGCAGGCAACGCGCTCACGTCCACCTTCGTCAGCGAACGCTCCGCCTTCGTCCTCAGCACCTCGCGGCCGCCGAGGTCGCTGAGCGTCAGCTCCACAACGGCATCGTTCACCTCGCTCAAATCAACCGTCAGCACCCCGTGCGCCGGATTGGGATACACCTTCAGCTCGCCGCTCTCGTCGGCAGCGAGTATGCCCGTCGTGTCGGGCGGCAGGTAGAGGCTCGCATACCGGCCCCACTCGCCCCACACCACCGTGTCGTATCCGCCCGGGGCATAGCGGCAGCCTCTGCGTACCCATACGGCGTAGGGATAGCCGTTCTCCAGACCGGTGATGGTCAGTGTGGTGTCGCCTCTCACCTCGAACGTCAGGCTGTCGGCCGGCTCCGTGCCGTAGCGCCCCACGCCCACTTGATAGTCCTCCTCCACATAGTCCGGCGGCCACGACACCCGCGCCCAGCCGCTGCCCGTCTCCTCAACCCTCGCCACTGGTGCCTCTCCCCGGCACCGCAGTTCCACTATCGGAAAAATTGTACCGTGACTTTTGAATCTACGATCAACAGTAATCCACCCCCTTGTTGGATGATAATTTGAGTAAAACACCATCGAACCTCTTTCTTCAATGTCCCAAACATAATATACTCTCCCGTGATCTTCCGGCAAGATTGATTCAAAATTGTTTGGATTTAATCCAAGGAGGATAGTGTCTTCCACCTGTTGCGGAGTTTCGAAATAGAGTTCCATACACGGAACCGTTACTATACGGGGAACTGCATACGGATGGGTATAACCCAAATAATCATCGGAACAGGGATAATAATATTCATAATCAAAATTACAATACTTCACGTTATTTTGGGCTTGAACAATAGAATCCACCAAAAAAATTGCTCCATTGGAATCCTGTTGGTGCAAATATACCGTTGGCGGATACGAGGCGCTGAAACACGCAGTCACCGCCAAGCCATATACAGGCCTCCCTTTTGAAAGATAGTATTTCTGCTCGTAAAAAGAATTTCGCCCCGACCAACTATCGCTTGAATCATTTATATCTATTGTTTGATCGCAATTAAAATGGCAGTAGGTCGAGACAGTATGCACTGGTTTCTGGTTGAACAGATACCACGGGTCGTCCCATCTCACGGTGTCCTGCGCCGTGCAGGGCAGCAGAGCGGAAAGCATCACAAGGGGGAATAAATACTTTTTCATGCTTGGCTATTATTTATTATGCTGATTCTAAGTCAATAACAAACATCACTCATCATTTTCACTACTGCAAATATACGAAATATTC
>JAFSLX010000051.1 GCA_017448185.1 Bacteroidales bacterium
GAAAACGTTATTCGAAGATGACGGGCAAATGGACGCCCGTGGCCGCGGTGAGCAAGACGCTCAGTACCCGCAAGATTGCCGAGCGCATCGAGAAGGAAAGCACCGTGTCGATTGCCGACATTATGGCGGTGCTCTACTCGCGGCCCCGTTCTTTTCAGGAATATCACAAAATGTTGATGCTGGTGGCAATGTCCCCGGTGAAGGCGGCGAAGCGGGATAGCCCTTCGATATAAGGCTCCGGATTGTCGCGGTTGAAGCGGACGAGGGTGGTGTGGGGAAAGCTCTGTGCCATCTGTTCGAAGGGGAGGCGGATGATGCCGGGGGTATTGTAGCCGATGCCAAACTCGAGCAACAGCAGATTGCCTTGCGAGGCTTTTTGGACAAAATCGGTGTAGCGACGCGCCTGCTGGTGCCAGCGAAAGTCTTCAACGAAGGTATCGTCAACGCGCAGATTCATGGCGGCGGGGCTGCCGTCGGGCATGGTGGGAATCATCTCTGTGGGTATGCGGCAATCCTCGATGAGCGGCAGTACTCGCATCACCCACTCGTGGTTGTCAATCAATATTTTCGGGGTTCCAGACGCCGGCTGGAACCAGCGGTAGTCACCCTGTGTGGCAAAGATTCTCTCGGTTGCGAAACCAGCCAACTCGAACTGCCCGTCGACATTGGTTGTCACCACAAATGCCTCGGGGAAACGCCGTAGCAGTATTTTGTACAACCCTGTAGCCCCAGTGCGATAGCGGCTGAACCAGATATGCTTGGCCCAGTAGGCCCAGTATTCCTCCTGCGTCTCGAAAGGGTAGAACGACGAGGTGTAGAGGTCAGTGAATCCGTAACGCTCAATCCAAGGGGCGAATTCGCAGCGGAACTCCTCGCCGCCATAGTCAATACCTGCAGCGGTTGAAAGGCCACTGCCCGCACCAATGATGATATGGTCCGCCTCGCGGATAGCCTGACGAAGGAAGTCAATCCTTTCCGAGTAATTCGCGGTAAATGTCATAGTCTATGTCTTTGAAGACGTTGAAAATAACCTTAATCGGTGCATCCTTACAAGCTTCAACGGCAATTTCGGCGGCACGGCGGTTGGGAAAACGGAACTCACCGGTGGAGATACAGCAGAAGGCTATCGAGCGACATCCATTGGCTTCGGCCAATCCGATGCAGTTGCGATAGCAGTTGGCCAGTTGACGTTCCTGTTCTTTGGTAGGTATGCCATCGGAAATGATGGGTCCCACGGTGTGGATGACATAGCGGCAGGGCAGGTTGTAGGCCTTGGTTATGAGGGTCTCGGTGGTGAAAGCATGCCGATAGACGGTGCCGTTGAACGTGTATTCCTCATGTTCCGGCGGGCACTCGATGCTACTCATGGCCTCGGCACATTCGGCACGCAACTGCAGGCCTGCGGCACTGTGGATACAATTGTCGATGCATGCGTGCAAAGGATGCCAGCAGCCCATCATCTGGCTGTTGGCGGCGTTGACGATGGCGTCGACACGCAGCCGTGTGATGTCGCCCTGCCAGAGGAGAGGGGTAGTACTGCCCGACGCGGAGATGTCTTCCATAGTCACCACACCTTTGTCCGTCAGCTGAGCCTGCAATTCCGCGTTCTGAGCACGGAGGAATTCCTTGCTCAACGGTTGCGGCTTCCAGATGTTCATCAAGGCCCGCAACAGGCGTTGCTTCTCAGCCAATTCGGCTGGAATGTCGGCCTGTGTTTGGTTCTGTTCCAGCAGGTAGCTGATGCAGAAGTCTATATTCTCAATCCTGTCCATGGTATTTCTCGCGGTCACTGACGATGTCGTGCAGGTTGTGGTAAGCCCAATCCATGAGCTGACGCATAACGGGGAGGAACGAACGGCCACGGTCGGTGAGGGCATATTCCACACGTGGCGGCATCTCGGGATAAACTGTGCGGCGCACGAGACCGTCAGCCTCGAGGCCGCGGAGGGTCTGCGTCAGCATCTTCTGCGAGCAGTCGGGGTTCTTCTGTTCTATGTCGCGGAATCGCATTGGGCTGTCGCTGCCACCGAGGGTGTAGAGCACCGCCAGCGTCCACTTGCCACCAATGCGCACCAGGATGTTGCGGATGGGACACTCCGGGAAGACGGGGTCTTGTATGAAGTCTTTGGTCATTGTTTCCGGTTTTAGAAGCTGTATTTCTCGCCACGGAAGCCTTCGTGCATGGTGCCGTCGAGGAGGTTGAGGTGCGCTGCAATGGGCGGCGTGGGGTTCAGGTCGAAGTACTCGAGGTGCACGACGGGCAGGCGGAAGTAGACGAGCTGGCCATAGCTGCTGTAGAGGCGCGGCAGCACGGGGTTGTTGTCGTAGATCCAGCGTTGGGTCGGCTCCGGCACATCGAAGCTGACGCTGCCAGCGCAGCGCACGCTCACCCCCTCGTGCAGCACGAGGAACTCCACGTTGGGGTTGGCCCGAAACTGGCCGTAGACGGCTTTCTTGGCCGATGTGGCGAAGAAGAGCGTAGTGCCTTCGGCACGCATGACTTGAAACACACGCGTCTGCGGCTTGCCGTCGGCCACGGTGGCCAGCACGCCCTCGTTGTGGTCGCGGAGGAATTGGAATGCTTGTCCGATATAATTCATGCTGCAAAAATACAACTTTTTCCGAGAACGGGCGGAACATTTTTTTGTCCCGCCCGTCGTGCTTATGATGGTGAAGAAAGTTTTCTTATTTGTAGAGTGCTTCAGCCAGCGGGGCGATGTCGCCCGGCATGTCGGGATAGGCGGCCTTGAGGGCTTCGGCAAAAGCGTTGGCGTCCTTCTTCTCGGCACGGAGTTTCTTCAGGCATTCCAAGTAGGCAATACGGGCTTCGACAGCAGGCTTCTCGACCAGACCGCCGTGACCGCCGATGAAGTATTTGGCACCCGTGGCCAACTCAGCCTTGGTGGCTACCAACTCGGCGTCGATAGCCTCTTTGCTGCCCAGCTGCAGGGGGCTCATGTGCATCTGATAGGGAGCCCAGTGGGTGTAGCACACCTGGCTGCCGATGAGGATCATCGAGCCGGGGAAGTCGCTGGCGGCACCGCGATCGAAGCGGAAGTCGACACCGGCATACTGCTGAGTGCTGCCGAAGGGCACTTCGGTGGCCTGCTGTGTAGGCAGGTCGACCATCGTCTCGCCAAACTGCTCGGCAAAGCCTTTCATCATTCCGCCATAGATGGGGCCTTCGATGAACTTAGGCATACCCTCGGGCATCACGATGGGCAGTTGGTTGCTGCCGCCCAGATGGTAGTCGGTGATGTCGGTCACCACGGGCTTGCCAAGGGTCTTGATGTATTCGGCAAACTCGGCGGCGTTCACCTTGAAGAGGGGGTACTCCATCACCACGAGGCCGTTCTGGCCTTCGATGATATAGCTGGCGTCGAACATCACATCGTTCGAGTTGTAGACGTGCAGCTTGAATCCGTCAAGCTCGTAGGCTTGGAACTGGCCAACGGTTTCTTTCTGTGCATTCATTGTCGTGTCGTTTTGGTTGGTGTTTTCGTTGTTGCTTTTGCAGCCTACGGCAAGGATGGCGGCTGCGGCCATCAGGATGATTGACTTTTTCATTTCTATATCGGTATTTAATTGTTTACCACACCAGCGGGTCGCTGAGGATATTGCCGTCGGTCATGGGGCTGTCGGCCTCGGTGAAAGAATTGGCCTTGTACTGGATGCAGAGCATCGTTAGGTTCTCACTTCCGGTGTTCTTCAGCGCACGCTTGCCTTCGGGCGACACACGTATGACCGAACCCTCACCGACGGGAAACACTTCGCCGTCCACCTGATACTGACCTTCGCCCTTGAGGATAAAATAGAGCTCCTCGTGTGTCTTGTGGGTGTGCAGGAAACCGCTGTCCTGACCAGGGACGAGCGTCTGGAACGACAGCTCGCTGCCGGTAGCGCCGACGGCCTGTCCGACAAACACCTTACCTTTGATGGTGACATCAGGTCCCATCGGGAGCACGTGCTCGATAATCTCATTCATCTTTCCAACATTCACTGCAGCATAGTTCTTGCCGGTCTTGATTGTTTCAATCTGTTTCATGATTTCTGTTGTTTTATTGTTTGACGCTGCAAAAGTACAATGCTTTCCGAAACCCCGCAAGAAGGTACCCCAAGGTTAGCCACGAACCTCGTGGTAAGTAATACGGTGAACAAAAGAAAGTGATAATCCATATTTAACAATCTTTAACTTTACAGACAACCACTGTGAATCAAGCAAAATCATCACTATTGGTTATTGCCCGGGAGAAAATGCGTGTGTATTTTTGCCGCAGATTCCAATACAACATATCTGCTAACAAAAAACTGTTTGTCATGAAAAAAGCATTCATCCTCCTGCTGATGGCGATAGCCTATCTCGCCACATTCATCTTCGGTGCCGCCAGCGGTGCCATCCACCCCGCCTGCTATGCCTACGCAGGCGCAGTGCTGCCTCTGCTGTTCGCATTGGTGTATCTCTACGCCAGCACCCTGATCCGCGGCTTCGGCGCCGCGACGCTGCTCAACGGCTTCATCCTTGTGCTCTTCCTGATTGCCGGCGAGGCCGACCTGGCATTTGTCATTGGCATCGTCGTCCTTACGGCTCTCGCCGAGTTCATCCGCTGGCGTTGCGGCTACGGCACCCAGAAAGGTGTACGCTGGAGTTTCCTGCCCTTCGCCTACTCGTTCTTCGCCTACACGGCCCACTGGTGGACCGACACCGAGGGTTCGCTTGAAGCAGCCCGCGAGGAGATGCCCGTAGGCTACGACCTGCTGATGCAGCCCGTCATCGACAACATACCCATGCTTGTCGTCGTGCTGGTGCTCACCTTCCCCGTCGCCATCCTCGCCATGCGGCTGGCCGAACGGCTGCTGAAGAAAAAACTCTGAGAACAATATTCCGCACAGTGTGATACCGTCTTATTGGCGGACATCCTTCACCAGGCGGATGGAACGGCCGTAGCCGCGGTCTTTCTCGTAGGTGCATTCGGCACTGGCGTTGACCACACCGTCGATGAACAGCAGGGCGTAGGCTTGGCGGTCGGCGTTGCAAGTCGAGGCCCAGTAGCTGCCGCCTTCGCCGATGGTCGAAAGCCACGTGCCTCCGCGGAAACCTGCAGCTGGCAGGAATACGGCACCGGCATCCTCAAGCTGTGCCCATTGCTCGGCGGTGTAGATATTGTCGCTGAAGCTCAGTGTAAAGCTGTTGCGGTTGATGTTAACTATCGTATCGATGCTTGCAGGACGCTCGAACCGGTCGGGGAAGAGGATAAGGCCCTTGACGCCGCACACGGTGGCCTCGGCATAGCGGGCACTGTCGGTACCGTCGACGGTGGAGGCCGCACGGCGGTTGACGAGGTAGTCCCACTCGTCACGAGTCAGCGTACGCCAAGTGCCAGGTGCGTCATTGCCGATGGCGTTATACACGCCCCAGTCGGCGTAGGATTCGCTTCCACAGAGGCTCTCGATGTCGTAGTCGCCATCCTTCTCCGAGCAGGGCGATACATGCCATCCACTGCTGCCCCAGGTGAGAAGGTCAATCCAGCCGCTGTTGGTGTCGGACACCAAGGCGTTGGCCTGTCCGAGGTAGTCGTACTGGTGTTCGGCGAAACGGAAAATGCCCTTGGCCGTTCCCTCGGCGGTGGCATGGCTTCCGACGGTGCAGAACTGCAGATTGCCCGGCGAAAAAAGCACTTGTCGTTCTTCGGCTACGCTGAACGCAGGCTGTGCGGGTTTAATTTCTTCTTGTTTGCACCCTGCCATAAAGAGGCACATCAGTACCGCGGCTACAATTGTCATTTTATATTTTCGGGAGCTCCCGTTGGTGAAAAAAGCTTTGGTCATAATTCGTGTTTTTATTTACCAACGAAAGATGTCGTGATTTATTGTACTGCTGGGCGAAGAGTCTATGCACTGTATGTACTTACCGCTTGTTCTGCATGTCGTATTTAATCCACTTGGTTTTGATGCTCTAAGCAACAAAGTTGCCTCATTGCGGACATCCACAGGATACCCACCGGGCTTTGGCGGCCTTGCGCAGGGTGAGCATCTTTTAATTTTGGGGAAATAACTATCCACTTGGCATATTATCAAGCAGATGATGCTGTTTGCTTGCTTTTCGGCACAGATTTATTCGGGCATTAACCAGTAACTCAATGCTGTACATTCACGCAGGAAAGTATCTCGACTCACTATAGTGTGTTTGTGCTTGCGGTAGAGTTGCTGCAAGGCAGCATCGACATCCGTTTTCATCTGCTCCAAACGGTAGGGTGCCGCATGATAGATGGCAATCGACTCGTCTTGCGACTCCACGCTGCGGATGTTGGCTATCGGCAATATTTTTTCTGCACGCTCTATCATCGCCTTGTAATAATCTGTCTGCTCTTCGTAGCCACGCCCGCGGCTTTTGAGAAACTGCAGTTTGATGTATTCGTTCAAGCTTTCGCCCAAGGCGTAGTCGCGATACTTGAAGAATATGCCGTTGCCCCACCATTGGTGCGCCACCTCGTGAGGAATCCATGAGAAGTCTGGTATCATCGTGTAGACATCATAGAAATAATGCCCGAAAATAATCATATCGCGCAGCGACTGGCACATAATGAACTGCGGGTCGCCAATCTCCACAATGTTCATCGGCTTGTCGGTGAGCGTGTCGCCGAAGAAGGTGCAATAGAAAGTGTAGGAATCTATGAACTCGCGGTAATAGGCTTCGGGGCGTTGCGTAGTGTCACTTGCAAGTCGGTAGAAACTGAAGGGGCGTGTAGGCGATTCAATCACCTTGCAGGCATATTTGTCTTTTGGCAGCAGAACGAGATGAATGTCAAACGAGGGCTCCCATTCAGTACCGCCAATGATGTAGTAGTCATCAGCTTTGATGTGGACCTGTGCCGTCAGCAGTTCGCCGTTCTTGTGAGGGTACCAGTTACCCTCGCGACGCAACACGATTGCACCGTCGGCGGTGCGGTAGTCGGCGAGTGGCAAACAGTAGGCGGTGTCGACCTTGATGGGTTGTCCCGTATAGGTTTCGTAGGGGATGAGATAAAAACCCGACACCCGCAGCGTGTCGCCCTCGATGTGGAGATTGAGGCTGTATTGTCTGTAATCGACAAGCGAAGGGTGAAAATAGAAGTCGGGCATATCCATGTGTGGAAGATAATCCTCAATGGGTTCCAAATCCATATTTCTTCGCCGTTCGTTCAGGTGCTCAATATCTTTAATAAGGTACATCCCTGTCAGACCATCACGGGTAAGCCACTGAGTTCCGTATAGTTGAGGTTTGTTCTGATGGTCAAGGTCACGGTCGGTCATATAGGCAATCCACGAACGAATGAAGTCGCCACTGTCGGCGGCAACCTGCGCCTGCTCCAGAAACCAATGCAGATAATCTGGCGGCGAGTGCTGCGCTATCAGTGCCGCATGGTCGCAGCATTTGTACCCCAATTTGGACAGCGTCGGGAATCCTCGTTCGGCAATGAGTTGTTCAAGTGCAATAAGATTGGCTGAATCGACCTCATGGATGATGCGCCACGCCGAGGCTTGGTCCATGTCGCTTTTAAGCAGATGACGTGCCTCCTGGTCGGCTTGGAACAACGCCTCTATGCGTGAGTAGAACACAGTGTCATAGATGCTCTCCAGCCTGTCGCGTTCGATTAGATAACCGAGCCATTCAGGGTCATAGTCGCTGCTGTCGGCGGCGGCTTTGGCTTGTTTTAGATACCATTGAAAGAACTCGAGCGGCTGGTTTAAGACTATCGCTGAGGCATATTTGACGCAATAGTAGCCCACCTTGCTGCATGTTGGGAAACCCCGTTCGGCAATCAGCTGCTTCAACTCACTCAGATTAGCAGAATCAACCATACGAATGGCATTCCGCACCGAATCTTGGTTGTTGCTGCCGTTACGCATTTGCCGAGCTGCATTATTGGCTCTGTTCATCGCCAGCAGGCGATTCTGATAGACGGTGTCCTGATAGCCACGGGGCGCAACGATGGCCACAATGTCGTTCCAGTAATCGAGCGTGTCGGCCTGTTGACGTTTTGTCCAGTCGTCTAAGTAGCGCATATCGCAGCACTTGTTTCGTGCCAGACGAAACAGCAAGGCCTTTTCCGTCTCGCGGCTGGGCATAAAGTCGTGCGACAAGGCATAGTAAAAATATAGGGCTTCAAAATCATTTATCACATATAAGGAGTCCATCGCACGGAATGCCTTATATGCCACTGAATAGTCCTGTTCGGCGAGCGCATTGTAGGCAGTCTTTGACAATTCATTGTATGCCGGGGTTTGCGCACCGGCGGCAAAAGTAGCCGCAATGCACATCGCCAACAGGAGGATTCGCTTCATTGCTTTCATATTCTTTGCTTTCATATTCTTTTCTTTCCCTATAGACGTTTAATCATCCCTATTTTGCTCACAAGAAATTAATATTTATATTTTTTAACATTTTAAGGGGTTGATAAATTGTTCCGTCCTTTCGACGATGTTCTTTTATATTAACGACGTGCTGTGGTGTTTATTATTTGCATGGCAGTGATTATGTTTTGCGGATTGTAAAAGTTTTAGTATCTTTGCAGTCGAAAATTTAATGGGTAAAAAATATGAAACGTATTCTCTTTCCGCTGGTTATTGCAGCAGCCATGATCTTCACTTCTTGTGCGACCTCAAAGTTCTACTCACAGAACGCCTCTTCGGTCCATCCGGTGGCTATGGTCCAGCCGTTCACCTATCTTACCGATGCCGTTGCTGACTTCCCAACTGACTATGTCAAGTCGGTCTCGATGACCAATAATGCCATCCTTTCCGAAAATGTTGCTGCCATTGGACTGCCTGTCGACAAAGTTGTTCCTTTCGAATATAACTATGCCGACAAAACGGATGTTACTGTCCGCTGGATGCGTCATCTGGCCGATATCGGTTCGGGCGCTGCCCGTGAGCTGACCATCCCCACCGCCTTGCTCGATGTTGTCAGGGGAACCGGCTGCCGATACGGAATGGTTCTTTCCGATATTGGCTACGTCAAAAACGCCACCCAATACAATGTCGAACGGGCTGTTGAAGTGGGTACCAAGATTGCCGACGCACTCTTCAACAACAGTATAGACCTCTCGAAAGATACCGAGGCCTATCTCAATGGCATGTTCTCGATTATTTTCGATGCCCAGACCGCCGAGGTAGTGTGGTTTGGTGCTTGCCCCCGCGACTATAAATACAATCCGTTGGACGGCAACGATATGAAGAAACAGCTTGCCAAGCTATATAAAGACTTTTTGAAATAGATGTAATCTTGCATCGACCCTTTGGCACGACGAAAGCCGAGTTGTATCTTTGCAGCCGAAAACGAGGACCAATATGAAACAAATAGAAGTGGTTGCAGCCATTATATGCAAGGATGACAGGATTTTCGCCACGCAGCGAGGCTACGGTGAGTGGAAGGATTGGTGGGAGTTTCCCGGTGGGAAGATGGAGGCCGGTGAAACCCCGGAGGGGGCCTTGAAACGGGAGATTCGTGAGGAACTGTCGGCCGATATTAGTATCGATACCTTCTTCTGCACGGTAGAGTACGATTACCCGAAATTCCATCTCACGATGCACTGCTACCGCTGTTCGCTGCTTTCCGATGCGATGCGCCTCAACGAGCACGAGGCAGCGCAATGGCTGCCCAAAAACGAGCTGGGGAAGGTACGTTGGTTGCCGGCCGACATTGAGGTGATTGAGAAAATTTTCCGTGGGTAAAAAAAATACTTATTTTTGCAGTGACAAAACTGGGGCGACATTTGAGGGTGAAACATGGGACTTTGTAGAAATAATTTCATTTTTAACATATAAAAACATTTTTTATGCGCGTAATTATTTCAAAAGACTATGACGAAATGTCGGTCTGGGCTGCAAATTATGTAGCCAAACGAATCATTGATTTTAATCCCACGGCAGAGCGCCCTTTTGTGCTTGGATGCCCTACCGGTAGTTCCCCCCTCGGTTTGTACAAGCATTTGGTAGAATTGAACAAGAAGGGCGTGCTGAGTTTCCAGCATGTGGTGACATTCAATATGGACGAATATGTCGGCCTTGATGTGAACCACCCTGAAAGTTATCACAGCTTCATGTGGACCAACTTCTTTAGCCACATTGACATCAAGCCCGAAAATGTCCACATCCTTGACGGCAATGCTCCCGACTTGTTGGCCGAGTGCGCCCACTACGAGGAGATGATTAAACAAGCCGGTGGTATAGAACTGTTTATGGGCGGTGTTGGCCCCGACGGGCACATCGCTTTCAATGAGCCGGGCTCGTCGCTCACTAGCCGCACCCGCATCAAGACCCTCACCACCAACACTATTCAAGCCAACTGCCGCTTCTTCGACAACGACGAGAGTCAGGTGCCCAAGCAGGCACTGACTGTTGGCGTGGGCACCGTGATGGATGCACGCGAGGTGCTCATCCTCTGCAACGGCCCCAAGAAGGCCCGTGCGCTGCACCACATGATAGAGAACGGCGTGAACCACATGTGGACCTCCTCGATGCTGCAGATGCACCAGCACGCCACAGTGGTGTGCGACGAAGAGGCCACCGTCGAGCTGAAAATCAGCACCTATCAGTATTTCAAGGACAAACAGCACCTTGAAGGTACTATTGACCGTTACGTAAAACTTTTCTAATCAATGGATATCCGCTACCGTAACCTCACTCAGAGTGAGATAGAACAACTTGAACGGGCGGGCAACTATGCGGAGGACTGGTCGGCTGTCAAGGTAGCCGACCCGTTCTGCGTTGATTGCCTGCGCAATAACATTTTTGATGGTGAAGTGTGTCTCGGCGCTATCGAACGCAACAAGGTGACCCGTGGCGACCTTACACTTCGCGAAGGCATCTACGATTCAACACTCTGCAACATTGTTGTCGGCAACCATCCGGCCATTCATCATGTGCGCATACTCAGCGGCTATACGTTGGGTAACAATGTGCTGCTTTTCAACATCGAGGAGATGACTTGCACCGCCGATCCACACACCGTGGCGTGGTTGGAACCGATGAACGAAAATGGCGGCCGCCGATTGCTGCCCTTCACTGGCATGACCATTGGTGATGCCTATCTTTGGGCTCGTTATCGCGGACGTAAGGTGTTGATGGATAAATTGGAGCAATTTACATACGACATTCTTGGCACCAAGGAAGGCCGCTACGGACAGGTGGGCGATTGCTGCGTCATCAAGAACACCAAGACGCTGCACAACGTCAGTGTGCGTTCGAAGGCCGACGACCCTTCCTGCGTGGATGGCTGCATCGTTTTGAGCGACGGCGTAGTGGGCTATGGCTGCACGTTGGAGTACGGCGTTATTGCTGTCCGCTTCCTGCTTGGTGAGCATGTCCACCTCGAGTTCGGCCTGCGCCTGAACGACACCGTGGTGGGCGACAACTCAACCCTTGCACGCTGCGAAGTGGGCAACAGCATCATCTTTCCCGCCCACGAGCAGCACCACAACAATTCGTTCCTCATCGCCGGACTCATCATGGGTCAGAGCAATATAGCCGCCGGAGGCACTATCGGCAGCAACCACAATTCGCGTACCGCCGATAATGAGCTGGCTGCTGGTCGTGGTTTCTGGCCGGGCCTTTGCTGTTCATTCAAGCATTCGAGCCGCTTCGCCTCCTATTGCCTGATAGCCAAGGCCGACTATCCGTCGGAACTTGACATACAATTGCCCTTCGCTTTGGTGAACAACAATGTGGCCAAAGACCGGCTCGAGGTGATGCCGGCCTACTGGTGGATGTACAACATGTACGCCATGGACCGTAACAGCAAGAAGTTTGCCAAGCGCGACAAACGTGTCGTCAAGGCCCAGCATATCGAGTTCGACAATTTGGCACCCGACACTGTCGAGGAAATTTTCCATGGCGTGGAGCTGCTGCGCAAGTGGATAGCCACGTCGAAGGATGGCCTCGTGCTGGCCGAAAGCATGGAGAAGAGCAAACGCCCCACAGTGGTGCTCAAAGCCGCCGAAGGCCTCAAGGCCTACGAGGACATGCTGGTCTTCTATGCAATGAAGAATCTGGGCGAAGAGCCACCCACTATCCATTACCCGCAACCCACTAAAGAATGGCTGAATATCGGCGGGCAGCTCGTGGCCAAGCAGGATATGGAGCAGCTGATTGCCGACGTTGAGAATGGCTCTATCGGCAGTTGGCATCAGTTGCACGACTGCATGGACACCCTTTGGAAGGGTTATCCTACGCAAAAAGAGGCTCATGCCTATGGCGTTCTTTGTCGTTTGGCAGGAGTTGACCAACTCGACGACACCCTCTGGCAGCAGTACCGTCAGCGTTATGCCGCCATCCAGAACTATATCGAGGAGCAGAAGGTCGCCAGTCGTCAAAAGGACGACATCAATCCCTTCCGTAACATGACCTATTGGGACACCGCCGAACGCGACGCTGTCCTATAATAAATGGAAAAACATTTCGGAAAGATGGGCTATATGTTTTAGAACATGTAGCCCATCTTGATGTATAGGTTGCTGAACTTGCCGTTGTCCTGCTTGTCGAAGGCGGTGGCCCAGTCGACGCTGAGAACGAAGTTGTCGTTCATGGCCACTTTCAGGCCGCAGCCGCCACCGAAATGGGGTACGTAGAGGCCCCTGTCGACGCCATAAGGGTCGATGTTGGCAGGGAAGGGGGCTGTGGTATTAGACAATGGGGTTTGAGCTTCGTAGGGCTGCACCACCATGCCGGCATCGACAAAGGGGTTTAGACCCACGTAGAACATATTCTTGCCCACCTTGAAGCTGAACAGGCGGGTGCGCAATTCGACATTGGCGAAGGCCACGCCGGGGGCGAGGATGCGATTGCGCATGATGCCGCGCACCGAGTTGGCACCGCCCAAGCCCTCGTAGACCACGCGCTGCATATATAGCTGGTTGAGGTAGGTGTTGAGGTAGAAGGGGCTGTCGCCGGCGAGGGTAAGCTGTGTGCCGATGCGGTAGGCCAGAATAAGGCGGTCGCTATAGAGCGAAATATAATGCCTGAAGTTGAAGTTAAACTTCAGGTTGTTGTAGTCGCTCATGTTGCCTAATCCTGCGTAGTAGGTGAGGAACGCGTCGGTGTGTATGCCGCGGGTGGGGTTCTGCAGACGGTCGCGGGTGTCGTAGGTGATGCCGCCGTGCAGGTAGGGATGGAAGCCGCCGTTGGCTTCAGCAGCGCTGATATAGCCGTCTTGAACATAGTAGTCGAAGAGCGATACGGTGTCGGGCAGCTTATTCTCCTCTTTCTTGGTGTAGGAGTTAAGACGGTCGATGTCGACAGGGCCGACGGCAAAATGCAGCAGGCCGATGCCGGCGTTCCAGTACCATGGTTTGCTGATGGTGCCTTGCAGGTCGGCGCTGAAGCGGAACAGGTCGCGGCGGTACTTGTAGAAGGCGCGTGTGATGTAGGCCGGGTCATCCTGGTTGGTGAAGGCCGGTTCGTAATAGCTGTTGTAGCCATTGAAGCCGTAGAAGTCGCACATTTGGTCGGGCAGGTAGGTGAGGTCAACGCTCAAGCGGTGACCCGGAATGAGGTGCTTCGAATCGTACGAGCCACGGAAAATGCCGAAATGCTTGGTGGTGTAGGCCGCCTCGGCATAGAACGAATGCAGGTACTCGGGATAGGTCGAGCCGTCGCCGAAGTAATATATATTGGTCAATGCACCGTATTGGAAACCAAGGTCGGCATCGAAGGCCACACTGGGCAGCACGCCGAATGTCCAACCCTGACGCACGTGTTTTTCCTGTGCCGGTAAAGTCAGCGCAAAGGCCAGCATCAACGTGATGACAATTGTTTTTTTCATAAATATCAGTGTTTTTTTGTTTTTCTGAAGATGAAAAGTCCGAACAGCAGCAATGCCGCCACCATGATACCCATGGTGATGAGGGTGTTGCTGAGGCTCTGCGGAGCAAAGCCCATGAGCAGCAGCACGGGGAAACCGAAGGCGAGTGCTGGAATGGTCTGCAGCACGAGGTTGTTTGCGGCCGGGGTCTCGAAACGGGGGTCAATCTCGCGAAGCAGAATCATGCCGTTGCTGGCCGTGCCGGTAAGCATGCCGAACATCGAGAAGAAGCCTTCGTACTCGTAGTCGGGATAGAGTTTGCGGCAGCAGCGCAGCACATAGAAGAAGGTAACGAGCGCACCGACGGCACAGACCAGGATGAGCGGAATCCAGAGACCACGCAGGTTGTTGAAGTCGATTGCTGCGGTGCCGGCCACAATCATGAAATCGAAGCAAAGGCCGGCGATGCGGTCGAGGTAGTGGTTGTTGATGTATTCGCGCTGCATGAGGTTGCTTTTACGTAGACGACCAATTATCCAGCGGACAAGCACACCGATGAGGGTGCCCCACAGGAAGTTGAATCCCCAGACGAGGGGCTTAAGGGTCTTGACACCGAAATTGCCCAAGTCGAGTTGCTGTATGCCATACATGAGCAGGAACACCAAGGAATAAACCAGCAGTACCAAGCTAAACTGGACAGTGAGCTTGTCGATTGACTCTGAGTGGGGTATCTCACCTTCGGATTCGTAGTCGGCAAGGGTATAGTGTTCGGAAACGGATTTGTCTCTGATTTTCAGTTTGCCGCGACGGCGCAGGATGTTCATGTAGACCACTCCGACGATGCTTCCAACGATGAAGCCCATAGCAGCAATGCTCAATCCGAAATCGGAGCCATGGAACACCAGTCCTTGTCCTTCGGCCCACGAGGCAAAGGTGACGCCGAAGTTGAGCGCCTGTCCGGGGCCTTGGCCGTAGCCCATGGGAAGAAGCAGTCCGGCGGCATAGAAAAAGTCGGCCCCTTTCCACCAGAGGAAAAGCGGCACGGTAATCAGTAGTCCCACCAGTCCCTGCAGGATGTAAGTGCTTGCGGTGACGGCACCTGTCTCGACGACTTTCAGGGTCGAGGTGGCACTTTTAATCTTCTTGTTCTTCAAAGCCATGGCGATAAAACCAAGGCCGAGGGTGTGATAGGTGATGATTTCCATCGACTGCTTGTCGACCAAGTCGGCGAAGAAGCCAAGCGGTTTCAGACAGAGGATAATCAGTCCAGCAAGCAGGGCCGACGGCAGCAGACTGCGCTTGAAAAGCGGCACATTGCAACGCACCAGGTTGGCGACCAGAAGGGCCACGATGATGATGAAAAACTGTATGAGCCAAGCCCATGCCGAAGGATTTGCGAAAGAGGTCATTGTATTACTTGTTTTTTTAAGAAAAATAACGTGAAAAAAGAGAAATTCGTATATTTGCAAAAAGAAAAAAAGTCAATCATGTCAAAGGCGATTCAGGATAATAATTTGTTATACAATCTTCTCAGTCCATTGGTGCAGTTCGGTTGCCGTTGCCACTATAACCGTTTTGATGTCCACGGCATCGAGAATCTGCCCGCCGACGGAGCCTATATCATAGCGCCTTGTCATCAGCAGGCGCTGATGGAGCCGCTCGCCGTGCTCAATTTCGCCCCCAAGCCGCCGGTGTTCCTGGCCCGGGCCGACATCTTTAGAAAGCCTCTGTTCAGGACAATCCTCACATTCCTGAAGATAATGCCCGTCTATCGTATTCGCGACGGACAGGATCAGCTGGGTCGCAACAAGGAGATCTTCGACCGTTGTCGCGATGTGCTGCTCGACGGGTTCCCGCTGTGCCTCATGGCCGAAGGACGCCACAACAACCGCCACCACCTGCTGAACATGGGCAAAGGCATGTTCCGTATTGCCGGCGAGACACAGCTGAAGCTGGGCGACCATCCGCTCTACATCGTCCCCACGGGCATCGACTTCGACGACTACGAACGCCCCTACAGCAATCTTGTGGTCAACATAGGCAAGCCCATACCGGTACAGCCTTTCATGGCGACCTACCGCGAGAACGAGCCGCTGGCGCTGAACCAAATGCGCGACACGCTGTTTGAGCAGTTGCGCCCTTTGATGCACGACATCCGCAGCGACGAGCACTATGAGGAAATCATGACCCTCTGCAATGTCCTCAACCGCGAGATGCGCCGCCGCGAAGGCCTGCGCAACACGGCTTGGAACCGCTTCCGCATGCGTCAGAAGATTGCCGGAAAGGTGGAAAGCGGAGCGTGGGATATTTCCGCTCTTCATGCGCCACTCTCCACTTTCGACTTCCCGCTTGCCACCCTCATCGCCGAGCACTGGAGCCTGGTCGCAACGCTGCTTTCGGTGCTGGCGGTAGCCTTGCCGGTCGTGGCCGCGGTCTTGGTGCCGCCGGTGCGCTGGGTGCTGCTGTTCTGCCTGCTGTGCTATCCCATACCTTTCCTGCCCACCCACCTGATTGTGAAGAAAAAGGTTGCCGACACACAGTTCCGCAGCTCTGTCAACTTCGGCGTGCGCCTTATTCTTTCTATACTCTATGCCGTCGTCATCGCCATCGTCATGGCCTGTTGCGGTGGTGCATGGATGAGTCGGCTGGCCGATATCGGAGCCTGGTGGGGCTTGGTTGCCTTGGCCGTGGTGCATGTCGGCGCCTGGTTGGCTGGACCGACGATCACTTTCCTGCGCGACACCCTCGCCAACTGCCGCTACTGGTTCATGTGGCTCGGCGGACGCCTGCGCAAGGCCGAAAAGGCTTACGGCGAATTGAAGAACACACTGTTATAGCCCTTCGTTTGCTGTAGGGTTGTTGTTCAGTCGTTGTTCAGTCGTTGTTCAGTCAAACACTGAACAACGACTGAACAACAACTGAACAACGACCGAACTTGGCATTGACTTGGGGTGGGGCGGTGCAATATTTTCGAGAGGGTTGCGTTATTTAGGGTGAAAAAAACTATTGAACTATGGAATTGAAAGAATCTTTGAAGAATCTGGTGTTTAAGAAGAGCGAATTGAAGCAGTCGGTTTTCCGCTCGACAAAAGATACTTTTGAATTGTTCCGCACGACGACCCGTGAGCTAATACAGCAGTTTCGGGAGCGCTGCGTGGCCGAAGGGAAGACGGTGGCGTTCGAGTTTACGGACCGTGGCGATTTCGAGTTCGAAGTGAAGTTTGCCGGTGATATCCTGCTCTTTATGATGCATACGAATGTGTTTGAGTTCTCGCGCGACCATCAAGTGATGAAGTCGCCCTATATCCGCGAGGACACGACACGCTCGTACTGCGGTGTGATACATATCTACAATTTCCTTGCCGATTCATTCGCCTACCAGCGCGACAATGATTTGGGGTATATGATTGGGCGCGTGTTTGTGAACCGCGAGAAGCATTATTTCATCGAGGGCAAGCGCGAATTGGGTATGCTCTACACCAATTTCAACACCTCGGTGGTGACTCCCGAGACGGTGCTCGGAATCGTTGAATCAGCTATCGAGTATACCACCAATTTTGATCTTTTAACCCCTCCATACGACGAGGTTAAGCTGGTTTCAGTGGGTGAGATGAGGACTAATTTTGATAAAAAATCACTGGTTACCGGCAAGCGTTTAGGCTTTCGTTTTCAGGCAGATAACGAGTGATGGCGATTGGATATTAACCAGAGGTGGTGAAAAAAATTTTGCCATGTGAAAAAATGTTCGTACTTTTGCACTCGCTTTTGGCGAAAAAAAGCATGATGCTCCGTTCGTCTAGCTGGCCCAGGACGTGAGATTTTCATTCTCAAAATCGCGGGTTCGAATCCCGCACGGAGTACCAAAAAAAATATTAAAAAAGAAAACATTAATAATATTTATGGCACACCACAAGTCTGCAAAAAAGAGAATTCGCTCGAGCGAAAAGAAGAGAATTGAGAACAGATACTACGCCAAGACCATGCGCAACGCTCTGCGTGATTTCCGTGCTCTCGAAGACAAGGCTGTCGCTACCGAGCGTCTGCCGAAGATGGTTTCAATTATCGACAAGCTGGCCAAGCGTTCGGTAATCCACAAGAACAAAGCTTCCAACCTGAAATCGAAATTGATGCGTAAAGTCAACGCTATGTAATCAATAGTGAGGCAGAAGAAAGAAGAAGCCGACCCCTTTTGGAGGTCGGTTTTTTTGTTGTTCAAAGTTGCCTGAAGATAATGGCGGCTTTTTGCTCGATGGGCAGTGAGCCGTCAATCCATCGGATGTTTACGCCGTTACGTTCCATACGGCGGAACCAGGTCATTTGACGTTTGGCAAAGCGGCGGATGTCGGTGTAAAGGTCGCGGAACATATCGTCGCGGCTGCATTGGCCGAGGAGGTAGCGTGTGACATGACGGTATTCGAGGCCGAAACGCATGAGACGTTCGGGCGATATGCCGCTGTCGATGAGGCGCTGCACCTCGTCGGTCATGCCTTCGTCAAGGCGTTGCTGCAGGCGGCGGCCAATACGGCCGATGATAATCTCGCGTGGGAAACTGATGCCGAACACCAGGTGCTGCATCTCGGGCAGCCGGGTGTAAGAGTCGGGGTGCTGCAGGCGGTACTCCTGAATCTCGAGTGCGCGTACAAGGCGGTCGCGGGTCTCGGTGTCGGTGTGGTTGTGCAACTGGATGTACGAAGCCAGCTTGGCGGTGAGTTCCTCGTCGGAGTAGGGCTCGAGGCTGCGCCTGTATTCGGGGTCGATGGGGGCATCGGGCAGTTGGTAGCCTCGTATTACGGCGTCGATATACAGTCCGGTGCCACCGCAAAGGATGGGCTGCTTGCTGCGTGCGGTGATGTCGGCAAAGGCCTGCTTGAAATCGTTCAGAAAGCGGTAGGCGTTGTATTCCTCAGCCGGTGAGCAGATGTCGATTAAATGGTAAGGGATGTCGGTGCCGTGTATATGGTAGTCGGCAAGGTCCTTGCCGGTGCCGAGGTCCATGCCTCGAAACACCTGCCGCGAGTCGGCGCTGATAACCTCACCGCCGACTTGATAAGCGACCTCGGCCGCCAATGCCGTTTTGCCGGTGGCGGTAGGTCCTAAGATGGTTATCAGTTTGCTATCATTCATCGAGGAATATGAGCTTTCCGCGCTGCTTGTCAAACTCATATTCGCCGAACTGCTTCAGTCCGGTACGGTTGATGATGAATTTGTAGTCGACGTTCTTCACCACAACCACCTCGACGTTTTGTGCATGTTGTTCGCCGATTTGCATCTCTTTGAAGATGATGGTGGCTTTCTCGAGGATGTTGCCTTCGGGGTCGAACGACTGGTCGCGCAATGGGAAGTCTTCCTTGGTGATGCGGCGCTGATAGAGGAAGTTCATGGCCTCCTCCCACGAAATGGCAACGGGTTCGAGGAAACGTTCGTCGATGAGCATTGGCACTTTCGAACCGTTGATGATGCAGTTGATCTCGCCTTTGGTCGAGTTGACCATGGTGACAGGGATGGTGCTTTCGTCGTGAATGATGGCGGGCTTTTCGCCGTTTTCGTCGTCTTCAACAGGACGGTTGACCAGGTCGATGACCTTGCCGTCCTCAGTCTGCTCTGCAATTGGGGTGGGCGACACAATGTTGTCGACCAGACGACGCGACACATAGTCGGTACGCAGCACGAGGAATTCGATGCGACGGTTGAGTGAGTGGGCTGCCTGCTGGCGATCGCCGCTCAGGGTGTTGATATAGTCGCATTCCATCACCGAACCAGCCGAGAAGGGGTATTGTTTGCCATTGTATGTCACTACCACATCCTCGTCGAGCACGCGGGGGATACGGTCGGCATAGCCTTTGGCCACCAATCGCTCACGCTCGATGCCACGGCTTACCAGATAGTCGACTACCGTCTGGGCACGACGCTGCGAGAGGGTGTCGTTGGTCAGGCCCACGTATGGCTGGCAGTCGGTATGCGAACGGATTTCAACCACCACATTGGGATTGTTGACCATCACCATGTACAGGTCCATCAGCGAATCCAGGAATTCTTCTTTCAGGTCGGCCTTGGCCAGGTCGAAGCGAATTTCGGGCAGGATGACGGGCTGCTTGGGAACGGGCTCGATGCGGAAGTCGTGAACAATGCTCTTGTTGGTGGTATAGCCACGGGTGCTTTCCGAACCCTCAAGGCTGAAATAGTCTTTCTTCGAAACATACATTTTGTACACCACATCGCGACGCACCTCGGTGCTGTCAAAGACATAGTAGCCGCGTTTGTTGGTATGGGTCTCGAATTCGGAACCGTCGGAGCCGACCAAGCGTATACGGGCGCCGTCGACAAGCTGCATCGACTTTTCGTCGCGCACAGTGCCCTCGATGGCATAGTTCAGGCCGGGCAGCTGGAAGTAGAACAGGTCGTGGTTGATGGGTGGGGTCTGTTTGCCCTTGTTGTCGATTTTGCGGTTGTGCGGGTCGGCGAAAGGACGGTTGGACGAGAAGTAACCACGCTCGATAATGTTGCTTTGGTGGTCGGTGGGATAGAAGATGACGGACATTTCGTCATACGACGAGTTCATCGGAATGCCGAGGTTCTCGGGAGTGGTCCATTTCCCGTTGCGGCCCAAGCGACTGGTGAAGAGGTCTTGTCCACCAACGCCAGGATGGCCGTTGGACGAGAAATAAATTACCGAGTCGGTGCGCAATACGGGCATCACCTCATTGCCGGCCGTGTTGATAATGGAGGTGAGGTTTACGGGACGCGAGAAATCGTCGGCCGTTGAATTGCGGGTGGCTTTCCACAAGTCGTACTCGCCAAATCCGCCGGGCATATCAGAGGAGAAATAGAGTGTCAATCCGTCGCTGCTGATAGCGGGATAGAGGTAGTTGAAGGCGGTGTCGCCCAGGTTGATCATCACGGGGTCGGACCATTCACCGGCCGGAGTATCGCTGCCAGTGGTTGTGGCTTCGTCCTCAGTCTCGGTTCCTTTGCCTTTTTTACCTTTCTTGGAAGATTTTGCAGGTGCCGTTTTCTTTTTGTTTTTCTTTCCGTCCAAGGTGGCAGGTGTGCGAGTCGACATATAGACGCGGCAACCCGTCATCTCGTTTTCGTTGATGTCGCAGCGCGAGAAGTAGACGGTATTACCGTCGGGCGAGAACGATGCTTCGCCTTCGTTCACACCGGTGTTGATTCTACCTGTTTTATCAAAAGGTTCGGGATTTGACACCCAACGGCCGGTACGGTCTTGGAAGACGGTGTAGAGCTCGGAGAAAGCTTGGCCGGTCCATGGGTCGTGTATCTCTTCGTCACCTTCGGCGAAACGTGAAGTGGTAAAGACAATCTTGGTGGTATCGGTGCCGAGGAAGCGCGGAGCCCAGTCGTTGAAGTCGGTGCTCCAGTCGTCAACCTTCTTGATTTCATGGCGGGTACGGTTGTTCGAAAGCTGATTGACATATACCAGCGATGCTTTGCGCTTGGCGGCATAGCTGTCGTTGGGTTCCAGGGCGAGGTACTTGCTGTAATATTCTTCGGCTTCGTCAAACTTTTCTTCGAAACGGCACATTTCGGCCAGATTGAAGTAGAGCTTGCGCTCGGTGTTGTAATAGCGGTCGTTGGCCAAGCGTTTGTAGATGCGTTCGGCATGAGGGTAGTCGTTCATCAACCTGTAGCATTCAGCCATCTGGAAGTAGACGCGGTTCTTTTCAGCTTTGTTGTTCTTGATTTTCTCATAGGCTTTGGTGTATTGTGCCAAGGCTTCGACAAAGCGATTCTGGTCGAACAGGTTGTCGGCTTTTTGGGCAATACTTTTTGTCTGAGCAGATGCTCCAGCCGCAATAAATAGTGCGGCAATGAGCATTGTAAAGCCTTTTTTGAGCGTTTTCATGCTATATATATCTTTTCTTTATTATTAACTATATAATTTATAATCAAACTCTTACAGGGAGTGCAATGTCTCTGCAAGGGCTTTAATCAATTTGCTAAAATACAACTTTTTTCCGAATTGGCAAAAAAAAATTCATTCAATAACCCTCATACTGTCAATGCTTAACGGCAGATGGCATATGGCAATGGGTTGACGGTCGGTATTATGGCCATATCATTTCCAAGTCAACTCCAAATCAATTCCGTATCAACTCCATTGGACAGTGGGGTTGATAGGGCGCTGATAAGAGGAGAGTGTGTTATATATGCAGCTTTGCTTCTGCTGTCTCGCGGGTCAGAGTGTAGGTGGAGCCTTTCTTCATCGAGGGCAGGTCAAACATGAGGTCGGTCATGATTGATTCCATGATGGACCGCAGTCCGCGTGCGCCGAGTTTGTAGGTTACGGCGCGGTCGACCACAAGGTCGAGCACCTCAGGGGCAATCTGGAGTTGTATGTCGTCCATTTTGAAAAGTTCCTGATATTGTTTGATGAGGGCGTTCTTGGGTTCGGTCAGGATGCGACGCAAGGCTTCGTGGTTGAGCGGCTCGAGGTGGGTCAGCACAGGGAAGCGGCCTACCAGTTCGGGTATAAGACCGAATTTCTTGAGGTCCATCGGCTGTACGTATTGTAGCATGTTGTTGCGGTCGATGCTTGAACGGGTCTGGTCGCCGTTGAAGCCGATGATGTTCGTTTTCATACGTGAGGCGATGGCGCGTTCCACACCGTCGAAAGCACCACCGCAAATAAAGAGGATGTTGCGTGTATTGACTTGTATCAGCTTCTGCTCCGGATGTTTACGTCCTCCTTCGGGTGGCACCGACACGATGGCTCCTTCGAGCAGTTTGAGCAATGCCTGCTGTACACCTTCGCCGCTTACGTCGCGTGTGATGGAGGTGTTTTCGCTTTTGCGTGCAATTTTGTCAATTTCGTCGATGAAGACGATGCCACGTTCGCAGGCTGCCACATCGTAGTCAGCGGCTTGCAGCAGGCGTACCAGCACATTCTCCACGTCGTCGCCCACGTATCCGGCTTCGGTTAGCGTGGTGGCATCGGCAATGCAGAAAGGCACTTTCAGCAACTTGGCGATGGTGCGGGCCAGCAGCGTCTTTCCGGTGCCGGTTTCACCCACCATGACGATGTTCGATTTCTCGATTTCAACATCGTTTTTCTCTCCGTGTTCTGCATTGTATCGCAGACGTTTATAGTGGTTGTACACAGCTACCGACATCACCTTTTTGGCGGCATCCTGACCAATGACATACTGGTCGAGGAACTGCTTGATGTCGGAGGGCAACGGGATATCCGATTGTTTGATTTCGAACTTCGGATTTTGAATATGTAGATTCTGCTCTTTGAAAATATGTTCGGCCTGGTGTGAACAGTCGGCACAGATGTATCCGTTGAGGCCAGAGAGCAACATGCCGGCCTGTGATGCTGGCCTGCCGCAGAACGAGCAATGCTCTTCGTTGGTGGGTTTCTTGGACATTAAAGTAACTGGTTTTTAGAGGCGTCTTGCCTGATGAAAATAAAAAGCAAAATGGTGAATGCCAGCATCGACGAGCCGCCGTAGCTGAAGAAAGGCAGGGGAATGCCGATGACGGGCACCAATCCCAGCACCATGCCGATGTTGACAAATAAATGCACGAAAAGGATGCTGGCTACCGAGTAGCCGTAGAAACGGGCGAAGCGCGACCGTTGCCGCTCGGCCATGGAGACCAGGTGGACCAGCAGCCATATATACGCCGCTACAATCAGGGTGCTTCCAATCCATCCCCATTCCTCGCCCACGGTGCAGAAAATGAAGTCGGTCTCCTGCTCGGGGACAAAATGTGCTTTGGTTAGCGTTCCGTTCAGGAATCCTTTGCCGAAGAATCCGCCCGAGCCGATGGCGATTTTCGACTGGTTTACGTTGTAGCCCGACCCCTGCAGGTCATCGCTTTTGCCCAACAGTACGTCGATACGCTCACGCTGGTGGCTTTCAAGCACGTGGTTGAACACAAAGTCGACCGAGAAGACAAAGGCGGCGCACACTGCCAGCACGCCCAACACGCGCCAATAGTCGCGGGCGGTGCGCTTGTTGAGCCATATAAATAGATAGAACAATGCCAGCAGCACCAAGGCTCCCAGCAGAATATATTTGTTGACCAGCAGCGCCAGTACGAACAGTACGACAGCTGCCACGCCGATGATCAGTATCGAGCCCGAGAGTCCCTCGCGGAACAAAGGCAGTACAAATCCAGCGAACACCAGCGCCGAACCTGTGTCGTGCTGCAGGAAAATCAGCATCGCCGGCATGGCTATCAGCGCAATGGCAATCACTTTGGTGCGTGTTTTTTTGATGTCGATATCGATGGCCGACATGAATTTGGCCAGTGCCAACGACGTGGCAAATTTGGCGAATTCCGACGGTTGGAATTTGAAGGCTCCAAAGTCAATCCACGACTTGCCGCCCTTGGTGGCGGTGGCAATAAAAAGTGTAACCACCAGCAAGGCAAGCACCACGCCATAGATGGGATAAGCGGTGTTGGAGAACAGGCGTGGCTCGGTGAGCATGATGACCGCTGCCAGCAGCATAGCCACCCCCATCCAGATTATCTGTTTGCCGTGTTGGATAGAGAAGTCGAACACCGACGCATGCGTCTCGGTGTAGCATGCGGCGTAGATGTTCACCCAGCCAAACAGCATGATGACAAGCCATAACAGGATGGGCAGCCAGTCTATTTTCAGTTTCTCTTGGTACATCGATTCCTATCTCCTTTTTTTTGCTTTCTTCACCCTCCTCGTCAACGGCAGTTTCTGGCAAGGGTTGAATTCCTTGTACTGTTTCTCAATGTCTTTGCGTTTCACTTCGCCGTTGAGGTATTTCTCCACCAGCAGGCCGGCGATGGGTGCCGCCCAGGTGCCGCCGCCGCCCTGTGCATTCTCGACATACACGGCCATGGCTATCTTGGGGTTGTCCTTCGGTGCGAAGCAGATGAACACCGAGTGGTCGTTGCCGTAGTTCTCGGCAGTGCCGGTCTTGCCGCAGATGTCGAGCCCGTCGACACGTGCACGCCGGGCCGTACCGCCGGCCACATGCACCACGTCGTACATGCCGGCAGCCGCTATGTCGAAGTATTCGCGCTTGATGCCGGTCTCGTGGCGGGTGTAATATTCGTCATTGCGCACCGAGTCAGGGCCGTAGAATCGCACCATGTGAGGGGTGATATAGTAGCCGCGGTTGGCCACGATAGCTGCCAGGTTGGCCATCTGGATGGGCACCACCGTTACCTCACCCTGTCCTA
Organism: Bacteroidales bacterium; assembly: GCA_017448185.1. Lineage (GTDB taxonomy): Bacteria > Bacteroidota > Bacteroidia > Bacteroidales > P3 > Colimorpha. Next base: position 24,965 of record JAFSLX010000051.1, read on the forward strand.
TCGAGTTCGAGTAGATGGTCGAGAAGGCCCACCGTTCTTTACCGTACCACCGGTTGTAGTAGGCCGTGTCGGGGATGTTGCCTTTCTGCAGACCGCTTTTGGGCAGGTCGATATCGAGTTTCTGGCCAAATCCGAAACGCAGCATATATTCGCGCCACACTGTCAGGCCATACTGCGAGTCCTTGTAGATGCTCTTGTACTTTCCTTGCTGGATAACACGTCGGTACACCTGATAGTAGTACGGGTTGCAGCTCATCTTGATGGCCTCCTGCACCGACCGTGCACTCGGATGGTTGTGGCAGCCTACGAGGCTTTTGTCGCAGACGAAACCTGTGTTGGGCGTGATCACTCCCAGGTCGAGTGCCACCATCGACTGTGCAATCTTGAATATCGAACCCGGAGGGTACTGTCCCATCAGGGCACGGTTGAGCATCGGCTTGGCGATGTCGCTGTTCAGTTTCTTGTAATTCTCACCGCGTATGCGGCCCACCAGCAGGTTGGGGTCGTAGCACGGGGCCGACACCATGGCCAGCACTTCGCCCGTTGCAGGTTCGATGGCCACCACGCAGCCGCGCTTGTTGGCCATCAGCTCCTCGGCATAGGCCTGCAGGTCGGCATCGAGGGTGGTGTAAAGGTTGCAGCCCTCCACCGGCAGGGTATCGAACGCGCCGTGTTGGTAGGGACCTATCTCGCGGTTGTGCACGTCCACATGCATCACCTTTTTGCCCTTCACGCCACGCAGCACCTCCTCGTAGCTCTTCTCCAATCCGCTCTTGCCTATATAGTCGCCACGTTTGTAGTATTTTGTGCTGTCGCGGTCCAGTTCACCTTGGTCCACCTCGCCCACATACCCCAGCACCTGGGCCGCTATCGGGCGGTCGTAGATGCGCAGCGTGCGCTGCGAGATGTAGAACCCTTTGAAACGGAACATCTTGTTCTCGAACCGTGCATACTCTTCTTTCGACACCTGCTTCATAAATATCGATGAGGCGAACGGCGAGTATTTCCACGCTTTCTGCATCCGCTCTCTGAAATCGTCGAGCGTGATGCCAAGGCACTGGCAGAAGTAGGCTGTGTCGAGGTTCTTCACCATGTTTGGTATCACCATCAGGTCGTATACCGCCTCGTTGTGCACCAGCAGTTCGCCGTGGCGGTCGTAGATGAAGCCGCGGGCCGGATATTGTGTCACCTCGCGCAGCGACTGGCTGGCCGCCAACTCGCGATACTTCGGATTGAATAGCTGCAGCATGGCCAGGCGCCCAACGAACAGGACTCCCACCACGATGAAGATCAGCTTCACCACGTGACTTCTATCGGCATACTGGTTCGACATATAGATTTTTCTAACGAAACCATATTTAAAATATTGTGCCACCCTTAAAAAAAACTCTCTTTTTTATCCTCCGGATTTCACCCTTCCCATCCTTTTTTCACTTTTCATTTTTCACTTTTCACTTTACTAACAGACCACCCTTTTTACTTTCAAACATTTACCCCCCGACAAGGGGGCGTCTGTTGAAAACTCGCTGCCAAAAATCGGCGAAATCTGACTATTTTCGCAACATATTTATGATGTACAAAGTACATGTAAACAATTGTAATTGAAAAAAATATTAATATTATGGCCATGCAAGGCGACCTGTTTTCGGAATCAACCCCCCAGTCCTCCCGTCAAGAGCGCCGCGAGTACGCTCAAGAGGAAATCATGCGTTCGTCTGTGGACTATTTCCACGGCGATGAATTGGCAGCCAATGTTTGGATGAACAAGTATGCGCTGCGCGACGACGACCGTATCTTCGAGCTCAACCCCGACATGATGCACCGCCGTCTCGCCGCCGAGTATTCGCGCATCGAACAGAAGTACCCCAACCCGATGAGTGAGGAGGAAATCTACCAGCTGCTGAAGGATTTCCGCTACATCGTGCCGCAGGGCAGCCCTATGAGCGGTATCGGCAATGACTATCAGGTCGTTTCGCTCTCCAACTGCTTTGTTATCGGCAACCAGGGCAACAGCGACTCGTATGGCGGCATCATGAAAATCGACCAGGAGCAGGTGCAGCTGATGAAACGTCGCGGCGGTGTGGGTCACGACCTGAGCCACATCCGTCCCGGCGGCAGCCCGGTGAAGAACTCGGCCCTCACCTCGACCGGCATCGTACCCTTCATGGTGCGCTACAGCAACACCACCCGCGAGGTCGCCCAGGGGGGGCGCCGTGGTGCGCTGATGCTCTCCATCAGCATCAAACACCCCGATGCCGAGCATTTCATCGATGCCAAGCTCGAACAGGGCAAAATCACCGGCGCTAACGTGTCGGTCAAAATCACCGACGAGTTCATGGAGTGTGTCCGCAGTGGCAAGCCTTTTGTGCAGCAGTACCCCATCGATTCGCCCAACCCGATCGTGACCAAGGAAATCGATGCCCGCGCCCTGTGGAACAAGATTATCGCCAACGCATGGTCGAGCGCCGAACCCGGCGTGCTCTTCTGGGACACCATCATCCGCGAAAGCATTCCCGACTGCTATGCCGACTATGGCTATCGCACCGTCTCGACCAACCCCTGCGGCGAAATTCCCCTCTGTCCCTACGACAGCTGCCGCTTGCAGGCCATCAACCTCTATTCCTACGTCGAGCATCCCTTCACCAAGGAGGCCAGCTTCAACTTCGACCTCTTCCGCGAGCATGTCGCCAAGGGCCAGCGCCTGATGGACGACCTCATCGACCTCGAACTCGAGAAGGTCGAGAAGATATTGCATAAAATCGAATCCGACCCCGAGAGCGACGACATCAAGAAAGTGGAGCACGACCTGTGGCTCAACATCAAGATGAAATGCCTCGAAGGCCGCCGCAGCGGCTTCGGCATCACCGCCGAAGGCGACATGCTGGCCGCCATGGGATTGCAGTACGGCAGCGACGAGGCCACGGCATTCTCGGTCAAAGTGCACCAGACTCTCGCCTTGGCCGCCTACGGCTCGTCGGTTCAGATGGCCAAAGAACGCGGCACCTTCCCCATCTACAACCCCAAGCGCGAAGAAAACAACCCCATGATTCGCCGCATTGCCGAGGCCGACCCCGAGCTCTACGCCGAGATGACCAAGCACGGCCGCCGCAACATCGCCCTCCTCACCATCGCCCCCACCGGCACCGTCAGCATCCTCACCCGCACCACCTCGGGCATCGAACCCGTCTTCCTCGTCAACTACAAGCGCCGCAAGAAAATCAACCGTCCCGAAAACGGCAACCAGTCGAACGGCCACAACGTCATCAAGGACGAAAACGGCGACTACTTCGAGGAGTACAACGTCTTCCATCCCAAGTTCATCGACTGGCTCCGCATCAATGGCTACGATGTCGAGAAAGTGATGAACATGAACGATGCCGACCTGCAGAAAGTCATCGAAAAGAGCCCCTACTTCCACGCCACCAGCGCCGACATCGACTGGGTCGCCAAGGTCAAGATGCAGGGTGCCATCCAGAAATGGGTCGACCACTCCATCTCCGTCACCGTCAACATCCCCAAAGAGACCACCAAAGAAGTGGTCAGCCGCATATACGAGACCGCTTGGGAATGTGGCTGCAAGGGCTGCACCATCTATCGCGACGGTTCGCGCACCGGCGTCCTCGTCAGCACCAACGAAGGCGGCAAGAAGGCCGACAACTGTTTCGGCGAAAGCAAAGCCCCCAAGCGCCCCAAGAAGCTTGAGGCCGAAGTGGTCCGCTTCAAAAACGAGAAAGAGGATTGGATTGCCGTCGTCGGCATGTACGAAGGCCGTCCCTACGAAATCTTCACCGGCCGTGCCGAGAACTTCCTCCTGCCCAAGTGGGTCGAGAAAGGCTGGGTAATCCGCGTCAAGGAGAAAGGCGACGAGCATGCCCGCTACGACTTCCAGTTCACCGACCACGACGGCTACCACATCACCATGGAAGGCCTCTCGCGCATGTTCAAGAAAGAGTATTGGAACTACGCCAAGCTCATCTCCGGCATCCTGCGCCACGGCATGCCCATTCCTAACGTCGTCGAGCTCATCGGCAAGCTGAACTTCGACGTCGACTCCATCACCACCTGGTCCAACGGTGTGGCCCGCGCCCTCAAGCGCTATATCAAGGACGGCACCGAGACCGGCGAGGTCTGCCCCGACTGCGGCGGCAAACTCATCTACAGCGGCGGCTGCAAGTCCTGCCCCGATTGCGGATGGTCCAAGTGCAGTTGAACATAGCAAGCACACATATCTGCCATCCAGGAGGCCTCACGACAGGCCTCCTGGATTTTTTTTATCCCCTCCCTCCGATGTCCGGCCGTTGTTCAGTCGTTGTTCAGTCGTTGTTCAGTGTTTGACTGAACAACGACTGAGCAACGACTGAACAAC
>JAFSLX010000052.1 GCA_017448185.1 Bacteroidales bacterium
GAAAGGTTCCAATAAGCATAGTCCTTCAAAATAACATAGTTTTCTTTCAAATATGGTAACCAGCGTGGGTTCAACTCAACCCATATTGTATCATCATCTTTGGTCAATTTGTATAGGCAATTGTTTTCCAACGACTGCGAGCGGCGCATAATCTCCTTCGTGTCGGCAATGTCTATCCACGGACGCATAAACCAGTAGGGGACGTTCTTCGGAAGGAAACTGAGTGTTTGTCTGACTTGTGAGTCGTTCTTGTGTGAGTGTAACCATTTGCGTAGTTCGTTGAGATTAATGTTCATCGGTAACTGATGCACTTCTTGAAGGGATATGATTGCATCACACAACGAGTCACTTTTGCCAAACGATAACCGGAAATAACTCACGGGATACCATGCATTGGCGACCATTTCCACCATGATGTCCCATATATTCATTCGCATCATATCCTTCTTGACGTATAGGTCAAGAATTCCCATAAACCAATAAAACTTATAGGTGGCTGACGTATTCTTGAAAATGCGCGTCAATGGTTCTATCGTGAGAGTATTAGATGTCGGCAAAGTGTTCATTTGATATTTCAATTCTTTAAATGTTCATACAACTTCAATTTCAGCACCTCACCATTCTTAAACTCAAACTGGAACTTCTTGCGATTGAACTTCGGATTGTTCTTGTGAATAATTCTATGATAGTTGGGACTGATGATAATGATGTTTGTTGAGTCGTTATTCTGTGAACAGGTGAAGTAATCTATATGGTGTGCTTCTACTACACTATCTCCATATTCGTCGCCAATCTTTTCGCCACTAATTTCGTCGCGATAGTCATAGAAACGTTTCAAGGTTAGGATAATGCTGCGATCAATCTTGCGATACTTCACCAGCCGCTGCTTCTCTTCAATCGAAGCCGATTTGTCTGCCATAAAGAATTTGTCGTCGTCGTTCTGTTCAAATACTTCTTCGGGCATGTCTTTAAGTTTATTGGCTACTTGCATGAACTCTATATTAGAACAACATTCCATACAAAGCACATCAGGGCTCGGCGTAAGATAGAGTCGGATGTATTCATGTATATCGTTTGGCAGCATGAGTTGGCGATGGTGATTCTCCTTTAGTTGACGCAGAGTGGATAAGTAAGAATAACTCTCGTGAAAGATACTGCGTAGCTTAGCGACTATTTGTGAGGAGGGTGAATAACGAATCTGGATAATATCTTTATGGCCAGGATACTTTCGTTGGTCGAAGTTTTGGTTCTTTAGTATTGCGTCGTAAAACTCTCCGTCAATTAGTACCTTTATCTGTTTTCCAGCTCCGTGTTTCAATATGGATGCATCCCATTCATTGAAACGGGCATATACAGAAATGGGTATCGCCAGACCTTCGTTCAGGAGAGACCAGTTTACATCTTTCTGCAAAATAAAACCATCATCGTAATCCATCAAGGTATATTTTTCTTTTGAAGTTCAAGCCTTTTATTTCAATCTGCAAAGATACGAATATTCTTTTAATTGGCAAAATAAAAATGAATGCGTGAATGTGGGAATGTGGAATTCTATAATCCTTTATTCCATAATGTTTTGAAAAAGTCAAGAACATAGAGGCATTCTATGCCGTCGATGGTTCGGCTTAGTTTGTCGAGGGATACCAGTATCCGTCGGCTTTCGGGGTATTCGTCAGCAAAGGCTTTTAGGCCTTTAAGATGACGTCGTTGGATTTCTTCCGCCGACTTGATTTCTATCGCCACTCTGGCGTCGCCAATGACAGCATCCACCTCGATGCCTGTGTAGGTGTGCCAGTAGGATAGCTCTTCTTCCAAATGTGTGTATTGCAGCCATGCATATATTTCCTGAATCACCAAGTGCTCAAAGGCATGGCCGTAGTCAGCACTACCCCGCACCAGCTCTTTGCGATGCAACAGGTGATTGGCCACACCGATATCGAAATAGTAGAATTTCGGCGCTTGCATCAGCCTCCGCTTCATGACCTTTCGGAATGCGGGGATACGATACCCCATCAGGGTGTCCTCGAGGATGTCGAAGTAGGCGTTTACTGTGGTGGCACGCACTCCGCAATCTTGTGCGATATTGGCGTTGTTGACAATCTCGCCGTCGGTCAATGCCGCCACTTCCAGAAAGCGTTGGAAGGCGTCGAGGTTGCGTACCAGGGCTTCTTCTTTTATCTCTTCTTTCAGGTAAACATTTATATATCCGGCCAGGAGTCGAGAAGGGTTCTTGGCAAGATAGTGAGGAGGAAGCATTCCGAAAGTGACGGCCCTGTCGATATCAAACTCCGGTATCTCGGCGCTGACGAACGGATAGAGGTAGACAGGGAAGGCTCGTCCTCCGAGGGTGTTGTGGCCCTTGCGTTTCAGTTTTCGGGCGCTGGAGCCACAAAGGATGAAAACAAGACCGCTCTCGACTATCAGTCGGTGTACTTCATCGAGCAATGCTGGCACCTCTGGTATTTCGTCGATGATGACCAGCGTGCCTTCGGGTTTCCCGTTCAGCATTTCGTAAAGGAGCTTTGGGGCGCGGCGATACCTTTCTTTAATGCTGCTGTCGAGCAGGTCGATATAGATGGCATTGGGGAACTGCTGTCGCAGGATGGTCGATTTGCCAGTCTGCCGGGCTCCGAACAGGAAGATGCTGCTATCTATCTCGTTGGATAGGTTGAGAATACGTGGTAACATGATGGTCTTATTATTGTGTAAATTTCATTTAAAATATTGTTTTCTAAACTCGATTTTCAATCAAAATCGAGTGCAAAAATACGAATAATTTACGATATGGCAAAATAAAAATGAATGTGGGAATGCGTTTGCTTCACAAAGTCGCAGGCCGGCAAACGACCACAGGCAGTTTGCTCATTCGGAGCCAGGCGGAATGTGTGAATGTGTTAGAGGTTAATGGTTTGCTTATCAAGCTCGCAGGCCATGACTGAAGGTCAGGTAGCATGGTTAACGGTTGAATGGGTGGGATGGAGGGAGACGAATTGGTAGAACGGGAAAAAACGTCGAAGGTACGATGAAGGTACGATGAAGGTGCGTTGAGAGATCACCGTAGTGTGCGTCGGATAGGCCACCATTCTAAAACCATGTGGTACGTTTGGCGGCAAAGAAGGGAGAAAGAATGTGTGAATGTGTGAATGCGTTAATGTGCTAATCAAGAGATGTCCATAAACAAAACACATCCCACAGGGGGACTGTGGGATGTGTTTTGTTTGTAATCCTCATTTTACCAACTGCCGAAGAGGTTTTCGCCTTCGTCGTACCAGTTTTCCTGTCCTTGCTCGTTGTAGTAGTTCTGCATCAATTCAATGTCGTTTTCTAATTGAAGTGTGCTGAAACCGCTGGTGGCGAATCCTTTTTCGACTTTGAACGATACCGCAGTCAGTGCGGGGGCGATATATTTTTTCTTTGTATTCATGGCTTTGTTATATTACGATTGTTGGAATGGTATACATTGTGTTGCGTAGAACATCAGGAATATTGTCCAGTGTCTGTGTCTTCTCGAAGAGAGTTTGTCCTGTATTTCCATAGCCCACCACGGAGATGCGCTTGACATTGGTGACGGTGACGGGTATGCAGAATGTCTTGCCCGTGGAGTTTACCTCTACACCGGCAGCGCCGGAGGTTTTCATGTCGAAGTACATGACACTGGCATAACGTGCATCATAGTCGCCAGTGATGCCCCCCACTTCGCCTACGGGTGTCGTCAGGCCGTCATCGGCCCAGTTGACGGTGTAGGTGACGTCGTCGTTCAGCGTGATGGCTCCCACGGCGGTATCTCCGTACACAATCACCTTGACGCTACTCACCGTGGTGGCCGACGAGGCCGAGAGGGTAAGCTTGAAGCCTGCAGTGAGGTGGTTGAAGAGCATCGTTTCGGCACTCTCACCGGCCACGGCAGCCATGGGGAAGATGATGTCGTGGCCTCCGTCGTGGAAGTTGACGGCCAGACGGTTCAAGGTTATCGTGGCACCAGAGCTGCCGTTGTTTGTCACCTCGACGTCGTTGCCATTGGCGGTTGTCGTGGCAGGATAGACGGCATAGCGTGTTGCACCGGTCGGTACTTCATCAAGATAGAAGTTGTCGTTTCTTTCATCGATGGTGTATGTGACGCTGTTGATGTCGATGGTCTCGCCATCAATCCATGTGGCACTGGCGCTGACGACGGTTGGGTCGACCCATATCTTTGAGCCACCATCCATATTCTCTGAAATGATGCGGATGTGGCTGGCATCTTTCGTGCAGCCGACGGCCAGCACCGCCAGAAGCATTACTGCTAAAAACTTATTCGTTTTCATATCGTTCTGTCTTATTTACTTGATTATTATCTTTTGGCTCTTTTCGCCGAGGCGGAGTATGTAGACGCCCGCCGAGGGGAATGCGTTAATGTGTAAGTGCGTCATTGCGTCAGTGTTCAGTTCCATGCGGAAGAGCAGGCGGCCCATGATGTCGTAGGCTTGGAGGGTGCCGGTGCCTGTGACGACGATGCTGTTGCCGTCCTGATGGGCGAAATGGGTTGAATGGGTCGAATAGGAATCTTGGGTGTTACCGTTGAGACAGAGGCCTTTGGGCAGTGGGGGCATGTAGCCCTTGGTACCGGGATTGGTGCTGCGGGTAGCGGCAAAGAAGGTGAGAGTTTCAGCGCTGGCGGTGTGTACCAGGGCGGCCTGTCCGACGAGGAGGCTGTCACCGTCGAGGTGGGCCTGCCAGGTGCCGTCGGCGTTGAGCGAATAGAAGGCGCGGTCGAGCAGCACCTTATAAGGGTAGGGGTTGCCCACGAGGTTGAAGCCCTTGAGGTCGCCCGCGGCGCTGGTGGCCGTGAGGCTGACGCTGTAGCTCTCCCCGCTGTTGGGCACGCCGGTGTAGGTCAGCGTGCGGGGAGCGCTGCAGCGGTAGATGTAGCCGCGGCCCGGCTCGAGGTTGGAGAAGCCTAAGGCTCCGTTGCCCGCCTTCTGGTTCTCCCACGTGCCGCTGGTCTCGTTGTAGCGGAGGAGGTCGTAGTTGTCGGTGGTGAGGTTGGTGACATTTACGGTGCTCTCGTAGGCATGTCCGTCGTCGTGCATGGGCGTGGCGATGGCGTACCACACGGTGGAGCCGATGTCCTGCAGGGCATGCATGCCAATGACGACATTCCCGCCCGGCATGGTGAGCGTGTAGGGGTTCTCCGAGCCGCTGAGGGTTCCGGCACTGGCATGGTATTCTGCCGAGGACGCGGAGGAGTTCAGGTTGAGGCTCACCGCGTTGCCGCTGGCGGCATAGAGCATATCATTGTACTGGAGGCCTGCGGTGTAGAAGGTCAGGCCGCTGACGCTGTACTCGTAGCTGACGGCTCCAGCGTTGGCCACGGTGACGTAGTCGCCTGCGGTGATGGAGTACACACGTGTGCCCTGGGCTTGGCCCATCGTCTCGGTGTAGTAGCAGTTGGTGATGGTAGGATTACCGCCGCGCACAAATGTGTAGCCATAGTTGATGTTATACCAGCCCGATGGAATGCTGGCGCTCGGGACATAGAGTACATTGTTGCAGTTGATAGTTGCGTTGGAGCCATTGCTCACAATGCCGCCGCAGAAATGGGCACCAGTCCAATCTCTCAGCAGGCGACCGTTGTACACACATCCCGTAATGTTTAATGTGCCGTATGGAGTGGAAACCACACCACCATGCCAAGGGTATTGGTCATAGACTGTGCTGTAGATGACGATGCCGACCTGGCAGTTGGTAATGTTCGTCGTGCCATAACTGCGAACAACAAGACCACTAGCGTACTCCTGTGAGGTGTAGATGCGGCCCGCCACCTTGAGGTCTTGGATGGTGGCGTCCTTGACGTATCGGAACGGGGCGCAACATTCTTCGCCGAAAGGACTCTCTGACGTGCCCTTCGTGAAGGTCAGCGTACGGCCGTTGCCGAGGAATATGCCCTGGAATGAGTGTCCCTCGTTACTGCCTACCATTTCAGAAACGCTGATGTCAGCCAGTAGTTTCACATACTTGCCGCTGTAGGTGTCGAGATTTGCCGCTTGTGAGCAGAAGAGATTCCAGTCGTCAGTAGTGCTGATGGTGTATGGATTTTCGGATGTACCCTCTCCATCAAGCTGGTCGTACACGATGAACGTGATGCTTTTTGAACCCATATAGGGGGCCGTGCCGCTGAAGACCAGGGTGTGGCTGCCTATTGTGGTGAGTGTGATAGGGAACGACTCTACAGGCTCGTCGTCGAGCGTAACCGTGTAGTTGGTGCCTAGGGTGAGAGGTGTACTGTTGTATGGTTCTGCCACAACGGGCGTGATAATATCATTCTTGAAGTGGAATGCATTAACTCCACTGACAGAACAATTGTCCGAATATATCGTTAAGCCGAGGGACGTCATCTGCTTACGAATCTCTGTGTCGGAAGGTTCGGTGTAGATTCTGCCATAGTCGCTGTTTGGGGTGATGGTCCAGTCATTGGTGGGGTTACGCGTCGGTGTATTCTTATAGTAGCAGTTGGAGAGGGTGCCTGTGCCGCCAAGCAGGCCCATTGGATGCATCCCTATGACGCGATCGTTATAATGCCCCATCTCCACACAGTTCTCAAGTGTGGGAGTGGCATTGTCGCTCCAGCCCCAGAAACTGCCAGCATAGCGGGGATAACAGTCGATGCCGTAAATGCCACCGGCGAAGATGCAGTTCCTGATAGTTGTGGTTGACGATAGGCCGTGGCCTACGAAACCGCCGACGTAAGCATCATTGTTTCTGATGTTGAGCGTGGCGGTGACGATGCAGTCTTCAATGAGGTTGGTGCCGGAGGCAAAGCCCACGAGGCCCGACGAGTGATATTGATTGGAGGCGATGGTGCCTGCTATGGTGAGATTGCGGATGGTGGCGCCGTCGATGTAGCGGAAGGGAGCGTTGCCCTGGTTGCTGTTGCCCTCAATGGTAGCCGTGATGGTGTGGCCGTCGCCGTTGAAGGTGCCGCTGAAGGGCTTGTTGTCGCTGTCGTTCACACGATAGCCCACCATCGTTGTCACGCTGATGTCTGCCGTCAGCTTCACGTGCTTGCCACTGCAGGCGTTGCCAAGATTGACCTCGCTGGCAAAAGCATCCCATTGGTCAGTGTTACTGATGATATAGGGGGATTCCGCGGTGCCTTCGCCATCGAAACCATAGACGATGAAGCTTATGCTCTTCGAGCCGTTGCAGTTGCCCAGACCCGTGATGGTGAAGGTTTTGGCGCCCAGTGTGGTGATGTTGATGGGGAATGCTGCCACGGCTTCGCCGTTCAAGGTTGCCGTGTAGTCGGTGCCCAAGGTGAGGGGCGTACCGTTGGAGGCTGTCACGACGGGCGTGACGCCGACGGAGCTGCCGGTGCGGTGGTAGTAGTCGTCGACGGCGATAAGGCAGGGGGTGTAGTAGGTATTGCCGTCAACCAACACCAGCGGACGCAGCATCTCACCCTCGACGGTGTTGACGGTGTAGGCGCGATAGGCACCGCTGACAGTGCAGACATTGCTGGGCGAGCCTGTCTGTGCGTTCAGGTAGTAGCAGTTGGTGATGGTGCCCGTAGTGCCCTGCAAGCCCATGGGGTGCATGGACCCGATGTTGGTGTAGGTGCCTTTCTCCAGGCAATCTTCAAGGGTGGGTGTGCCGGAGTCGCTCCAGCCCCAAAAGCTAGCGATGTTGTTGGGACCGCGGTACACTGGTACTGTGTGGTGGTCCCAAGTGGCTTCATAGTGGTCAACAATATCTCTGCCATTATAGTGACCGCTGAAGATGCAGCCCTTGATGGTGGTGGTGGATGTCAGTCCGTGGCCTACAAAGCCGCCGGCGTAGTCGCTGCTGATGTCGAGCGTGGCGGTGACGATGCAGTTCTCGATGAGGTTGGTGCCAGAGGCAAAGCCCACGAGGCCCGACGTGTGATACTGGTTGGAGGCAATGGTGCCTGCCACGGTTAGGTTCTTGATGGTGGCACCGCTGATATAGCGGAAGGGGGCGGTGCCGCGATGAAGGTTGTCGGTAATCGTGGCGGTGATCGTATGATCGTTGCCGAGGAAGGTGCCGCTGAAAGGACGGGCATTTGCTGCGTTGTCATCGTAGACGCCCACACATTTCGTAATGTCGATGTCGGCCATCAGCTTCACGTACTGGCTGTTGTAGCTGTTGCCATCAAGGACATTATGCACAAACTTGTTCCAATCGGCAGTGCTGCTGATGCGGTAGGGGTCTCCATCAGTGCCCGAGCCGGAAAGCGTTTGTTGTCCTGCTTCGTATGGCACAATTTTAGTCGTGCCGCTGCTTTTGAGGTTTTCTGCTGTGGCTATTGTTGCTGTGCCATCAATCATAAATTGTTTGCCGGCGACGAAGCTGATTTGATGGATAGGGGTTCTCCACGGTGCATTAGGATCTGCTACATAGCCAGTGCTATAGACAAAGTCTTCTGAATGGGTCCATCCAAGTGTCAGAGTACCGGTTTCTGTCTGGCGAAAATTATTGCCTGGGCCGATGCCGGGACCATTATATTCACCCATATCACTAAGTCCACCTATGGCTGTTACCTGACCACCATTGATGATGATGTCGCCACAAAGGCCCAAATATCTGAAATCATCTCCGGAGCCTGGTCCATCTCCGCCTCCAATGCCTGCCGCAAGGTTACCGCCAGTGGCATTGACCACGCCACCATTGATGGTGATGTAGCCACCGATAGTATTATGATGGTCACCGCCGATGCCCGCTCCTCCTGCACCGCCATTGACATTGATGGTGCCACCGTTGATGACAATGGTACCCACGCGCATGGAACCGATGCCTGACTTGTCATAGTCGCAGCCGTCGATGGTCAGGGTTCCCGGGCCGTTGATGGTCAGGTTGGCAGAGTTGTTGTGGTCCACTTCGATGCCTTTGGGGGCGTGGAGGGTGGCACCTTCGCCGAGGTTCAGCACGACGTTGCCTTCGATGGTGATACGATTTGAGATGGTGACATCCGTTAATACCGTATAGATGCCCGAGGTCATAGTGGTCATCTCGCTGGTGACTATGGTAATACTGGTGCTGGTATTTCCACAGGCGCCGCCAGCACCGCCGTCATGCCATGCGTTGCCATTCTCCCAGCCAGCGTCATCACTATAGTCGCTGGCATTATCTCTCAAGCCGCCCGCTTGGATATCCGCATGTTTAGGATTGTCCAACTCGATAGAAGTACCGTCGGGGGCCGATGTGTTATTGCCATTGGTGCCGCCGTGACCGCCTTTTGCTCCTGCATGATAGTAACCATTTGCGGTTCCAGAGTAAACCACCCAGGCAACGTTACCAGCGGCACCGCCGCCGCCACCGCCACCGCCGGGGCCACCGGTTCCGATGTTGCTGGCTGCACCGCCGAAGCCGCCGGCGCCGCCGCCACCGCCACCTGATGCCATATATACATTTGAGCCGGGGTGCTGGGAAGCGGTGAGACCTCTATTGCCACCTGTGCCGTTTGATCCTGCTTGGCCTCCCGTGGCTGACAGATTGAAGGAGGACGTAACCATATAGAGATTGCCCATAGCGCCAGCAGTACTACCGGCACTGCCGGCATTGCCATCGACGCCATATTGTGTGGTCTCTTGTCCGTAAGAACCGTTGCGTTGGCCGCCGGTACCGCCATTGCCGCCGTTACCGCCGCGTGTGCCGATGCCTGCACCGGCACCGCCGCCGCCATTGCCACCAGTTCCACCTGAGCCACCGAGAATAGACTCATCATAGGTACATTCTGCGTCACTGCCGTTGCCGCCGTTGCCGCCGTTGGCGGCGTTGCCGCCCGTGGCATTAAGCGTGCCGCCACCGACGAGGTAGAGCGTGTTGCCTGCCGCCAGTTCGATACCGGCACCGGCGCCCGTCTGTCCGCTGGCGTTGGCTCCTGTGGTGGCAAGCGTCTTGCCGGAGGGGATGTAGAGATACACCGTGCCTTGGATGGTTAGGCCGCTGCCGCCAGCGTTGCTGTTGGCAAAATTGAGGTCGCCAGTAATGTAATAGTACGACGTGGCGCCTGCACTGCCAAGCGTTTGCCCCGTAGCGGAACCCGCATTCAGGGCAGTCCAGTTTGCCGAGGTGGTCTGCGTCAGGGCATAGACCTCATCCCACTCATTCTGCGCCCATGCCCCCTGCGCGAATGCGCAGAGCAGGGCGAGAATCATAAATATTTTTCGTTTCATTGTTATTGTTGTTTTTTTAGCTGATACTGCTCTTACTCTTCATAATACGTTTTTTTTTACGACAACATAGACAACATGGACAACTCTGCCTCCGCGACACGCGTCGGCTGGGCTTCCGCATCCGGCAGCAAAACGCATGTTGCGTTTTGCACGTTGTCTTTGTTGTCTCTGTTGTCGTTCATAATAATAATTCTGTTGTTGTTTTATCTGATGACAATCTTTTGGCTCTTGTCGCCCAGGCGGAGGAGGTAGACGCCCGCCGAGGGGAAGAGGGAAGTGTTCAGTGTTAAGTGTTCAGTGTTTAGTTCCATGCGGAAGAGCAGGCGGCCCATGATGTCGTAGGCTTGGAGGGTGCCGGTGCCTGTGACGACGATGCTGTTGCCGTCCTGATGGGCGAAATGGGTTGAATGGGTCGAATAGGAATCTTGGGTGTTACCGCCGAGGCAGAGGGCTTTGGGCAGCGCGGGCAGGGCATCCATGCCGGAGTTGGTGCTGCGGGTGGCGGCGTAGAAGGTGAGGGGCTCGTTGCTGGTGGCGTAGACGAGGGCGGCCTGTCCGACGAGGAGGCTGTCACCGTCGGGGTGTGCCTGCCAGGTGCCGTCGGCGTTGAGCGAATAGAAGGCACGGTTGAGCAGTACCTTGAAGGGGTAGGGGTTGCCCACGAGGTTGAAGCCCTTGAGGTCGCCCGCGGCGCTGGAGGCCGTGAGGCTGACGTTGTAGGACTCCTTGCTGTTGGGCACGCCGGTGTAGGTCAGCGTGCGGGGAGCGCTGCAGCGGTAGATGTAGCCGCGTCCGGGCTCGAGGGTGGTGAAGCCTGTGGCGTTGCCATTGGCTTTCTGGTTCTCCCAGGTGCCGGTGGTCTCGTTGTAGCGCAGGAGGTCGTAGTTGTCGGTGGTGAGGTTGGTGACGCCGCTGATGCTCTCGTTGTCCTGACCCTCGTCGTGCATGGGCGTGGCGATGGCGTACCACTTGAGGCCTGTAATCTTGACGTTCCTGTCGGGATGATAATAGAAAGTGTCATCGTGGTTGATGCCGTTGACGTAAACGGTGATGCCGCTGACATTGTAGGTGGCTGTGGGATCGCCTACAGGCAGTATCTCCGCATCGGTGAGCGCCTGTATGGCGCCGCTGACGGTGCAGGCGTTTTGGGGCGAGCCGACCTGCGGGTTCACGTAGTAGCAGTTGGTAATGGTGCCGCTGCCGCCTTGCAGGCCCATGGGGTGCATAGAGGCAATATTGGTGTATGTACCAGCCTCTAAGCAATCTTCTAAGGTAGGTGTGCCGCTGTCGCTCCAGCCCCAGATGCCGCCGATGTTGTTTCGGTCGCCGTCCACGCCGTTGATGGTGCCGGCGAAGACGCAGCCCCGGATGGTGGTGGTTGAGGTTCGGCCGTGGCCGACGAGGCCGCCGGCGTAGTCGCTGCTGATGTTGAGCGTGGCGGTGACGGCACAGTTCTCGATGAGGTTGGTGCCGTCGGCGAAGCCCACGAGGCCCGAGGTGTGGTAGCTTGCCGAGGCGATAGTGCCCGCCACCGTCAAGTCCTTGATGGTGGCACCGTTGATGTAATGGAACGGAGCCACGCCCTGCTCATTGACACCGGTGCCGGTCGTCGTGCTGCTGATGTTGGCAGTGATGGTGTGGCGGTTGCCGAGGAAGGTGCCGCTGAAGGGTTTGTCGCCGCGCAGGCCCACCGTGGTGGAGATGTCGATGTCGGCATCCAGTCTGACGAATTTGCCGCTGTAGTTTCTACCTTGACTCACCGTGAAGGCAAACCAATCCCAAAGTTCAGTGCTGGTGATGAGGTAGGGGTTGTCCTCGGTGCCGGAGCCTGTTAATCCGGGTTCATACTCTACGGTAACGGTGTAGGAGTCGATAGGACTGCCGCCAGCGTTGAGGACGTATTCACCTATGTTGGTACCCACTTCAACGCCATTTATTTTCACGCTGGTGACCCTATACTGATAGTCGTTATATGACAACCTGAACGGTGTTGTGCCAGGAATATAATAGTTTCCGTTGTAGTCTATGCCTGCGGCGCTCACATAGTTATCCGGTACCGCCTGCCCTGGTACATAGATTGGTGCAAAGAGGAATTCGCAATTGATGTTTGACGGTGCATTAACAATGACGGGATAGGCTTGCACGTTATAGTAGTCTTCTTGTGCAGCAGCACCATTATAGACAACATTGTTGAAATAGCAGCTGGTGAAGAAGGAATGAGTACTTATCTCACCAAACATCACAAAAGAAGAACGGGGGTGATCAAATGAACTATATATATGGGCAGCATTATTTGCCGTGACGGAACCATTGATGAAAAGACAATTCTGGACATCTAGAGGACTATAGGCATCCATAGATGCAAGCCAAATTTGAATGCCTTCCGCGAACCCTATGAAGCCACTTGTGTAATCGGCTCCCTCGACAGTGGCGCCGTCAAGAATGACATTCTCGAATATAAGTTTTCCAAGCACATGACCCGCAACGCCACCAGTATAGTTTCTGCCACGCACATTGGCGTTCTTCACAACGAAGTTTCTAATGTAATCGCAACCTGGATCATTCCCCCCGGGCTCAAGAATCACTCCTTTCACATAACCGAAGAGTCCATTGTAGTCTCCGGAGGGGTTATTGACTGTTAAGTTGCTGATGGTATGGTTGTTTCCGTCGAAATTACCTCTGAACGAGGTGTCCACATTGTTGCCGATGGGTGTCCAGTTTCGCCCGCTCAAGTCGAGGTCGCATATCAGGCTGAAGTGTTTGCCTACAAAGTCAAACACGCCAGAGTTTACAATGGGGGCTATTCGGGCGAGGGCGTCTTCGCTGTCGATGATGTAAGGGTTTTCCTCCGAACCTGCGTCGGAATAGTAGTACTTGCCGTTGAAGAATAGTCCGTTAGCGTATGCCTTCACCACGCCGTAGTCCGTCACCGTGTCGCCGAAGGTGTTCGGAACGGTGGCGGCGCCGAAATAGCATGCCGTGCCCTGCGCCGCGCCGAGGGTCTGGGTGTAGTAGCAGTTGGTGATGGTGGCGTCGGGGTCGCGGGTGAAGGTCTTCGTATAACTGTCGTCCGCGGTGGAGATGGTCAGCGTGGCGGGGATGAAGAGGCAGTCGCTGATGGAGGTGGTGGTGCCGCCACATTCGGGATAGTCATAGCCCGCGATACCGGCGCAACGGGTGTTGCTGCTGCCTGTCATCGAGCCGTCGAACATGCAGCCGCTGATGGTGAGGCTGCCGCCTTTCGTGCCGGCGACGAGGCCAGCGAGGGCGGCGTCCTCGCCGAAGTCGGTGGTGAGCGTCACGCTGCTGCGGCAGCCGGTGATGGTGGTGTTGCCGAAGCTGACGCCAATGATGCCAGCGAGCAGTTTGCCGTCGGCGTTGCCTGTGCCGTCGATGGTGCCTGCGGTGCGCAGGTTCTTGATGGTGGCGCCGCTGACGCACTTGAACGGCGCGGCGAAGCGGCTCTGGTTGTTCACGTTGAGGGTCAGCGTGTGGCCGTCGCCGTCGAAGGTGCCGCTGAAGGGCTGGTAGTTGTCGTCGGCCTGGTAGCCGCCCGCCATGGTAGTCACGCTGATGTCGTTGGTCAGCTTCACGTACTGGCCACTGTAGCTGCGGCCGTAGGTGACGTTGTGGGCGAACTTGTTCCAGTCGTCGGCGCTGCTGATGAGGTAGGGGTTTTCCACGGTGCCGGTGCCCTGCGTGGGCCAGTTCTCGTAGAAGACAAACTTGGCGGTGATGTTTTTGCGCTCCATGACGAACTGAAAACTTGTCGTGTTAGTGGCCTGCCCGTGCCACAGGCGAAGGGTGCCGTCGGCATCGGTGATGGTGACGCGCGCCACCGAGCCCGACGTCACGTGCAGCGTGAAGGTTGCATTGGGGTACGTCCCCGGCACGTCGTACTCGCCGGCAGCCTCGGTTCGGATGGAGCCGGGGCCTACGGTGTTGACCGTGACGGAATAGGGATACTTGATGGCCCGGCGATACATGTCGTTGCCGCTGGCACTGTCGTATTCGGTTTGATTGAACGCGTCGTACTGATAGTGGGTACTTCCATTATTATTGCCCACGTATTTGCTGTCCTGGGCATGGTCGACCGACACGGATCCGTAGAAGGTGCAGTGATAGATTCCTGCGTGTAAGGACTGACCAGGAGAACGCATGTAATCTCGTCCATTGTTGCGTCCCACTAATCCCCCCACTCCGGAATTTCCTGCGGTGTTCGTCACATTCCCCGTCATGCAGCAGTACCGTATAAGACCCGAATTTTGGCCAGCGATACCTCCCAGGTCAGCATCAAAAGTAGGATTATAATGGTTGGAAGTAATGTTGGCGCTCACCCAGCAGTTCTCTATCAAACCGTCGTTGTCGCTGACGATGCCGGCCACATATTCCGCATCGCCGACATTGATGTATCCGTCGACATGAAGGTTTTTCACTGTGGCCCATTCATCAATTTCGTCGAACAAAGCCCGTCCGTTGTCGTCGCCACCCTCAATTCTTATTTTGATGGTGTGTCCGTTGCCATCGAATGTGCCCTCATAGTCATGATCATTAAACCCCAAAGGGATCCACGATGCGGCGCTCATGTCGAGGTCGGCCCTCAAATAGAGTCCCATTTTGTAGTATGGATTCTCACCGCTTGCAATATCATTCCAATGATTACGGACGTATGCGAGATTGGCTGCGTTGTCAATTAAAACCCAATAGCCCCCTGTATATATTGTTGGCTGCTGTTCAGAGTGGCCGTCCCAGACGTCGTAGTTCTGTGCATGCGCCCCCTGTGCGAAGGCGCAGAGCAGGGCGAGAATCAGGAATGATTTCCGTTTCATTGTCGTTAATGTTTTTTGGTTCGTTTATACCGCGCTTACTGGCTGACTTTCGTCAGCGTGGAGGTCTCGGTGTAGAGGTGGCCGTTGTGCTCCACCACCTCTTTCACGGTCAGTATGCCGTTCTCGTAGGATGTGAAGATGCAGTTCTCGCGCTCCTCCTCGCTGCCGGATTTTTTCCAGCGCGTGCACACGAGGTTGCCGTCGACGAAGTATTCGGTGTAGTCCGCCTCCGCCGGCACCCACTGGCCGTCGACGAGGGTGTACACGATGAAGGTGCCGTCGGCGAGGTATTCCTCGCAGAAGGGCACAGGCTCGAAGCCGGGCTCGTCGCTGGTGTAGGAGCCTTCCCAGCGGCCGATGATGATTTGGGAGTAGTCGTCGTGCACCTTGACGCAGCGCAGGCGGCATGGCTCGGTGTCGTCGTTGATCACCTGGCCGTTGCGCATGACGGTGTAGGTGCTGGTGTAGACCATTTCTTCGTCGGAGATGGTGATGTCGGAGAGTTCTTCGACGGTGGTGATGTCGCCCTCATGCATGGTGAGCGTCATCTTGTCGCCGTCGATGGCCACCTCGATGGGATGGCGGAAGGCCCAGAGGCCGTATTGCTTCATCGAGATGCTGATGTAGCCTTTCAGCGTGGAGCCGTCCATGACGAAGGTGGAGACTGTCGATTCCTCGGTCTCGACCTTTTCGCCGTCGGCTTCGACGTAGAGCCATTTGCCGACAAGCTTCTCGGCGAGGCTGAGGTTGTCCTCCTTGTCCTTGCTGCAGGAGGTGAACAGGCTGGCGCCGCAGAGGGTGAGGATGGCGGCGAGCATCGTAAAGAGCTTCTTCATTTTTTTTGTCCTTTTTATTTATTAATATTTTTTATTTATCTGAATACAATTCAAAGGCAAAAAAGCAAAGCCCGTCGCACGCCAGAGGCGCACGGCAGGGCACAAATCAATCGTTTCACCTCTCGTTGTTAATTCGCGGGGGGGGGTGATAATCAGCGAGTTATATATGGAAACCTTCTGCATCGTGATCGAAATACAATGCTGCAAAAGTAGGATTTTTTTTTGACATGGCAAAACTTTTTGGA
Source organism: Bacteroidales bacterium (assembly GCA_017448185.1). GTDB lineage: Bacteria > Bacteroidota > Bacteroidia > Bacteroidales > P3 > Colimorpha. The sequence goes on from JAFSLX010000052.1 coordinate 16,080, forward strand.
ATTTATATACATGTCGTCAGTATAATACTCCCTATTAGGGTGCTCTTTTCCTTAGTGTTTCTTCAGTATTTCTTCAGTGTTTCTTCAGTCATCCACTGAAGAAACACTGAAGAAGTACTGGTGAATAACTGAGAATGAGAACTACTTTTCGGCGCCTTTTTATGGTTTAATGTCTGTTTTTGGCTTGCAGAAGTATGCGTTTTCCCCCATGTGGCAAAATGTCTTATTGCCCCTCCGTAGAGACGCTGCCTGCCGCGTCTCCCGGTAGAGGCATCGTGCCTCAGGGGGTCAAAAATGTTTTGCCAGGCGGCGGATGTAGAAGGCGAGGAAGATTTTCCCCGGCAGGCTGAGTTTGTCGAATGCGTAGCGGAGCGCCACGTCGTAGCAGGCAAAGCATGTTGCCTGACGGTCGAAGTCGGTGTGGTCGGCGCTGCCGGTGTAGGCGCGGGCGAAGGCATCCCAGAAGCGGTGGAACTGCTCTTGCGTCATGTGGAAAAGCCCCTGCACATACTTCATGCTGGAGTAGACGTTGCAGAGCATGTAGAGGTGGCCGACGTCGAACATGGGGTCGCCGTAGCCGAAGCGGTCGAGGTCGATCCAATAGTGCTGTTCGCCGGAGAGGATGAGGTTGCCCATCTGGAAGTCGCCGTGGAGGCAGGTGGTGGTGTCGGGGATGCGCTGTGCGAAGGCTTCGAGGCTGTGCAGGGTTTTGCGGTCTACGAACTGCACTTTGTTCAGGGCCTGAAGCAGATGCGCTTTGCGGCTGGGGAAGAAACCGGTGTCGCAGGGGGTGGCGAAGAGTTCCTTGCCGCGGGCGCAGAGCAGGGAGGCCATCTCCTCGGTGCGCCCGGGGGTGTCGCAGCAGATGCGTCCGAGCGACTGTTTGGGTTTGATTAGCTGTGTGATGGTGCCGTATACATTGCCCACGCGGACCATTTCCTTGGCTTCGGGTACCGAGATGCCCAGGCTTTTCACGGCCCGCGAGACGTTGAATTCCCGTTCCACGGCCTGGCGTGTGCTCAGACGCGAGTTGTTGACCTTGAGGATGACGTCGGGGGTGGAGGGGTTCACGTAGGTTTTTCCGTTGCCCCCTTCGCCCACCTGTTGCCACTGGGTGAGGTCTATGTTCTTGATTTCTTTGTCCATATTGTTGTATCTTTTCTGGTGTACAGGCTGGCTGCCAGCGTCCCTTTGGAGATGCAAAGATACGTAAATTTCCCCATGTGGCGAAATCTTTTTTCTGTATGTCAGGAATTTATCGTATATTTGCACTTTCTTTTTGCCGGTCTTTTGATGCCCGACGATGGAGATAGTAATTTGAATATTAACACTTTTATGGGTCTCGGGGACGGTCCCCGAGGCTGCGGTAAAGTAAACGAAAACAATAAAAAAATGAACATTATCACTAAAAAGTTCGATCTCGGCGACGGCCGCATGATCGAAATCGAGACTGGCAAGCTGGCCAAACAGGCCGACGGCGCTGCCGTGGTCCGCATGAACGACACGATGCTTCTGGCCACCGTCTGTTCGAAGAAAGAGGTGGGCGAGAATGTCGACTTCATGCCCCTCACCGTTGACTATCAAGAAAAATACGCCGCCATGGGCCGCTTCCCCGGCGGTTTCTTCAAGCGCGAGGCCCGTCCCTCGGAGCATGAGATTCTCATCGCTCGCCTGGTTGACCGTGCCCTGCGTCCCCTCTTTCCCGACAATTTCCACGCCGAGGTACAGGTTCAGATCACCCTCATCAGCGGCGACAAAGACACCATGCCCGACCAGCTGGCCGCTCTGGCTGCCGCTTCGGCCCTCGCCGTCAGCGACATTCCCTTCAACGGTCCCGTCAGTGAGGTGCGCGTGAGCTACCTTGACGGCAAGTATGTCATCAACACCCCCATGGAGGACATCGAGCGCGCCGACCTTGACCTCATCGTGGCCGCCACCGCCGACAACATCATGATGGTGGAAGGCGAGATGAAGGAGGTCAGCGAGGATGTGATGCTCAACGCCCTCAAGGCCGCCCACGAGGCCATCAAGATCCAGTGCCGCGTGCTCGACGAGCTGACTGTGGAGGCCGGCAAGACCGAGAAGCGCGAATACTGCCACGAGGTGAACGACGAGGAACTGCGCCAGCGTGTGCGTGACGCCGTCTACCAGAAGTGCTACGACTTCAGCAAGCAGGGCATCGCCAACAAGCACCAGCGCGAGGACGGCTTCGCCGCCATCAAGCAGGAGTTCATCGATGCCAACTATACCGAGGAGACCCTCACCGACGAGATCAAGTTCATGATCGACCGCTACTACCACGACACCGAGCGCGAGGCCATGCGCGACATGGTGCTCAACGAGCGCACCCGTCTCGACGGCCGTCAGCTCGACGAGATCCGCCCCATCTGGTGCGAGACCGACTACCTGCCTTCGGCCCACGGTAGCGCCATCTTCACCCGCGGCGAGACGCAGTCCCTCAGCACCTGCACCCTGGGCACCAAGCTCGACGAGCAGAAGATCGACGGTGCCGTCATCGAGGGCACCCGCCGTTTCCTGCTGCACTACAACTTCCCCGGCTTCGCCACCGGCGAGGTGAAACGCTCCGGCAGCACCAGCCGCCGCGAGGTGGGCCACGGCCACCTGGCCTGGCGCGCCCTCAAGGAGGTTCTGCCCACCGAGGAGGAATGCCCCTACACCATCCGCGTGGTCTCCGATATCCTCGAATCCAACGGCTCTTCTTCTATGGCCACCGTCTGCGCCGGCTGCATGGCGCTGATGGATGCCGGCGTCAAGCTGCGCAAGCCTGTGGCCGGTATCGCCATGGGTCTCATCTCGAAGGGTGACAAGTGGGCCGTGCTGAGCGACATCCTCGGCGACGAGGATCACCTCGGCGACATGGACTTCAAGGTCTGTGGTACCCGCGACGGTATCACCGCCTGCCAGATGGATATCAAGGTCGACGGCCTCAGCTACGACGTGCTGGCCAAGGCCCTTGAGCAGGCCCGCCAGGGTCGTCTCTACATCCTCGACAAGATTCTCGAAACCATCCCCGAGCCCCGTCAGGACTATAAGGACTTCGTGCCCCGCATCGAGCAGATCAAGATCCCGAAAGACTTCATTGGTGCCGTCATCGGCAAGGGTGGCGAGGTCATCCAGAAGATTCAGGCCGAGACCAACACCATCATCAATATCGAAGAGGAAGGCGAGTTCGGCATCGTCGACGTCGCCTCGTCGAACAAGGACGACATCGCTGCCGCCCTCAAGTGGATCAAGGACATCTGCACCGTCCCCGAGGTGGGCGATGTTTTCGACGCCAAAGTCGTCAGCATCGTTGAGTTCGGCGCCTTCATGGAGTTCCTGCCCGGCAAGGAAGGCCTGATGCACATCAGCGAGTACGAGTGGGGTCATCCCGCCACCCTCGAAGGCCTCATCAAGGAAGGCGACGAGTTCCAGGTGAAGGTCATCGCCTTCGACGAGAAGAACGGCAAGATCAAGCTCAGCCGCAAGGCCCTCCTGCCCAAGCCCGAAGGCTATGTGGAGGAGAAGCCTGCCCGTGGCCCGCGCCGCGAAGGTGGCGACCGTGGTCCCCGCAAGGACAGTGACCGCGGAGGTCATGGCCGTCGTGAAGGTGGCGACCGTAGTGGCGAGCGCCGCTCCAGCGGCAACGGCGAAGGCCGCCGTCGCTAAACCGAAGTGTGAACTAACACAATAAACAAGAGGGTGTCCCATAAGTTTTGGGGCACTCTCTTTTTTTTGCAAAAAGTTGCAGTTTTATTTTGCCATGTCGGATATTTTTCGTATCTTTGCATTTGTAAATCAATATGATAATCCATGGCAAAGATAGCGATAAAAGAA
>JAFSLX010000087.1 GCA_017448185.1 Bacteroidales bacterium
CAGCAACAAGGCGGTCAAGATGACAGCCGACATCACGCTGGGTAGCCGGCTGAACATCGTAAACGGTAAGAACGTGACCCTCGACCTGAACGGGCATAAACTGTCGCGCTCGCTGACGGAATATGCTGACGATGGCAACGTTATCCGCGTGGAGACGGGCGGCCAACTGACCGTGAAGGACGGCAGCGGAAACGACAGCGGCCAGATCACGGGCGGCAAGGCCATCAACGGTGGCGGCATCTGCAACCACGGCACGCTGACCTTCGAGAGCGGCACCATCACGGGCTGCTCGGCCAGCAGCAACGGCGGCGGCATCTACAATGCGCCGGCTACAGCCGACGGCTATCCGACCTCGCTGACCATCAAGGGTGGCACAGTGACCGGCAACACGTGCGGCGACCGCGGCGCAGGCATCTTCAACTACCCAGGCTGCGTGCTCAACATTCAGGGCACGGTCGATGTCTCTGGGAACACGAAGGGCAGCGAGGCGAACAATGTCTATCTCGACGGCGAGACTGTATTCACCGTGACGGGCGCACTGACTGGCAGCCACATCGGCGTGAGCATCCTCCAGAGTGGTCGCACCATCACCAGCGGTTACGAGACCAACAACTCGGCAGACGGCGCAACCTTCTTCAGCAGTGACAACGAGCAATACAGCATTGCGCAGGACGGCGACGAATTGTTTTTTGGCAGAAGCGCCACCTTCAATGTCCGCTCATGGGATGATACTAACAAGCAGGTGGTCACCACTCAGGTGACAAAGGTCAGCACCCCGATAGAGGGCAATAACCCTGATGGTTGGATGACACTGACCAACGGCTACTATGTGGTGACTGGCAACGTAGAATATCAGGCGCTTACCATCGTGGGCAGCGACGTACATCTCATTCTCGCCGACGGCTGTAACCTGAACTGTAGGCACATCAAACTGGAGCAGGGCAACTCACTCTACATCTACTCAGAAAGCGACGGTGATAACATGGGACAACTGTATGCTGAGAATAACTACTATAGCGACGGTGCTTCTTTTAATGGGGCTGCGGGTATCGGTGGCGGTAAAAATCAAAATTCAGGAAGCCTCTATGTCCACGGTGGATATGTCAGGGCAAAGTCATATTCATTTACAAGTGATGGTAATGGGGCTGGTATCGGTGGCGGCATCAATCATGGTATCGGCGGTGAGGTCGTCATCTATGGTGGCAAAGTAGAAGCGACAGGCTATGCCGGAGCCGGTATCGGAGGTGGTTATACTGGCAGTCAGGGCGGACCTGTTAAAATCTACGGCGGCGATGTTTCAGCAGAAGGAATAGAGGGTGGAGCCGGCATCGGAGGCGGTAATAAGCATAATGGCGGTTCTGTCTATATCTACGGTGGCAACGTCTCTGCCAAAGGCAGTAATTATTACAAGGATTCTGGGGTTGGAGATGGAGACAGAGATAATATTGAAATTAATAGTGCTGGAATTGGTGGCGGCAGGCTTAATTATACAGGCGACTTACATATCTATGGAGGCACTGTAATGCCGTCAGGTGGAGAAGCAGGTAGAGGCAAAAGTCAGTGTGTTACTGGCTCTGTGGAGATAGCCACCGGCATGAGGGTGACCACGAAGGTTGGCCCAGTCGTTGCTGCCGACCGTGTCAAGACCTGCTATATTATGGGAAGCGATAATGACCTCACGATATTCCCTTGCTCACACGACGACAACTTCATCTACACCTTCATCGATGGCACGAAGCACAGCCGCACATGCAAGTATTGCGGCGTGACCTGGGAAGAAGACCATACGTACGACAGTGACAATCCCTGCGCCTGTGGCCAACCGCACGACGCCACGGCCGACCTGTGGAGCGTAACGCTTCACCGTGCATCGGCAGCGGGTAGCACCAGCTATGTCGACCGCGTCGCGATGATGGTGGTGAAGGGTCAGACGTTCACCATTCCTGCCGTCAGTGCCACTGAGGGACTCACGCTGATGGGCTACACCACGTCGTGGACAGAGGGTGACGGCATAGAGATGAAGGACACAGAGGAGATGACGCTGACGAAAGTAGGCGATGTCGTAACACCCACTGACAACTGGAGCTATTACCCCCGCTATCGCTACCGCTACGTGCCCACTTGGACGTGGACTTCTACTGGAACCGAAGATGAACCTGACGCTACGGCCACGCTTAACATCCAGTGTGGCGATATGAGCAGCATTGAGGTTACCAATATCAGCTATACCACCGACGGGGATGTCAAGACCGCCACAGCCACCTATGTGAACAACGGTGCTACCTATACGTTCACCAACGCTTATACCCTGCCGGCGGTAGAAAGTTCTCCGCTGGCCGATGATTCTGGCAATGAAGAAACCATCGATGACAAGTCTGACAGGCGTGTGAACACGGTCACCCTTAGCGACCGCACGCTCTACAAGGACGGCTCCTGGAACACGCTGTGCCTGCCCTTCGGCCTGGGGGATTTCACAGGAACACCGCTTGAAGGTGCTACGGTGAAGACCCTCGAATCGTCGGAGTTTGACGGGGCTTCCGGTACGCTGACACTCAAATTCACTTCCGGCAGCCTGGCAGCCATCAGTGCTGGAGTGCCATACATCGTGAAGTGGGCATTGGATACTGATATCACGAATCCCGTCTTCACCGATGTCACCATCAGAGATGGTTTGTCACCCGTCACCACCGACTACGTGGACTTCTCAGGCTCGTTCTCGCCCGTCAACCTGAAGGCCAACAACCGCAGTGTGCTCTACCTCGGGGCAGACAACAAACTCTACTATCCTTCGGCTAACATGACCGTCGGCTCCTGCCGCGCCGTCTTCCGTCTGAAGGACATCACCGCCGGCGACCTCGCCTCCGGTGCCAACGCCCGCCGCTTCGTGCTCAACTTCGGCGACAGCGACGAGACCACAGGCATCATTTCAATTGACAATGGACAATTGATAATTGATTCAAGTTTCGCAAGTTAAAAATTAGTTGAGATATAGCCGCAAAAAAGAGCACAGGGATTTCCGTATGTCGCGGAAATTTAGTAACTTTGAGGTGTCAAACAAAAAGATACTAAGCCCTATGCCCAGCGACAAAGGTACAAACATTTTTTCAGAGATCGGCAAGTTTTTCGAAGAAAATGATGCCACGAGTGCAATGAATGCGATAATGGACATGACAAAGATTCTCCGGCTGTCCGAAAAACGGCTTTTCGGTGAGGAAAGCAAGTGCAACTGCAAGCTGACGCAGCTGCAGGTGCTCGGACTGTTGATGTTGTTTCCCTGTTTCATGATTCGTAATGCTTATAACTACAGTAAGTCCTCGCTAAGCGGCCTGTTCGACTGCAAGAAGGACGTGTTCTATCGGTTTCTTTCCAATGAGTCGTATGACTGGCGCAAGATTCTTGCCACCGTTACGCTCCAGCTCTGGAATAAGATTCAGGAGAAGCGGACGAGCGACAGCTCGGAACCGGTCTGCCTGATGGTGGACGACACGGACTATCCCAAGCGGGGCATTCAGACGGAGCTTATCGGCAAGATATACTCCCATGTGACACACTCGATGATGCTCGGCTTCAAGGGTCTGTTCGTCGGCATCACAGATGGTATGAGCCAGATGCTGCTCGACTTTGCCCTTGTCGGCGAGGCTGGCAAGAAGGGGAATCACGGCCTGAAGCAGAAGCAGCTTGACGCCCGTTTCTCCAAAGAACATGCCGCCAGCTCCCATACTGCCAAACGTGTTGAAGAGTACAATCAGAGCAAGATTACGCTGATGATAGAGATGATACGTCGCATTATCAAGCGCAAGATTCATTTCGACTACGTGCTGGCCGACAGTTGGTTTGCCTGTGCGGAGGTCATCCTGTTCATCACTTCCCGTCACGCCAGATGCCACTATCTTGGTATGATCAAGATGGGCAAGACGAAGTACATATATAAAGGCGAGGAGTACACCGCCAACCAGCTCGTCGCCCTTTTCGACCATCCCAAGAAGGGGCGCAAGTACAGCCGTCGTCTGGGATGCTGGTACATTACTGTGGACGTGGCTTTTGCCGGTCGCAATGTCCGCCTGTTTTTCTGTAAGCGCAGCAAGTGGGGAAAGTGGAACGGACTCATCACCACCAACCGCAAGCTGGACTTCTTCGAGGCTTACAGGATCTACTCCAGGCGCTGGTCTCTGGAAGTCGTCTTTAAGGAAAGTAAGGGGAACCTCGGGCTGGGAAAGTACCAGATGCGCAACTTTTCCTCGCAGATTGCAATGACTGCCATCACGGCCATGCAATACAATCTGCTCTCTACGGCAAGACGCTTCTCCGACTACGAGACCGTTGGCGGACTCTTTAAGGATGCTACCATGAGTAGCGTGGAGCTTACTCTCACTGAGAGAATCTGGAATATGATACTGGAGATTGTCCGCGAAATCGCAGAGTGCTTCAACATCGAGGATGAGGACATCTTCGATACGCTTTTGAATCGATCGGACAAACTCAGTCATTTCGTTGAAATTTATCAATTAAAACAGGCAAGTTAGGAACTTGCGAAACTTGAATAA
>JAFSLX010000053.1 GCA_017448185.1 Bacteroidales bacterium
GTTCAGTCGTTGTTCAGTGATTGACTGAACAACGACTGAACAACGACTGAACAACGGCCGAACAAGGGACGCTGTATCTACATCTTGTTAAAGCGGAATTCGCCGAGGCAACTACCAGAGCTCCTGCTGGGTGCCCTGCTTGATTTTGCCGAGGTGCTGGTAAGCCAGCATGGTGGCTTCGCGTCCGCGGGGGGTGCGCATCAGGTAGCCCTCCTGGATGAGGTAGGGCTCGTAGACCTCCTCGACAGTGCCGGCATCCTCGCCGACGGCAGTGGCAATGGTATTGACTCCCACGGGGCCGCCCTTGAACTTGTCGATGATGGTGGTAAGGATGCGGATATCCATGTCGTCCAATCCATTACGGTCCACATTGAGTGCTTGCAGGCCAAATCGTGCAATGTCGAGGGTGATGGTGCCGTCGCCTTTCACTTGTGCAAAGTCGCGCACGCGGCGCAGCAGACGGTTGGCTATACGGGGAGTGCCGCGCGAACGGCGGGCAATCTCGATGGCGCTCTCGCTGGTAATCTTCACTTGCAGCAGCGAGGCCGAACGATTGACAATCTTGGTAAGCGTCTCGGTGTCATAGTATTCCAACCGGCAGTTGATGCCGAAACGGGCACGTAGCGGAGCGGTGAGCATGCCACTGCGCGTGGTGGCACCGATGAGGGTGAAAGGCTTGAGGTTGAGCTGGACAGAACGAGCCGCCGGACCGCTTTCGATCATGATGTCGATGCGGAAATCCTCCATGGCCGAGTAAAGGTATTCCTCGACCACGGGCGAGAGGCGGTGGATCTCGTCGATAAAAAGTACATCGTTGGGTTGCAGCGAGGTGAGCAGGCCGGCGAGGTCGCCGGGCTTGTCGAGCACAGGGCCGCTGGTGGTCTTTATGCCCACACCCAATTCGTTGGCGATGATATTGCTGAGTGTGGTTTTACCGAGACCCGGAGGGCCGTAGAGCAACACATGGTCCAACGGTTCCTGACGATCTTTGGCGGCACGGACAAACACTTTCAGATTCTCCACCACCTGCTTCTGACCGGCAAAGCTGTCGAACCCCGAAGGGCGCAACGCACGCTCTATATCTTTCTCCTGCGCAGAGATACTACGGTTATCGAGACTTTCGTTCATGGTGCAAAAATACTATTTTTTATCCGACTGGCAAAATAAAAATGATAAAATGTCGTTGTACATAATAAAACATCTATTATTATAGCAAAAAAAAATGAAACCGATTATCGTTGGAACCGACTTTTCAGAAGGTTCGTATATGGCATTGGAACTGGCCGTCGACGTGGCCAACCGTCTTGGCTGCGACATCATCCTTATATGGGCTCGCCGCGAGAAACTGCTTTTCAGCGACGAACAGCTTGACATCATGACCAACCTGGCCAAGGACAAGCTGCAGGAATTGTGCGACAAGTACCAAGGCTCTATGACGAAAGGGCATATCCGTTGGCAAATCACCAACGGCAAAGTGGCCCCGGCCATCGCCGTCACCGCCCAACGCGAATTAGCCACCATGATTATCATCGGCACCAACGGAGCCTCCGGTTTCGAGAAATACTGGATTGGCAGCCAGGCTGTCCGCATTGTGCAGGACAGTCCCTGTCCCGTCCTCACCGTCCGTCAGGGTTACGATTTCCACAAGAAGCTCGAACGCATTGTGGTACCCCTGCGCGTCAATGCCAATTCCCGCCAGAAGGTGCCACCCGCGGCCTCGATGGCCAAAGTCTTCGGCTCTGAAGTGCACATCCTCGGCCTGCTCGACCTCAAGGAGGAAGAGGGCACCCTGCGCACCTATGTGCAGCAAAGCATCGACTTCTTCGAGCGCGAAAACGTAGCCTACAAATTCGAGATTCGCCCCTACTCCGACTATAGCGACACCGTGTTGGCCTATGCCGACGAAATCAAGGCCGACCTGCTGGTTATCAACACTGAACAGGACCGGTTTATCTCGCAGATATTCCTTGGTACCAACGCCCAGCAGATTGTCCACAAGTCGCAGATTCCGGTCCTTTGCATCCACCCCGAGGACTATATCGATGTGGCAGCAAAGGTCTGACGGAAGATGGATTACGATGTAATTGTTGTTGGCGGCGGTGCTTCGGGATTGATGGCCGCCTGTACAGCGGCCAAACGTGGTCGGCGGGTGCTGCTGCTCGAGAAGATGGACCAGGCCGGACGCAAGCTTCGCATCACCGGCAAAGGCCGTTGCAACCTCACCAATACCAATACCTTGCGCGACACACTGCCGCATATCGGCAGCGACGCCCGCTTCCTACGGAACGCCTACGGCCGCTTCTTCAACCGCGAACTGATGGAGTGGTTCGAACAACGCGGCGTGGAACTCGTCGTCGAACGTGGCAACCGCGTCTATCCTGCCTCCGGCAAAGCCCTCGACGTCTTTCTCGCCCTCATCAACGAACTGGAATCCAATGCCAATGTCACTATCCGCAAAAACACAACCGTCAAAAGCATAGAGACCTATGAGAACCAAGCCACAGCCGTAATCCTCGAGCGGGGCGAACGCATATCCTGCCGCCACATAGTGCTTGCCACCGGCGGTCTCTCCTACCCCACCACCGGCTCGACCGGCGCTGGTTACCGCATGGCCCGTGAGCTTGGCCATACCGTCGTCGATCCCGTACCTTCATTGGTGGCACTGAAATGTGAGGAAAAAATTTCTGACGAGATGGTTGCTTTCCAACTGAAGAACGTACAGCTTTCCATCTTTGACACCTCCTCAAACACCTTGATTTTCAAATCTGGAATAGGCGAGATGACCTTCTGCGACGATGGCCTTGCCGGTCCCATTGTCCTCAGCACCAGCCGCATCGTCACAAGAGCTCTCCATGTTGGAGAAACACTCATCGCTTCGCTCGACTTGAAGCCAGGCCTCACCCCTGAGCAACTCGACAAACGCCTGCAAGCAGACCTCGCCGCCAACGGCACACGTGTCTTCAACGATGCACTACGCCTATGGCTTCCTGCCGAGCTTATTCCTTTCGCACTGAAACAACTGCATATTGAATACTACAAACGCCTCAACCAGATAAACGGCGACGAGCGCCGCCGACTGTGCCGCTGGCTCAAAGGTGTCCCCTTCACCCTCATCGGCACCCATGATTGGAACGAGGCCATCGTCACCCAAGGCGGTGTAGCCCTCAACGAAGTCAATCCCAAAACCATGGAGAGCCGCCTCATCAACGGCCTTTACATAGTCGGCGAACTCCTCGACCTTGACGCCGACACCGGCGGCTATAACCTCCAAATAGCCTTCTCCACCGGCCACGCTGCCGGCGAAGCGGTTTAATATACTCATTATGAAAAAGGCAATCATCCTTATTCTTGTGGCAACATTTCCATTAGGAATCTACGGTCAAAACATTTCTGTTTTTTCCGCCCAAGGTGAAGATGTTGATTCATTCCTAAACACCCACATGATTGGCGATGGGGTTCACGTTTTTAACGTACAGCACAACGGCAATACCAACATTACTCAAAATAGTATTGGTAGCTTTGTTTCCAATGGTTTTCCCAAACTCCAAATGGCCTCAGGCATTATTCTTACTACCGGTGACATAAACGTAGCTGTGGGGCCGAACAATTCTAATAACATGGAAATTCGAACCAACAATTTTCATGACAATGTATTAGCTTCTTTTTTACAAACTAATGTCACCTCATGTTCCACTCTCGATTTCGATTTTGTCAGCAGTGGTGACGCTATTTCTGTGCTTTATTGCTTCGCATCTGAAGAATATCCTGAATATGTCTGTTCTGCATTTAATGATGTCTTTGCATTCCTTGTCACTGGCACCGACCCTGAAACAGGGCATGTCTGCACGCGTAATATTGCTATAATTCCAAACACAATATCTGACGGAACCCCCAATGGAATACCCGTGGCCATCAACTCTGTAAATCCTGGTTCAGGTGGCAACCCGTCTACCAATGGATGCTATTACGAATATTCCAACTACTATATTTCTAACACAGACCCTACAGGAATCCAATATGATGGATTTACCCAAAAATTATTAGCTGTAGCCGATATTATTCCTAACGAAATTTACCACATGCATATATCCATTTGCAATGTTCATGACAATGGTTACGGATCAGGTGTCTTTCTTCAAGGTAATAGTTTTATTTCTAACGAAGAAAACTATATTCCTTTTAATATCTGGCCAACAAACATGCTTGATACCATTGCACCCGACAAACACTACTCCGCCCTCCTCAGCATGAATGAGGCCAACCTCATTGATGCACAGGTTGATATTTCTTTTGCAGGGTCAGCCTTAAACATGGCACATTTCACTTGCGTCACAAACAGCGGTATGGTAATAACAAATATCAATCATCAACTACACCTAACAGAAAACGATAGTATCTCACTCACACTCCGACCTACAACAAACCAATATCCTCACCCGTCCCTCCCTTTCGACATGATACTATTCACTATGGGAAAAAAACTTAACAGTGCGGGAGACACAGTTAGAGTCACAGCCAACGACACATTGCATTTCCTTCTGTTTTCCGACAGCATTTATCCCTCCCCTGTTAGTATTCCTATATTCGAAAGACAACCTGTGACAATATACCCCAACCCTGCCGAAAATACATTATTAATTCATGCACCTGCACCATATACGCTTAACATCCTTGACGATAAAAGCATCATTGTATTCTCCAGAAAACTTCAAAGTGAAACCGAACAAATAGATATCTCTCACCTAACTACTGGAGTATACATAGTAAAAATAACGACTACGCAAGGTGAATACACCGAACAACTGATAAAACGATAAACTCTTTTTTATTGTTCGGCGGCGATGACTGCGTCTTCCCATTCGGCCATCTTTTGGTCGAGCTGGTCTTTCAGGGATTGATATTCTTTGTAGAAATCTGGTGATTGTGCATCGCCGGTAGCAAGGATGGCATCCTTGGCAGCTATTGCGCTCTCAAGTGCCTCAATCTCTTGTTCCTTCTGCTTGACGACATTCTGCAATTTACGACGTTCGCGCTCGCGCTCTTTGCTCTGCTCGTAAGCCTGCTTGGAAGCGGTAGGAGCTTTCTGATTATTCGGACTACTCGATGTATTCTGGGTAACCTGATTGTTTTGGCTGGCCTCCAGAAACTCCATGATGTCGCCCTTGAACTCATGCACCGCACCATCGCGAAACTCATACAGCTCGTCGGTGAGACCGCTGAGGAAGTCGCGGTCGTGGCTCACCACAATCAAGGTGCCGGTGTATTGAAGCAGGGCATTCTTCAGGATGTCCTTCGAGTTCATATCCAAATGGTTGGTAGGCTCGTCGAGAATAAGCAGATTACTCGGTGTGAGCAGTAGCTTAGCCAATGCAAGGCGCGCCTTCTCGCCACCACTGAGCACCTTGACCTTCTTGTCGATGTCGTCTTCGTCAAAAAGGAAGCTGCCGAGAATATTGCGTATCTTGGGGCGTATGTCGCCCTGCGCTATATCGTCAATGGTCTCGAAAACAGTCTTGTCGAGATTAAGCATAGCCGCCTGGTTCTGTGCATAGTAGCCGAGAGCCACCCCTGCGCCAAGGCGGAAGGTTCCGGTGTAGTCGTTGATGTCGCCCACGATAATCTTGGCCATGGTCGACTTGCCCTCGCCATTGCGGCCTACGAAGGCCACCTTTTTGCCCGAGGTGAGCAGGAAGTCGACATTGTCGAACACCTGATTTTCGCCGTAGGCCTTACCCAAGTGCTGTGCCTCGACAACAATCTTGCCACTGTGGGGTGCGGGTGGGAACTGGAAATGGATGCTCTCGGTCGATACCTCGTCGACCTTGATTTCCTCCATGCGTTCGAGCATCTTCACCCGGCTCTGCACCTGCTTTGCCTTGGTGGCCTTGTAGCGGAAACGCTCGATAAATGCCTCAATCTGCGCCACCTGCCGCTGCTGGTTGGTAAGCTGTGCCATTTGCGAAGCGCGACGTTCTTGCATCTGTACAACATACTCGCTGTAAGGGCATTTGTAGTCATAGATGCGGCCGGCGGTAATCTCGATGGTGCGTTTAGTGATATTGTCGAGGAAGGTGCGGTCGTGGCTGACCAGCACCACGGCGCCGCTGTAGTTGGCCAGATAATTCTCGAGCCACTGGATTGAGACAATGTCAAGGTGGTTGGTAGGCTCGTCAAGCAGCAGGAAATCGGGGTGCCGCAGCAAAAGCTTGGCCAGTTCGACACGCATCTGCCAGCCTCCGCTGAAGACGGCCACAGGACGGTTGAAGTCCGAATGCTTGAACCCAAGGCCCAGCAGCACCTTCTCGGCCTGCTCCTGACGGCGGCTGCCACCGAGGAGGGCGAGGTGCTCGGTCACTTCGTTGTGACGTTCCAGCAGGCGGGTGTATTCGGCTGATTCATAGTCGGTACGCTCGGCAATCTCGGCCGTGAGGCGTTCCTGTTCGCGCTCGAGATCATCAAGCACACTGAAAGCCGTCATGGCTTCCTCCAGGACAGTGCCAACGGCATCGGGCACCATCTCCTGCGGCAGGTAGCCCACCGTCTGGCCGGCAGCCATGACAAGGGTGCCGCTTTCGGGTTCCTGCCAGCCACAGAGTATCTTGAGCAGCGTCGACTTGCCGGCACCGTTCATGCCAACGAGTCCAATGCGGTCGTGGTCGCCGATATTGAAGGTGACGTGGTCGAAGAGGTTGGTGCCGGTGAACTGAACCGACAGGTTGTTTACACTAATCAAAGCTTAATGGTCTGCAAGTCTAAACGCCAAAGGGGTTGACACACTATTCATGCATCAACCCCTTTAACACACATTAAATCAAATAAAACAAATCGAAAATTAGTTCAGGTTGAAGTTGACCGGGAGGTTGTACTGCACACGGACAGCTTTACCGCGCTGCTTTCCAGGGGTCCACTTGGGCATGGACTTCACCACACGGATAGCTTCGGCACCGCATCCGCCTCCGATGTCACGGAGCACACGGGCGTTGCTCACCGAGCCGTCCTTCTCGACCACAAAGGTCACATACACCTTGCCGGTGATGTTGTTCTCGCGGGCCAGCTGCGGGTACTTGATATTCTGGGCCAAGAACTTGTACATGGCCTCGAGGCCGCCGGGGAACTCGGGGTCGTTCTCAACGACCTGGAAGATAACCTGCTCGTCCTCTTCCTCTTCCTGTTCGACGACAACCGGGGTGATTTCAATGTTCTCAGTCTTGTCCGTAACCTCGGCGTTGACGATACCGATTTCGTTATCCGACTTGGCATCGTCCTCAATGATGTTGAGTTCGGTCACAACCTCGGGAGCTTCGGGGGGAGGGGGAGGGGGAAGTTCTTCCTGCTGGGTCTGGATGACGATGTCCTCAACCTCATCCATGGCGGTGCGCTGTACAACCTCGACCTTTTCCTGGTCGTAAGATTTCACATTGAACGCCACCAGCGAGGCAACCAGAATCACCACCAAACCTATCTCCAAATAGAGTCCTCTGCGTTTTTCGAGGTCGGCCTTGGGATTTTTCTTCAGTTCCATATCTTTGTATTTTAATTATTTATTCAAATTTCAGCGTCAAAAAAACACGTTTTTTGACACCGCTAAAATACAAAAAAATTCTGAATTACCAACAAAAAAATGTGAAAAAATACTTTTTTTTCAACACCACTTCCAGTTCTGTTGTTCAGCAGTTGTTCAGTCGTTGTTCAGTCGTTGTTCAGTGAACGACTGAACAACGA
>JAFSLX010000001.1 GCA_017448185.1 Bacteroidales bacterium
GTCGGCCAGGGCGTTCTCCAGGTAGCGCACCTCGGCCTCGCAGCGCGGACAGGTGCCGCGGCACTCGCCCTTGTAGCTGCACTCCTCTATCTCCAGAGGTATGTCATTTTCCTCCGCAATGCGCTTGCGGACCTCTTTCAATTGGTTGCAGATGTTCTTCCCGTGTGTCATTGGTGGTCTCCTTTTTGATTATTTTGATGCCGTCCGCTTCCTCTATTTCGACCAAAGGAGGAAGCCTGCGATTTTCGTATAATGTTTTGTCGCTGGTGTATTGTTCAAGGACAGACGACGGCGGTTGTGGGAGCTTTACAATACGCCGGGGCATCCATACGTATTCAACATCAGGATAGTATGGCAATAACCCTCCGCAATCACTATGGATAAAAACAATTCGTTTTTCGATGGTGGGTGCCGATTTCAACTTCGAAATGGTATCTGTTTGTGTTCTGCCAACGATGTTGTTCTGTCCCGTAGCCATGGCTGGAATAATGAGGCAGAAAACAGCCGTGAATATCGCTGCCAGTATAGGATTGTTCTTCAAGAGTGTCATGTTGATATAACGTAGATTATTAAGGATTATTGTTCTTTGCTTCGCTATTGGAATGCCACTGGCATTCCTTTGTGGTGCGGTAGGTGAAGCGGTCGAGGCGGGTGACGCCGAGGGCGGCGAGGCGGTCGGCGGTGCGGTCGGTGTCGGCCTCGGTGTTGAAGGAGGGGATGAGGGGGACGCGGACGGTGACGTGCTCCGGCCCGACGAGCGAGAGTAGCAGCCGCAGGTTGTCCCACGCGCGCCTGGTGTCACCGCCGGTGTAGGCGCGGTAGATGTCGGGGTCGCTTTCTTTTATGTCGACGATAAAATCGCCCACCACCGCGCAGGCGCGGCGCACGCTCTCGGCTGGCACCTGCAGCGAGGTCTCGGCGGTGAGGTTCCAGCTCTTGCCGCACAGGGCGCGGAACGCCTCGATGAAGTCGATGCGCAGCAGCGGTTCTCCGCCGCCAAAGCAGATGCCGCCCCCGGTGGCGATGAAGTAGAGGTTGTCGATGCCTACGTGGTCGTAGAGCTGCTGTGGCGTGTAGCGTGGCAGACCGTCGGGAGCCTCCAGGCAGCGTCGGTTGAGGCAGTACTTGCAGCGCAGCGGACAGCCGTGGAAGGCCGCCAGCGTGGTCACCCCCACGCCGTCCACCCCCAGCCGGTGCCGGTCGATGCCTATGAACGGTACTGCCTCCATAATCGGGTGCAAATATACGAATATTTCGCCATATAGAAAAACTTTCGTATCTTTGCACGCCGAAAGGATATGTCAAAGAAGCAGAAATACTACGTGGTGTGGCAGGGCAAGAAACCGGGCATCTACACCGACTGGGACGAGTGCAAGGAGCAGGTCGTGGGCGTGCAGGGGGCACAGTACAAGGGCTTCGACAGCATGGCCGAGGCCGAGGCGGCGATAAGACTGCCGTATAGCAGCGTGGTCCGAGTGGAGAGTGGAGAGCGGAGAGTGGAGAGCGGGAAGCCTTCGGCTCTCACCATCGACGAGAACGGCATGACTGCCGTGAAGCCCGGCACCGACAACCCGCCCGTCCTCGACGCGCTGGCCGTCGATGCCGCCTGCAGCGGCAACCCCGGCGTGATGGAATACCAGGGCATCTACATCCCCACGCGCACCCGCGTCTTCCACTACCGCACCGAGAAGGGTACCAACAACATCGGCGAATTTCTGGCCATAGTGCACGGCCTCAGCTACCTCAAGAAGCACCGCCTCAACCAGATTATCTACAGCGACTCTGTCAACGCCATCAGCTGGGTGCACCAGAAGGTGTGCAAGAGCAAACTACCCGAAGACGCCTCGACCGCCGAGCTATGGGACTACATACACCGTGCCGAGAACTGGCTCCGCACCAACAGCTACACCACCGAGATACGCAAGTGGGACACCGACCACTGGGGTGAGATCCCCGCAGACTTTGGCAGGAAGTAAAAGTTATTGGTTAATCGTTATAAAATATGAATACCACCAACCTCCACTTCCGAAGTAACCGTGTGCGCGATATCGTCAGGCTCTTCCACGAAGAGCTGGACGGCATGTACGGCAGCGGCGAGGTGGGCGTGTTTCTCGACATGCTCTTCGAGGCCTTCCTCGGCTGGGACAAAGTGCGGCTGCTGACCTCGCGGGAGCAAACCATTGACCAGAGCGACCTGCTGCGCTTCCACTGGGCATTAGAAGACCTCAAAAAACACCGTCCCATACAGCATATCATCGGCTACACAGACTTCTGCGGCTGCAAAATAAAGGTCAGCCCCGACGTACTGATACCGAGGCCTGAAACAGAGGAAATAGTTAATTGGACAATCAATCATTTCACTATTCAACATTCATCATTCAACATTCTTGACCTCTGTACCGGCAGCGGATGTATTGCCATTGCACTGAAAAAAAACTTTCCCACGGCCGATGTAACAGCGGTGGACGTATCGCCCGCTGCACTGGAAATAGCGCGTCAGAATGCCCAAAACAACGGCGTAGAGGTGCGTTTCATGGAAGCCGATGTGCTTGGTGGGATAAATGGGGTTACCGGGCCTTACGGGTTAATTGTCAGCAACCCGCCATACGTCATGGAGAAAGAGCGGGCGCAGATGCAGCGCAACGTACTTGACTATGACCCGTCGCTGGCCCTCTTCGTGCCCGACGACGACCCGCTGCGGTTCTACAGGGCAATAGCCACTATCGCCAAAAAGCACCTGGCCAAGGACGGCCTGCTGGCGGTGGAGATAAACGAAGCCCTTGCCGACGAGACCTGCGCCGTGTTCAGGGCACAAGGCTTTACCCCCAAGGTGCATGAAGACTTCCGCGGCAAACCCCGCTGGATAAGCGCCACACGCTAAAACCTCTCCCGCTGGTGGGAATCCATAATGATAGTGACGGGGCCATCGTTGACCAAGGCCACCTGCATATCGGCACCAAATTCGCCCGTTTGTATCTCTTTTCCAAACAGCTCCTGCATTTTCAAGACAAACTTCTCGTACATAGGCACAGCAAATTCAGGCCGCGAGGCATGGAAATAACTGGGACGATTACCCTTCTTAGTCGAAGCCATGAGGGTGAACTGACTCACCACCAGTATGCCACTGTCAGCAATATCTGTTATCGGCAGGTTCATCACACCTTCTGCATCGGGGAAGATGCGCATTTGCACCACTTTGCGGCACAAATAGTCGATATCCTCGTCGGTATCTTCGTCGCAAATGCCAATTAATATCATCAAGCCTTTGCCGATGGCACTTTTCAAGGCTCCTGCAATAGTGACCGATGCCGATGTTACACGTTGAATAACCAGTCTCATAGTCAATCCTCCACGATAGATAGTTTGGCAAATTTCAGCATCAACTGCTTGTTGCCCACCCCTTCAAAGAATACCGTAGCCTTGCGCGAATCGCCGTCGCCTTCGATGTTGAGCACCTTGCCAATACCGAATTTGTCGTGACTCACCTTCATTCCAGGCATGATGCTGTTTATTTGCGCTGGACTGTTGGGCACGACGGCTGTCCGAGGTTTTGAAACACTTTGGTTAGTCTTGGGTTTAGGCGCACTCTGGGCAGGCTTGCCGGCATTGAAGAAGGCTCGTGGCAAAGTACCCGCTTCGGCGAACCCACGCCGTGCAGCTGGCATTTCAATAAACTTGGTGTCTATCTCCTCGATAAAACGGCTCACCTCACCACTGGTGCGCTGCCCGTTATTGAAACGGTTCTGTGCATAGCTCAAAGTCACTTGCTTCTCGGCTCGGGTCACCGCCACATAGAACAGGCGGCGCTCCTCTTCGAGCTCAGGACGCGACATGGCAAGGAACGACGGGAATATCTGTTCCTCCATGCCGACCACATACACATATGGGAATTCCAAGCCCTTGGCTGCATGGATAGTCATCAGACTCACCTTGTCGGCATCCTTATCTTTGTCCTTGTCCTCCGAAGTATAAAGCAGCACCTGCTGAAGAAACTCGTCCAAAGTTCTAAGTCCTTGTTCCGCACCGACTGCCTCCTGACCTTGATTTCCCTCCTCCGAACCCTCGCAGAATTCCTGCACACCATTCAACAACTCGTCGATGTTGTCGATACGCTCGGCGCTTTCGGGGTCGTCCTCCTCGCGCAGGGCCTTGATGATGCCACTGGCATAAACAATCTGCTTTGCAAGCGTAAAGGCATCGGTGTCGTGCACCTGCGACTCGAAGCGCTTAATCATATACATAAACTCTGTCAAGCGCTGCACAGTACTGCTACTGATTGGCAGGCCGAAGTTTTCCAGATTCTCCAGCACCGTCCAGATACTCACGTCGTTATCTGCGGCGGCCACACGTATCTTGTCCAAAGTCGTCTGTCCTATGCCACGAGCAGGATAATTGATTATACGCACCAGACTCTCGTCGTCGTGCGGATTGACAACCATGCGCATGTAGGCCAACACATCCTTCACCTCGCGGCGACCGTAGAACGAAAGACCTTGATAGATGCGGTATGGTATATTCATCTTGCGTAACGCATCCTCGATGGCACGCGACAACGAGTTCTGTCGGTAGAGGATGGCAAAGTCGCGATAGTCGGCATCCTCGCCCAAGTGGTAGTTCATTATCGAATCGGCCACCCGCGTTCCTTCATCGCGCTCGTCAACGGCACGAATCAGACGAATGAGGTTGCCCTCGCTGTTGTCGCTCCAGAGCTCTTTCTGTATCTGGTCGCGGTTGCGGCTGATGATGCTGTTGGCAGCATTAACTATATTCTTCGTAGAGCGGTAGTTCTGCTCGAGCTTGAAGAGCTGCATGTTAGGATAGTCGCGCTTGAAATTGAAGATATTCTGTATGTTTGCCCCACGGAAAGCGTAGATACTCTGTGCATCGTCGCCCACCACACAGATATTCTGCTGGCGGGCCGCCAGTTTCTTGACAATCAGATACTGCGCATAGTTGGTGTCTTGATACTCGTCGACCATAATATACTGGAAACGCTGCTGATACTTAAGCAGCACCTCGGGGAAGTCGCGCAGCAAGACATTCATGTTGAACAGCAAGTCGTCAAAGTCCATCGCGTTTGAGTTGCGCAACCGCTGATCGTACATCTGGTAAATCTGCCCAATAGCAGGGCGCTTTGAGTCGATGTCGGTCTGGTAAATCTCGGGGTTTTCCTGATAGTCCTTAGGCCCCAGCAAATTGCTCTTGGCCATCGAAATACGACTCAGCACGAAGTTGGGTTTGTATGTCTTCGGGTCGAGATTGAGTAGCTTGACCACCTGTTTGATAGCGGCCTTCGAGTCATCGGTGTCATAGATAGTGAAGCTCGACGTGTAGCCCAGTTTGGTGGCCTCGGCACGCAGAACACGTGCAAAAACCGAGTGGAATGTACCCATCCATAGGTTGCGCCCTTCGCCACCCACCAACTTGATGATACGCTCTTTCATCTCATCGGCGGCCTTGTTCGTAAACGTCAGTGCAAGAATATGAAACGGGTCTACGCCCTTCTCCATCAAGTGTGCAATGCGGTAGGTCAACGTGCGAGTCTTGCCGCTACCTGCACCTGCAATAATCATCACAGGGCCTTCGGTACATGATGCCGCCTCGCGCTGGGGTTCATTCAGTTGGTCAAGCAGTTCACTCATCTTTTTGTCTCCTTAAAGTATGCAAAATTACATATAATACACGACATGGCCAAATTAAGTTTTCAACCTTGACAAAACCTCCAAACAACAACTACAAATTCCAAGCGAGTAAACATGGAGGAGACTCGGACATGACTCGGAGGGGAGTCGGAGGAGATAGTTCTCGGCCACTGTGTATCAGTGTATTATTTTACGCAAAGCGATATACTCAACTGATAAAAAACAACCGCAATCAAAGCACGTCAATTTTCACCGTTCGGAGATCGGCCACACGATCGAAGAGACGGACGCTCTGCGACTGCCGAACGCTGACTTCAAGCGTGCAGTCGAGGGCATAATTGGGATTTTCGGGCTTGAGGTCGAATTCCTTGAGAATGCGCATCACATCGTTCATAGTCTCGTAGGCGAAAGAGAATCGGTAGCGGCAGTCGATGGTCTTCTCGACGATGGCAGCATGGTCGATAGCATCGCGTGCAGCCGTCTTGTAGGCATTAGCTAAGCCACTGGCACCAAGCAAAATACCGCCAAAATAGCGCACCACGACGATAAGGGTATCTGTCAGGTCTGCCGAGAGAAGTTGTCCGTGAATGGGGCGGCCACCAGTGCCACTGGGTTCGCCATCGTCGTTGGCTCGGAAGGCATCCTTGCGGGGCCCAAGGATATAGGCATAGCAGTGGTGGCGGGCGTCGAAGTAATCCTTTCGTAGCTGCTCCAAATGTGCCTTCACCTCGTCAATGGTGCGCACGGGATAGGCGAAGGCGAGGAACTTGCTGCCTTTCTCCTTATATAGGCCTTCCGAAGGGGCCGCGATAGTTTTATATGTGTCGTCGAACATTAATTGATAATGGTTAGGCGGTTAGGGGCTATGGGCGGTATTTCGGGTGCACGAAGGCCTGAGCCGAGTTTTTGCAGGCTGCGTAGGATGCGTACCTCGTCGTAGAGCCCACTTTCAATAAATGCATCGAGCACCTTTCGGCCACCTTCGACAATGACACTCTGCAACCTAGCTTCATAGAGAGCCTGCAGAGTTTCCTCCACCGACTGGGTATGGAGATGGAGCCAGTGGGATGGGACATTGTTGAGGCGACTGCGACGGTCGAGAACGATGGACTGTGGTGCAGAGCCAAGGTAGTGGCGCGGCGTTAAACTGGGCTTGTCCAGCAGGTAAGTCTCCGAGCCAACGAGGATGGCGGCCTCCTCTGTGCGCCAGCGGTGGTTCAAGCGGTTCTGCTCTTGCGTGCTGAGCCAATAGGGGCCAAAAGTGGCAGGTGCCATATAGCCGTCGGCACTCTCGGCCCATTTCAGTATGACGTATGGACGCCGCTGCTCCATGAAGGTGAAGAAGCGGCGGTTCAGCTCCCTACCCTCCTCCTCCAGCACATGGCGCACCACCTCGATGCCGGCCTCTTCCAGCTTGCGAAAGCCGTTGCCGGCCACCAGCGGGTTGGGGTCGTCGTTGCAGCACACCACGCGGCGGATGCCCTTCTCGACGATGAGGTCGGCGCAGGGGGGCGTCTTGCCGTAGTGCGAGCAGGGCTCGAGGTTGACGTATAAAGTTGAAAGTTGAAAGTGGAAAGTTGAAAGTGGATTGCTACGCAGCAGGGCGTTCCTTTCCGCGTGCCATTCGCCATAGCATTGATGGAATCCTTCGCTTTCCACTTTCCACCTTCCGCTTTCCGCCTGGCTTACGACAACGCAGCCCACCATGGGATTAGGTCTCACGCGCCCCAACCCGTTGGCGGCCAACTGTAGGCACCGCCGCATATACATAATATCTATCTCTTCCTGCGTCATAATCGGCTGCAAAGATACGACAAAACAGCCATACGGCAAAAAATAATTTTGCCACGTCGCAGAAAGTGTGTATCTTTGCACCCGATTTCACAAGGAAATCACGAAGCGTTATACTTGCTTCTGCATGTAGGAATGTAGGAACCTCCCACGTATCGCAGAGTTTGTGTGACGGTTCGCGCTGTTTAAGCGTGGGCTGACTTCACCCTCTCGATACAAGGTCTTTCCTACAACCTCTACATGAAGATGCGGTGCACAGGCCACGCTTCTTTTTATGGATATACCAACAAAAACCACAATATCATGAGAAAAGTAAACGTTCTATTTGTTATTGTCGTGACGGCTGCAATCTGCTCTGGTTGTGCATCAACCTTCGAGAAAGTTAATCAGACCATGGTCCGAGTACAAGAACCCGAAGTGGGCACCGTCGCAACTCCCATTGTTATGGAATTAGGGGAAATCCCACAGCAAAAGATTACTGACACGACAATTATTGACGTGGACAGTTATCGCTACCCAAGCAGCCAGTCGTACCAAAGAATCACGCAGAGCATGCTCATCGGTTTCAGGAAAGAAGCACTCGAAAATGCTGTAATAAAACATAACTGCGATGTCATTGTCTACCCGTCATTCAGAATATTCACCAGCGAGGACGGAAAAACATGCCACGTGATTGTCTCTGGATACCCTGCAAAATACAAGAGACTTCGTCCTGCAACAAAAGACGACCTTTGGATGCTCGAATTTATGGGCAAGGGAGACAATTACTTCTTGAACAATGTAAGGTATGAAGAGGATACTGAAACAAGAGGAAGAGGCCCTATAGGTCGATAGCCGCCTATTGAAATACTGCTGTAGCTCGTGCAGTGTCCTCCGCATATATGCGGGGAGCATTGCAAGTGCTGCAACATGGTCGCGCATTGATGCGGGATGATAAAACAGTGCAGTAAATGCCGTTTGCAATGATGCGAGGTCGTTTTGCAGTGCAGTAAATGCCTTTTGCAGTGATGCGGGGCCTATTTTCAGTCCAAACAGTGCCTCCGCATTGATGCGAGACTGGTTTTCTGTGCTGCAATGCGGTCTTGCAGTGATGCGCGGTGAGATTGCACAGACAATAGGTGAGGGCGCCCCGCATCGCCGGGCGCCCTCACTTTATTATTGCTTTTCGTTGCTTTAGAACTCGGCGGTCTTCATAGTGTCAACTGACATATCCTGCCGTGCGGCAAGACTTATGGAATTGTAGCAGAGCGAAGATAAACTCGTTGGCGTTGAGGAAGTAACTTGGGTAGGCTTCGCGCAACTCGTTCATGTCGGACACAGAGACCAGCACCACGGCTCCCGATTTATTGGTGATGCCACTTTCCACCTTTGAATACAACTCGTTGGCAGCTTCAATCTCATCCGCATTGAAGTGACGCAGTCGTGATACATGGTTTTCAAAGTCGATATGTACAACGACATAGCCCTTGCTGAAGGAATGCTCGGATGCCATCTGCACAGCTCCGACAAGAGAACTGAGCTGCTCGGTGAACTTATGTTCCTTCTCGGTCAGGTCGTACTGCCTACAGAAGTCGGCCTCGGTGAAGTGCGCAAAGCGTTCTGCCGTAGGCTGCTTTTCCTGCCGCGCAAAAATGGCACTGACCAACTTGAAGTAGTCCTGCCAGTGCTCGTCTCCCACGCTGGCTTTCAGCGGCGACTGGGAGATAAGTTCGGCCGTCTCCACAGCCGTGGCCCAATCGTGCTGCAAGCGGGTACGTATCTGCAACTCCACCAGCATCCCGTCATAGTCATCGTCTGAATGGTATTTGTAGACAAAGTGGATGCTGCGGTAGCCGCTTTCTTTCGGTTGCTTCACATAGTCATAATGAGACTTCAGTTCAAACCCTTCCAATGAAGTATTCTGTAAAAGCCGTGAAGCCACCATAAGTGTTGGAACATCTTCAAAGGCAAAGCGGGCTCCGCCTATGTCCTGAATTCCCCCAAGCCCCATGGTCGGATTGTGCATGAGTTTGTTCACGATGGATACCATGCGTTTCAGCCGCTTGGAGGAAAAGGCAATAGGGATGCTGTTGGCTGTCAGAATCTGCATCACCTGTGCCGACATTTTGTCAAGCACGGGTTGGTGCATCGCACGCCAATCGTCGATGAGCGTGGTCGCTTCCGCAAACTTGAACACATCGTCGTCGGCTACGACAATCTGCCCGGCTTTGTTCAACTGATTACGCGAGTACTTCATTGCTTACAAACTTAGAACTCGGCGGTCTTGGGGGTTCTCGGGAAGGGGATGACGTCGCGGATGTTGGCCATGCCGGTGACGAAGAGCATCAGGCGCTCGAAACCGAGGCCGAAGCCGGCGTGCGGGCAGCTGCCATAGCGGCGCGTGTCGAGGTACCACCACATGTCCTTCATCGGGATGTTCAGCTCCTGGATGCGACCCATCAGTTTGTCGTAGTTCTCCTCGCGAACCGAGCCACCGATGATTTCGCCAATCTGCGGGAAGAGAACATCGGTGCCCTGCACAGTGAGGCCTGAGAAGCCCTGCTTCTTGCCAGCCTCAACCGGCTCGTCGTTCAGCTTCATGTAGAAAGCCTTGATCTCCTTCGGGTAATCAATCATAATGACAGGCTTCTTGAAGTGCTGTTCCACGAGGTAGCGCTCGTGCTCGGAAGCCAGGTCGACGCCCCAGCTGACGGGAAACTCGAACTTGTAGCCCTTGGCAACGGCCTCTTCCAATATCTTGATACCTTCGGTATAGGGCAGGCGGACGAAGTCAGTATCGATGACGCTCTTCAGGCGTTCAATCAGACCATTGTCGATCATCTTGTTGAGGAACTCCAGGTCGTCCATGCAGTGGTCGAGGGCCCAGCGGACGCAGTATTTGATGAACTCCTCCTCGAGGGCGGTGAGGTCGTCGAGCTGGTAGAAGGCCATCTCGGGCTCAATCATCCAGAACTCGGCCAGGTGGCGCGGAGTGTTGCTGTTTTCGGCGCGGAAGGTGGGGCCGAAGGTGTAGATCTTGCCCAGCGAGGTGGCGCCGAGCTCGCCCTCCAGCTGGCCGCTGACGGTGAGAGCGGTGAACTTGCCAAAGAAGTCCTGCTCCCAGTCAATGGTGCCGTCCTCCTTGCGAGGCGGGTTCTCGGGGTCTAACGTGCTGACGTGGAACATCTCGCCTGCACCCTCGCAGTCACTGGCGGTGATGAGCGGTGTGTGGAAGTAGAAGAAGCCGCGCTCGTGGAAGAAGGTGTGGATGGCCATGGCCATGTTGTGGCGCAAACGCATCACGGCGCCGAAGGTGTTGGTGCGCAGGCGCAGGTGGCCAATCTCGCGCAGGAACTCCATCGAGTGGCCTTTCTTCTGCAGGGGGTAGGTGTTGGGGTCAGCCTCGCCGTAGACGACGATGCTCTCGGCCTGCACCTCGACAGCCTGGCCCGAGCCCTGGCTCTCAACCAGTTTGCCCTCCACGCCGATGCAGGCACCGGTGGTAATGCGTTTAAGCTCTTCTTCGAACCTCGCCGGATCGGCAACAACCTGAATGTTATGGATTATCGAGCCGTCGTTGACAGCCAGAAAGGCGACATTCTTGTTGCCGCGCTTGGTGCGCACCCAACCTTTAACACAGATGCTCTGGCCAATAAGGCTGCTGACATCTTCTTTCAACAGATATTTAATCTCGTAGCGTTTCATTATATTATATGTTTTTTATTTCTTCAACAATTTCTTCAGTTCCACATCGGAGCTAAACTTGAATACTTTATCTTCATTCTTGCGACGGCAAACCATGAGTGTGTCGTCGTTGGCAACAACGATATAGCCATCGAGACCTTCAAGTACGGCAGTTTTTCCTTGTGGCATAATCACCAAACAATTACGGGTATCGTAGGTAAACACATTGCCATTGATAATGGCGTTATCCGCCTTGTCGTGGCGAAACACACCATAGAGCGAATCCCATGTCTCCACGTCGCTCCATCCAAACGAGGCCTCCATCACATGCACATTTTCAGCCTTCTCCATAATTCCATTATCAATCGAGATGGCCTCGCAATGCGAGTAAACCTCTTCCAATTCTTCTCGCGAAGCGTCGACATCAAGTTTGAAAAAAGTCTCGGCAATAGACGGCAAATATACTTCGTAGGCCTTCTGCAACACGGGAAGTGTCCAAACAAAGATACCGGCATTCCAGAAAAACTCACCGCTGGCAATAAACTGGCGTGCCATTTCCAAAGGTGGTTTCTCGGTGAATGTCACCACCTTGTGCAAATTATGAGCATTGGGCAACGAGGGGTTCTCTTGGAATTGTATGTATCCATAGCTGGTATCAGGGCGTACCGGCAAAGCGCCAAGAGTGATAATCCATTCATGCTGCCGCACCGTAGCCACTGCCTGCCGAAGGTCGGCACAGAAGCGTTCACGGCGGAACACCGCATGGTCCGACGGTGATACGATAATGGTGGCTTGTGGGTCGAGGTGGGCTATCACAGAAGCAGCGTATGCCACACAGGGGGCCGTGTTGCGGCGTAGCGGCTCACTCAGCACCTGATAAGGCTGCAACCCGGAAAGTTGCTCATGCACACGGTCGACATACTGTTCTCCAGTGACCATAATAATGTTCTCTCGTGGGCAAAGCATGGCAAAGCGATTGAAAGTGAACTGCAGCAATGATTCGCCAGTGCCCATGGTGTCGATAAACTGCTTAGGGCTGTCGGTTGTACTTATCGGCCAGAAACGGCTACCTATACCACCAGCCATGATGATGCACCACAAGTGAGAGTCAACCTTGTGTTTTTCTTTCGGATATAATATGTCTGAGAAATCCTTTGCCATATCAAATCACACACTCACCTCGCCTTTGATATGCGGATGAGGGTCGTAATTGGTTAATGTAAAATCCTCGTAGTCAAAACTAAATATATCTTTCTTCTCAGGATTAATAAGCATCTGCGGCAGCGGCCTCGGGTCGCGTGTCAGTTGCAGTTTCACCTGGTCTAGATGGTTTTGGTAGATATGTGCATCGCCCAATGTATGAACAAAATCGCCTGGCTCCAAGTCACATACCTGTGCCATCATCATAGTCAGCAGCGCATAGCTGGCAATATTGAAAGGCACACCAAGGAAGATGTCAGCGCTCCGCTGGTAAAGTTGACAGGAGAGTTTCCCGTTCGATACATAGAACTGGAACAAACAATGGCAAGGAGGCAACGCCATGTCCTGTATTTCGGCAGGATTCCATGCCGTCACCATCAGTCGACGACTATAGGGATTGGTCTTTATCTCATTGACCACATTGGCAATCTGGTCGATAGTACCTCCACGTCCATCGGGCCACGAACGCCACTGGCTACCATATACCGGCCCAAGGTCGCCGTTCTTGTCTGCCCACTCGTCCCAAATCGTTACCTTATGGTCGTGCAGGTATTGTATATTTGTGTCGCCGCGCAGAAACCACAGCAGCTCATAGATAATCGACCTCAGATGCAGTTTTTTCGTCGTCAGCAAAGGAAATCCTTTGCCAAGAGGAAAACGCATCTGATAGCCAAACACACCCACGGTACCTGTACCCGTGCGATCCTCGCGCGGAGTGCCGTGGTCGAGCACATGTTGCAATAGGTCTAAATATTGTCTCATAATATCGTTCTTTATAACGGCGGCATCGTTAAAATGTTGTACAAATATATAAAAAAGTTGACGACAAAGAAAAAAAGCGGGCCGAAAATTTCGGCCCGCTAAAGGATAGTTAACGACTCAACTATTAGATGAGTTTGCTACCGGCTTTGAACTTGGCCACTTTCTTGGCGGGTACCTTCACGGTCTTGCCGTTCTGCGGATTCTTGGCAGTGCGGGCTTTACGTTTCACAACGGAGAAGGTGCCGAAGCCGATCAAGGTCACTTTGTTGCCCTTCTTCAGCTGCTCCTGAATGGTCTCCAAGCAAGCGGTCATAGCCTGTTTCGAAGCGGTCTTGGTCATGCCGGTTTTGGCAGCCATTGCGTTAACAAGTTCGGTTTTGTTCATAATAATACTGTTTTAAAGGTTAATAATTTTTATCATTGTTTGACGATGCAAATGTATGAATTTTTTCAATATGCCCCCAAAAAAAATTACGTTTTTTTTGTAATTTTTTTCTTGCTTATATTCAAGCGTCTAATTTCCAGCCAATTAATTTATTTCCTCTCAAAAAATCTTCAATGCTATTTTGTCGTTTTCCGCTCATTTGTAGGCTAATAATATTCAGGAATCCACCACTCGCTCCGATTTTTAGAACCGATTTTTGGTCACATTCTATGTGTCCGATGACACTATTTGGATTGCTTATTGCTTGGGTTTCGAATAGTTTAAAGAGGTGAGTCTGTCCCTGTGGGTCGGTCATGCTGAAACGTGCACCCGGATATGGAGCAAGTCCCCGGACAAAGCGTTCTATCTCTTCCACAGGACGCGACCAATCGATAAAGCAATCCTCAGCAAATATCTTCGGTGCAGGACATGGTTCACCCTCTTGCGGACGAGGTACGAGAGTGCCATCCTCTATACCGTCGAGTGTATCAACCACGGCCTGCCGCCCCATGATAGCAAGGCGGTCATGCAGGGTACCCGCATTGTCGTCTGGTTCGAGCGGTGTAGTGCGTTGCAGCAAAAGGTTACCTTCATCAATGTGATGATTGAGCAGGAATGTACTTACACCACTCTCATGCTCACCGTTGATGATGGCCCAATTGATAGGGGCAGCTCCACGGTAGCGTGGAAGAAGCGAAGCATGCAGATTGAACGTGCCGTGCACCGGCATATTCCACACCACCTCGGGCAGCATACGGAAAGCTACAACAACAAACATGTCGGCTCCAAAGCCTTTCAAAGCCTCAAGGAACTGCAAGTCACGCAGCTTCTCAGGTTGCATCAATGGCAAATCATGGTCAAGGGCATACTGCTTCACCGGGCTGAAAACCACCTTCTGACCACGGCCAGCTTGACGGTCGGGCACGGTAACCACAGCCACCACCTCGTGGCGACTCTGTATGATGGCATCGAGGCTCTCGACAGCAAAATCGGGAGTTCCAAAATACACTATGCGCATTCGTCGGCAAATTTACACATTTTCAATGCTGTGATAGCACCTTCCACGCCCTTGTTGCCATGCTTGCCGCCTGCACGGTCAAGCGCTTGCTCCATGGTATCGGTGGTGAGCACGCTGAAGATTATCGGCTTACCCGTATTGATTGAAACATTCGAAAGTCCTTGCGACACTGCCTGGCAAATAAACTCAAAGTGACGTGTCTCGCCCTGAATAACACAGCCAATGCAGATCACGGCATCAGTTATGTCGGCCAACAGATTGGCCGCGCAGGTGAGTTCATAGGTACCGGGCACACGACGCACAATGAGGTTTTCTTCCTTCACTCCATGTTGCAACAGGGTGTCGACCGCACCTTTCAACAAAGCATCGGTCACTTCTGGATTCCATTCAGCCGCCACAACGGCTATAGTATATGGAGCCCCGTCGGGTACAGCCGCGGGATTATAATCGGACAAATTCGTCTTTTTCATGCTTAGAAGTCTTTGGGGTTAAGTGGGTTGATACTGCTTTTGCGGTTCTTTTTCGATTCTTTAATGATACTTCCATCGGCCTTATACTCCAAACTTTGACCCTTCTGGGGCTTGCAGATGCCGAAATAACTTTTATCGAGATGCAACCTACGCGTACGCAGCTTGTAGGTGTCGAAATCGAGTATCCACTCGGGGTCAAATGGTTGGTAAAGAAAGCGCACCTCAAAATGCAAATGCGGCCCGGTCGAATTGCCGGTACTGCCGCCGAGGCCTATCACCTCTCCAGCCCGCACCTCTTGATGAGGTTTCACGTCGATGCGCGACAGGTGGCCATAGAGAGTCTCCAGCCCGTTGGGATGGCGAACCACGATGCAGTTGCCATAGCCACCCATACGCGTGGCCACACGCACCACACCTCCGAAAGCACAGTGTATCGGTTCGCCTGTCTTCAGTCCTATGTCCACCCCATGGTGGCCCCGTTGCCAACGCCAACCATAGTTCGACGTCTTGACATTTTTGACGGGAAAGCAGAATTCCGACGTATCACGTATCAGATTGATATTGATTTCGTCGGGCATCATGTCGACACGCGTGCGCCCCATAGGGTTCACACGGTTCTGCGGAAAGGCGTCGTACCACATGGGTACCATATAGGGCGCAATTGAGGCGTGCAGTGTGGGGGGCGAGGTCTTGGCCGATGCATCGACTTTGCTCCCCACTCTCCGTTCTTCCACCTTCACTCTCAGTTCTTCTCCTTTCACTTTCCGTTCCTCACTCTTCGCTTTCACCTCTGCCTTCTTACCTGCCTCTATCCGAGCATTGATAATCGAGTCGTAGTACGACATTTGGGCGAACAGTGGTGTGTGGAGCGTGGAGAGAACAATGACGAGGAAGACCATTATGCGACGCAGGCGTGCCACTGGGAAGCCCAGCTGTTCGCGATATTTTGCTACGGTGCGGCGTGCCAACGGAAGCCCCTTGCTATTGAGCAACTGCGCCAGTGCTTCGTCCGACAGCGGCGCATGTTTGTCCTCGGCATTGATGGCATCGGCCAGGCGTTGTTTCACAGTCTCGACCGATACCTCCTCACCATCGCTGACAGCCATACCTTTCGAAAAACAGTCCTTCAGCGGTATAGTGCCAAAGTCGGTCTGCAGATATTTGCTGTTAGCCATGCGCGATATGGTGCTGATGTCGAGCCCCGTGGCCTCGGCCACTTCGCGCTGGCGCAGGGGCAGCAGCAGGTTGGTGTCACCAGTCAAGAGGAACTGGCGCTGATGCTTTACCAGATAACGCATCACACGCACAATAGTGTCGTGGCGCTGCTGCAGCATGTCAATAAAGCCTTGGGCATCGGCCTGCTTCGAGCGCAGAAACTGGATAGTGGCGCGGTCGCCCTTGCTCTTTTCCATCTCGTTGAGCATGTCGACATAGTAGGTGTTGAGGCTCAACTGCGGCAGGTTGCCGTCGTTCAGGTAGAAATGCAACTCACCATCGTGCTGCTGCAGGATGATATCGGGCGTAATATGATTGGCGGCCGAATCACTTTCGGCCTCCGAGTCGCCGGGTTTGGGATTGAGGCGACGGATAATATCGGAAGCCTCTTCCAATTGCCCGTTATCGATGCCAAGGGCTTCACAGATACGGTCGTAGCGGTGATTGGCAAAGTCGTCGAAGTGGTCTCTCACGATGGCCGTAGCGATGTCAGCGTTCGCCGAACTTTCCCTATTTCTTTCCAACTGCAGCAACAGGCATTCTTGCAAGTTGCGTGCACCGATACCGGCAGGATCGAGGCTTTGCACAATGGCGAGTGCCTCGTTCATCTCGCTCAGGTCGACTTCGATACCCTGTTGGAAAGCCATGTCGTTGGCTATCAACGAAAGGTCGCGAGTCAAGTAGCCGGCATCGTCGAGCGAACCAATCAATTCAGTGGCGATAACATGCTGACGTTCCGTCAGCGGACGCAGGTTGAGCTGTTGCATCAACCGTTCGGCCGACGATGGGGTGTCGGTCAGTACAAACTCGCGCCGCACCTCGTTGGGGTCACTTTCGAGGTGTTCACGGTAGTCGTACTCGTAATCCTCCTCGTCTGTGTCCCAGTCCGACGCATTGTTGTCGGCCCCGAGGCTGTCGAAATCCTCCTCGTTGGCAGGCACCTCGGCCTCAAGCAAGGGGTTCTTCTCAATCTCCTCCTTGATGGCCTGTTCCAACTCAGTGACGGGCAACTGCAACAGACGCATCAGCTGGATTTGCTGAGGCGAGAGTTTCTGTTGCAGTTGCTGTCGCTGAATTTGTTTCACTTTCAGTAGTTCAGAATTATCTTACGATATCCATCTCTTCGATCAGGTTCTTGGCACCGGCATAGATGTCGATGACCCAGAGCATGTAGCGGCTGTCGAGGCAGATGCAGCGCTGCAGGTTCTCCTCGAAGTCGATGTCGCCGCTCATGGCCTCGCTGTTGCCGTCGAAAGCCAAGCCGATAAGTTCACCCTTGCCGTTGATGACAGGCGAACCGCTGTTACCACCGGTGATGTCATTGTTGGTGATGAAGCAGGTGGGCATCTCACCTTTCTTGTTGGCGTAGGGGCCGAAGTTCTTCTCAGCATAAAGTTTCTTCAAGCGCTCGGGAACGGCAAACTCGCTGCTGGACGGGTCTTCCTTCTCGATGACACCCTTCATGGTGGTGTAGTAGTGGTAGCTCACACCGTCCTTGGGGTCGTAGCTCATCACGTTGCCATAGGTGAGACGGATGGTCGAATTGGCATCGGGCGACATCAGCTTGCGACCCTCGTTGATTTGGAGAATACCGTCGGTGAAGTCACGAATACCACGCTGCAGGTTGTCGGAAGTCTCCTGCGGTACGGCGCTATCCAAAGAGAAGTAGGCATCAAGAGCTTCCTGGCCGGCGGCAGCGAGAGCGTCCTTTTCAAGCTGCTTCTTGTTCGGCTTGAGCATGAACTTGCCCAGGCTTTCCTCGTTGGCGAAGATGCTCTTCGAATACAGGTCGTCGACATATTTGGTCCAGTCGCCTTTGTATTTCTTGTTGGCGTCTTTCAGGAACTGGGGGCAGCTCTCGGGGTCCATGTTGGTGAAAACATGCTCGAACAGGGCAGCCGACAGGCGACGGTCGACGCGCTCGTCGTAATCCTTGAAAAAGGAGTTGATGCGTTTGGTGTAGCCTGTCAGGTCAGCATTCTTGTCCTGCTCCAACTGACGCATGAAAGCACGGCACAATCCGGCGGCGAACAACGGAGCCTCGGGTCCCGTGAGCAGACCCTCACGCACATAGAGGATAGCCTCTTCCGACTTGGCACGGGCGGCATAGCCTTCGCGCACCAGATCGAGGGCGCGGCTGTATTTCGGAGCCGGCTGGCGGCGTGCCCAGTCCATGTATTCGCGCTCCACCTCTTTCTTCACACCCATGGTGTTCAGGTTCTTCAGGGCCTTGTTTTGTTCGTTGCTGTATTTCCAGTAGTTGGAGCAGCTGGCATACTTCGAGGCGTACTTGATGCGGGTGGCCTGGTCGGCGGCCATCTCTTCGCGCAGGATGTTGATTTTCACGGTACGGATTTCGTAGACCAGCTTGTTGGCAATGTTCATGGTCTCTTCGAGGCCATAACTGGTCAGGAAATGGTCGGTGGTGCCGGGGAAGCCCATCACCATGGCAAAGTCGCCGTCGTTGATTTCACCGGCGTTGACGGGCAGGTGGTGCTTCGGGGTCAGGGGCACATTGTCGGCCGAGTACTCGGCAGGAGAGCCGTCGGGGGCGGTATAGATGCGGAACATCGAGAAGTCGCAGGTGTGGCGCGGCCAGCTCCAGTTGTCGGTGTCGCCACCGAACTTGCCCATCGACGAAGGAGGTGCACCCACCAGGCGGACATCCTTGTAGATGATGTGGACAAACAGGAAGAACTGGTTGCCATTGAACATCGGTTTCACCTTGGCGGCATACTGGGTGCCTTCCACGGCCTCTTTCTCAATCTCGGCGCAGACCTTCTTAATGGCAGTCTCGCGGTCACCCTCGCTCATATCGTCGCTCAGGCTCTCTTTCACCTTGGCGGTGACATCCTCCATGCGCACCAGAATCGAAGCCGTCAGACCCGGGTTGGGCAGCTCCTGGTCTTTCGAGTAGGCCCAGAAACCGTCGCGCAGGTAGTCGTGTTCCACGGTCGAATGCTCCTGCAGCTTGCCATAGCCACAGTGGTGGTTGGTGCTCACCAAACCCTCTTTCGAGATAATCTCACCTGTGCAGAAATGCCAGAAGGGAGTGCTGGCATTGCCGAGACCCACGATGGCATCTTTCAGGCAGCTCTGGTTGATGCTGTAGATATCCTCGGGCGAGAGTTTGAAACCGGCTTTCTGCATGTCGGCATAATTCTTGCCAATCAGCGACAGAAGCCACATGCCCTCGTCGGCGCGTGCCACATTGGGCAGCAGCGTCATCAGGGCCATTGCGATAACTAAAGTACGAATTTTCATTGTTTTATTTGTTTTTATTATTGATTATTTCCATTTAGTACAGACTGCAAAGATACAAAAAAAAACGGAAAAAACAGAAAAAAAGCACAGGCAGGGAAATACCCCGCTGTGCTTCTGCGCGTTAAACATTTCAAACCATCCACTTGCACTCCATCACCAGCTGCCGTTACCGCCCGAAATCACGCCTCATCCCCTCCCTTCGTTGTTCGCCCGTTGTTCAGTCGTTGTTCAGTCGTTGTTCAGTGTTTGACTGAACAACGACTGAACAACTGCTGAATAACTGCTGGACAACAGACGGTGAGGTGGCATTTGTGGTACCCCCTGTTCGGGCCGGAAAAAAGTTTTCAACAGAGGGGCGTACCATCGCCGAAGGGGATGAAAGAGGTCGAAACGCGTTGCCAATAAAAAAAACGAAAAAAAGTGAAACAAAAAAAGAAAACGTCCGTTTATTGTTATGAACAACAAAAATTGGAAAAAAAAAGTTAAATTTGGAATTTTTTGGCAGAAATTGGAATATTCTTCGTAATTTAGCATCCTGAAAAATAGTAGGCAAAAATGGCTTTAATACTTGGAAAAGAGTACTGTAAGGTGGACTCGAACGGTCGCTTCAAGTTCCCAATTGCCCTCAAGCGGCAGTTGGAGACAGAGGACGGTCGTTTTGTGATTCGCCAGAGTATCTACGCCAAGTGTCTCGAGCTGTGGACCTATGCCAGTTTTCAGGAGGAAGTGGAGAAACTCCAAGAGAAGCTGATTCCCTACCGTCGTGAAGACCGCAACCTGCTGCGCAAGCTGACCGAGGGCAACATCGTCGAGCTGGACTCGAACGACCGCCTGCTGGTGCCGGCCGAGCAGAAGTCGGTCATTGCATCGGCCAAGGAGTTGGTGCTGCAGTCGACTGGCAAGTTCATCGAGCTCTGGGACCGCAAGGCCTACGAAGAAATGAACGCCCAAGACACCGATTTCGCCGCCATGGCGGAATCGCTGCTTGGCCAGAC
Source organism: Bacteroidales bacterium (assembly GCA_017448185.1). Taxonomy (GTDB): domain Bacteria; phylum Bacteroidota; class Bacteroidia; order Bacteroidales; family P3; genus Colimorpha. The sequence goes on from JAFSLX010000001.1 coordinate 20,445, forward strand.
GACTGAGAAAGATGGCGAATGACTACCATAGGCCGGTGATGCTCACCGAAGCGATTGAAGGATTGAACCTGCGCCCCGAAGGCACGTATGTGGACGTGACTTTCGGTGGCGGCGGTCATTCGCGTGCCATCCTCGAACATCTCGGCGCGGAGGGTCACCTGGTGGCGTTCGACCAGGACGAGGACGCGGCAAAGCGAGTGGAGAGCGGAGAGTGGAAAGCAGAGAGCGAGGCGAAGTTCACGTTTATCCATGAGAATTTCAGGTATTTGAAGAGCTACCTGCGGCTGAACGGAGTGCGCGAGGTGGACGGCATACTGGCCGACCTCGGCGTGTCGAGCCACCAGTTTGACGTGGCCGAGCGCGGCTTCTCGACCCGTTTCGACGGCGAGCTGGACCTGCGTATGGACCGTCGGCAGGAAACCACGGCACGCGACCTGGTGAACACCCTCGACGAGGAGTCGCTGGCGCGCCTGCTGAAGTTCTACGGCGAACTGCCCAACGCCCGCCAGATGGCGAAGGCCATAGTGCGATACAGGGAGAACATCAGCATTACGACGACGGGCGAGTTGAAAGAGGCGGTGAGCCGCCACCTGCCACGAGGCATGGAGAACAAGTACCTTGCCATGCTGTTCCAGGCGTTGCGTATCGAGGTGAACGGCGAACTCGACGCCTTGAAGGCACTGCTGCAGCAGTCGGTCGAGGTGCTGCGCCCCGGCGGACGGCTGGTGGTGATCAGCTACCATTCGCTCGAAGACCGCTTGGTGAAGAACTTCATGCGGAGCGGCAATTTCGAGGGCAATATCGAGAAGGACTTTTTCGGCAACGTGATGTCGCCGGTGCGCATGGTGAGCCGCGGAGCGGTGCAGGCCTCGGACGAGGAGCTGCAGCTGAACAACCGCGCACGGAGCGCACGGCTCCGCGTGGGCGAGAGAGTGGTGAGCGAACAATAAAACGAATAAACATTATATATAATATAGATGGGAAACAGGTTTAGAGAAAAGGTCACGGAAGAGGGATTGGAAGAGCCCGTACTGCAGGAGGAAAAGCCTGTGGCAGAGGAGCCCGTTGCCGAAGAGGAGCCGACGGCTGCCGAGGCCCCGAAGAAGGGCAAGGGCGGCCGTGCCGCGAAGGGGGTGGCCAAGGTGCTGGGTGGTGACCTGCTGGCCGACAAAGTGGTACTGAAACAGATACCGCTGTTGCTGCTCTGCCTGCTGTTCCTGTTGCTGATAGTGGCCAACCGATACAAGGTGGAGAGCCTGAGCCGCGAGAAACAAGCCTCGGAAGAGCGCATCAACTACCTGCGCGAACACCGCATCCAGATGCAGAAACAATACCAGCAGAGCATCAAGATATCGCAGATAGCCGAGGACTTGCGCGAACAGGGTGTAGGTATCACTGCCGGTCCGCCGTATGAACTTTGAACATAATGAAAGAGAACAAAAAAGATACAAGGATGACGAGAGGCATGACCGCCCTCTACCTGCTGCTCACATTGGGCGTGGGAGTGGCGATTATTGCCAGCATCATCAATACACAGTGGGTGCACGGCGAGGAATGGCGCGCTTTGGGCAAGAAACGTGAGGCCGGAGAGCGTATCGACCCGGCCCGCCGAGGCATCATCTATTCGAGCGACGGCAAGATTCTGGCCACCACGGTGACAGAATGCGACTTCTACCTCGACTTGGGCAACGACATAGCCCTCAACAGCAAAGGCCAACCCGAATACGACAAGCAGAACCGTCCGAAAGAGACGGGCCCGATAGTGGACAGCATATTCGACAAGTATCTCGACAGCGTCTGCACGATGCTGAACAACGCCGTGCCCTCGCGCACTGCCGACTACTACCGCGAACGCATCTTGGCCGGACGCGCCAAGCACAGCCGCTGCTATCTGGTGCAGCGCAAACTCCCCTACTCGGTGTGGCTCGAAATCAGCCGTGTGCCGGGATGGAACGGCGGCGTGGTGAAGAGCGTTGACGGACAGAGCGTGATACATCAAGAGCGCGCACACATCTACGGCAACATGGCCGGCAACACTATTGGTTTCCGCAACAGCAAGGTGGACAACTCGTACACAGGCCTGGAGGGCTACTACGACTCTATCCTGCGCGGACAGGACGGCATGTTCACCACCCGCCGACTGACCAAAGGACTATGGCTGCCCGACGAGCCTCAAGATGGCAAGGAGGTGCCGCGCCGCACCGACAATGACGAGATTGACACCATCATCGTAAGGAAAAAGATTGATGGCAACAGCATTGTCTCGACCATCGACACAAGATATCAAGACATTGCCGAATCGTCGCTCCGCAGCGCCCTGCGCACCTATGGCGGTACCGCAGGATGCGCCATACTGATGGAAATGCAGACCGGTTATGTGCTGGCCTGTGTCAACCTGGCTGTCGACACAGCAGCACACGACTACCTCGAAGTGCGCGACCGCAACATCGCCGTGTCAGACGTGTATGAGCCTGGGTCCACCTTCAAGACGGTGATTCTCACTGCCATGCTGAACGACCCTGCCATCACCATCGACACCGCCATGCAACTGAAAAGCGGATACAAGGACTTCGGCGGCAAATACGGCGTAATTAAGGACGACCACACACTGGCAGGCCGCGACTCACTGAATGTGAGAGAGGTAATCGAACAGTCGTCGAATGTGGGTATGAGTGATCTGGGCTGGATGTACTACAAGAACCGCCGCGACACCCTGGCCATGCTGGTACACCAGATTTTCCCTTACGCCAAAATGGAGCCCGACGTGAAGGCACCTGAATACGAGACCCGTATCAACAACCTGAAAGCCTCGAACCGCGACTTCCTGAACTTCTGCTACGGCTACTCGACCAAGGTGTCGCCTTTGAGACTGATTACCTTCTACAACGCCCTCGGAGCCGGTGGAAGGATGGTGAAGCCGCTCTTCTGCCGTGCTTTGATAAAAGACGGACGCAAGACCGAGGTGAAGCCCATCGTGATGAACAAGCAGGCCATGAGCAAGCAAAGCGCTGCAATGATGAAAGACATGCTCGAGGGTGTGGTCGAACACGGCACGGGCAACAATATCAAGAACAACACTTACGGCATTGCCGGCAAGACCGGTACGGCTGTGCACAGTTACGCCAACCTGCACCGCTATAATGCTTCGTTTGCAGGTTTCTTCCCCTCGGAAAGTCCACGTTACACCTGTTTGGTGGTGATGGAGGACGTGCCAAGTTACGGCCGTCAGGCAGCCATCGTGTTCAAGGCTATCTCGGACTGCGTGGTGGCCATCGACAAAAGCTTGAGCGACGGCGCGGTGAAATCGGCCCGACCCAAACTCGAAGTGGACAGCTCGGCAGCCATGCAACGGCCGACACTGGCTCGAGGCAACCGCGAGGAAATCATGGCACTGTACAAACGGCTGAAGATGCCGATGCTGTCGGACGAAAGCTCCAGCACGTGGGTCTACTACAAACAACCGACCGACAGCACACAGGCACAGTATGTGGCCTATGAACCCAACGACGGCAAAGTGCCGAACTGTAAAGGCATGACAGCCAAGGACGCCATTGCCCTGCTGCATTCGAAAGGATACCGTGTGCGTATCAATGGCTACGGAAAGGTGAAATCACAAACTCCACTCGCCGGCCAAGTGCTGAAGAGCAACAGTCGAGTTGAACTGACATTAAAATAGAGGCGATGAAACTGAAAGAGATAATAAAGGGTATTGACTGCGAAATCAAAGGCAGTGCAGAAGTCGAGGTGAAGGAGATTCAGTTCGACTCGCGGCGTGTATCGCAGGGCACGGCCTTTGTGGCCCAGCGTGGCACGAAGGTCGACGGTCACGACTTCATCGACGGTGCTGTAGATGCAGGTGCAGTGGCAGTGGTCTGCGAAAAGTGGCCCAAAGCCATTGACAAGCAAGTCTGCTACGTTAAGGTGAGCGACTGCAATACAGCCTTGGGCACAATGGCTGCCAACTACTACGGCCATCCATCAGAAAGCTTGAAACTCATCGGCATCACCGGCACCAATGGCAAGACCACCACAGTAACACTGCTGCACCGCATGTTCCGCAATGCGGGGTATCACGTGGGATTGGTATCGACCATCGTGAATAAGGTTGACGAAGAGGAATTGCCCACAAGCCATACCACGCCCGACGCACTGGAACTGAACCAGCTGCTGCGCCGTATGGTCGATGCAGGCTGCCAATACTGCTTCATGGAGGTCAGTTCGCACGCTGTGGTTCAGCAACGTATAGCCGGTGTGACCTTCTGCGGTGGCATTTTCAGCAATATCACCCACGACCATCTCGATTTCCATAAGACGATGGCCAACTATATAGCTGCCAAGAAAGGATTCTTCGACGGACTGTCGGCATCGGCATGGGCATTGACCAACATTGACGACAAGAACGGCCGCGTAATGGTGCAGAACACCAAGGCGAAGGTTAATACCTACAGTCTGAACTCGATGGCCGACTTCAAATGCAAGATAGTGGAGAACACCTTTGAGGGTATGCTGCTCGAAATCAACGGGCAACAAGTGTCATGCCCATTGGTGGGCCGCTTCAACGCCTATAACTTGCTCGCCATCTATGGCGCAGCGGTATTGTGCGGCATAGCGGAGGGCGAAGCATTGCGGCTGCTCAGCATGCTACATCCGGCCCCGGGTAGGTTCCAATATGTCAGGGGACGCGGCATCACGGCCATTGTCGACTACGCTCATACACCTGACGCACTGCAGAACGTCATTTCGACCATCGAAGGTATTCGTAAATCGACACAACTGTTGATTACCGTGGTGGGATGTGGCGGCGACCGCGACAAAACCAAACGCCCGGAGATGGCCAAGATAGCCGCCGACGGCAGCGATAAACTGGTACTCACCTCAGACAATCCTCGCACCGAGAACCCTGACCGGATACTCGACGACATGGAGGCCGGACTAACCCCCGAGGAGCTGAGCCACACGGTGCGCATCGTGGACAGACGGCAGGCCATACGCACCGCCTGCATGATGGCCAAAGAGGGAGACATCATACTCATTGCCGGCAAAGGGCATGAGACATACCAAGAAATAAACGGAGTGCGCAGTCACTTCGATGATATAGAAGAAGTTAAAAAGCAACTTGAATAATGTTATACTATCTATTCGATTGGCTGGATAAGGTTGTGGACATGCCTGGAGCAGGTGTGTTTCAGTACATCACAGTCAGGTCGGCCGCCAGCATGGTCACCTCACTGCTGATCATGCTGCTGCTTGGCAAACCGTTTATCCGTTGGATGAAAAACAAGATGGGGATGTTGGATGAGGTTCGCACAGAGCTGGGCCTTGAAGGTGCCGTCCAAAAATCGAAGACCCCTACGATGGGCGGTTTGCTGATTCTCGCAGCAATCATCTTCCCCACCCTGCTCTTTGCCAAACTGGACAACATCTATGTTCAGATTATGCTGGGAACGACATTATGGATGGGCATGGTGGGCTTTCTGGACGATTATCTAAAGAAGAAAAAAGGGAAAGCCGGCCTGCCGGGAAAGTATAAAATAGCCGGTCAGATTATCCTCGGTACGGTTGTTGGACTGCTTATCATGTATCACCCAGACATTTCCAACCCCACACTCACTACGATTCCTTTCGTAAAAAACAATGAACTCGACTACTCCAAGCTGGTTGTTTGGATGGGGCCGTGGGCCAAAGACCTTGTATGGCTGGTGGTAGTGCTGGTGGTGATATTAGTCGTCACAGCAGTAAGCAATGCTTCAAACCTGACCGATGGCATCGACGGCATCGCCACAGGTGTGGCCGCCGTCAACGGAGGTGCTCTGGCACTGCTGGCATGGGTGTCAGGTAACGTCATCATGGCTGGATACTTGAATATTATCTACCTCCCCAACATCGGCGAACTGGCAGTATTCAGCACAGCCTTCGTCGGTGCAACTCTCGGATTCCTATGGTTCAACACCCACCCTGCCGAGATATTCATGGGCGACACCGGTTCGCTGGCCATTGGCGGCATAATTGCCGTATTTGCCGTTCTAATCAAAAAGGAACTTTTGCTGCCTGTGCTCTGCGGCATCTACTTTATTGAAGACCTTTCGGTCATTATCCAGACCACATCGTGCCGCCTCTATCGCCGACGTCACAAGCTTCCGGCGGGGCAGCCTGTACCCATCGAAAAAAGACCCTTCCTGATGACCCCGCTACATCATCATTTCCAGAAGAAAGGAGTACCTGAGCAGAAAGTCGTGATGAGATTTATCATCACCTCCATCCTGCTGGCCATATTCACATTATCAACACTGAAACTACGTTAAAAAATGACAATAGAAACTTTAGCCAAACAAGGCCGAGACAGAATACACACAGGGCTTGCCGGAATTGACACTCAGCGACTGAAAGCGATGAGAAACAAGTCGCTCAAGGCCTGTTTCAACCGATTTGAGGATACCCGTTACCGTATGGAGTTTGTGGCTCGTGTAAGAGGTCGCGAATACATCAACGATGCTGCATCACGCAATATCAATGCCACATGGTACTCAATGGAGAGCATCCAGGGCGGACTGATTTGGATTGCCGACGGTGGTGACAATGCCAGCGACTACAGCCGACTGGTACCTTCGGCACTGAGAAAAGTGAGAATGCTGATTATCGTGAATGGCGACGCGTCACGACTGCAAAAAACTTTCACAGGCATCATACCTGCCATTTACGAGGCACCTTCGATGTCGGCGGCTTTGCAAAAAGCTTATTACTATGACCAAAATGATGTAAAAGTGCTCTATTCGCCTGCAAGTCATAACGGAATGACCACGACAGAAATTGGAGAGAAATTTAGACGCGAAGTAAACGAACTATGAAGGCTGGTAGGATTTTCAGGGGCGACAGAATAATCTGGGTAGTGTTTTTCCTGCTCAGTATATTCTCGTTGGTAGAAGTGTACAGTTCAATCGGACTGGAGGCTTACTCGCATCCCGCCGGTTCGGGGCCAACAGGACTGTTCCTGAAACATCTGGTAATTGTCGTTGCCACCTACATTGCCATTATCCTAATCTCCAGAATCAATTACAGGGTATTCTCACGGTTTGCCGTGATGGGCTATTGGATATCGATTGTGCTGCTGGGTGTGGTGATGGTACTGGGGGTAAGATGGTTGAAGATACCGCATATCGGACAGTTCCAGCCTTCGGAGATTGCCAAGGTGGTGCTCATCATATTTGTAGCCCGTGTGTTGACCCTGAAACGAGAAAATGTCAAAGATCTAAGCACATTCATTATGTTGCTGGTGTATATCGGGATAGTGGCTGGAATGGTATTGTTTGAGAACTTCTCGACAGCTGCTTTGATATTCCTTACCTGCTACTTGATGATGGTTTTTGGTGGTGTGAAACGCTCCTATTGGTGGCGACTGCTGCTTGTCGGATTGGTGGTCGTGACGGCATTTCTGGCAATCAACTATTACAAGTATAAAAGTACGATTGAAACCGGCAGTGTTCAAGAGGTGACCATCGAACGACAAATGACATGGGGCCATCGTGTTTATTCCTGGATACACCCCAATCCTGAAGAATTGACACAGGAAAATATGGCCCGCATGGCTATAGCCCGTGGCGGAGTGCTTGGCGTAGGTGTAGGTAATACCGTGCATGCTCGTCTGATGACACAGGCGCACAACGATTTTATCTACGCCATAATAATCGAGGAAATGGGCATGTTGGGAGGCATCGTCGTCTTTATGCTCTATAGCATCCTTTATTTCCGATGCATACGGCTGGCTTGGCGTTGCAAAGGACGTTTCGGAGCACTGACAGTGGCAGGTATGGGAACCGTTATCTATCTGCAAGCTTTGGTCAACATGAGCGTAGCTGTGGGTGTACTTCCCGTTACAGGTCAGACGCTACCATTTATCAGCTTCGGCGGAACAGCATACCTGTTCCTGGGATGCGGATTGGGAGTCATACAGGCGGTTGCTGCCGATGTGGAGAAGCAAGAACGTGAAGAGCTTGAAGGGGGCACTAAAACAACTGACAAAACAGAAGAAACAGAAAGCCAAAGTATATGAAGATAATTATCAGTGGAGGAGGTAGCGGCGGACATATTTTCCCCGCAGTAGCCATCGCAAATGCAGTCAAGGCACGCTGGAACGATGCCGATATCCTGTTTATCGGTGCCGAAGGTCGCATGGAAATGGAGAAAGTGCCGGCGGCAGGCTATAAAATCAAAGGTTTGCCCATTGCCGGACTTCAACGCAAACTGACACCTGCCAATATTGTGAAGAACCTGCAATTGCCATTCCGCATACTGAAAAGTCGCCAAATGGTAAAAAGGATAATCAGCGATTTCAAACCTGACATAGTAGTCGGTGTCGGTGGCTTTGCCAGCGAACCCACACTGAAAACAGCCGCCTCGATGGGATATATCACTTTGCTGCAGGAGCAAAACTCCTACGCCGGCCTGACCAACAAGATATTGGCACAAAAAGCGGCAAAAATTTGCGTAGCCTACGACGGCATGGAGCGTTTCTTCCCAAAGGACAAGATCGTCTTCACGGGCAACCCTGTGCGTGCCGATATAGAACAAATGAATGTCACATCAAGCGAAGGTCGCTCTTTCTTCGAACTCAAGCATGAAGGAAAAGTACTGCTCTCGGTGGGTGGCAGTTTGGGGGCACGCAGCATCAACCAAATGCTCATCAACCACCTACACTTCTTCAAGGAAAACCAAATACAAGTAATCTGGCAAACAGGACAATGGATGTATGAGGAAGCTGTACACGCAGTTGAAGAGGCTAAAGCTGATGAATGGGTCAAAGTGCATAAATTCATAAGCCGAATGGATTTGGCTTATGCCGCTGCCGACATCATCATTTCGCGTGCCGGCGCCATAGCCATCTCGGAGCTGTGCTTGGTCGGGAAACCCGTGGTCTTGATTCCATCACCCAATGTAGCAGAAGACCATCAGACTAAAAACGCCATGTCGTTGGTTCAAAAAGGTGCAGCACTTATGGTACGCGATGCGGAGTGCGATAGCGTGTGCCTGCCAATGGTGAAACGGCTGTTCGATAACAAACAACAGCAAAATGAAATGAGTGCTGCAATAAAACAACTGGCAGTACGTAATGCAGCAGAAAAGATTGTGGACGAAATAGCAAAACTGATAAAATGAGGTATTACTTTTTGGGCATAGGAGGAATTGGCATGAGTGCTTTGGCTCGTTACTTCAAACAAAGGGGCGACGAGGTGAGCGGTTACGACCGTGTGTGCAGCCCACTGACGGAGCAGCTTGAACACGAAGGAATTGCAGTGCATTATGACGACCGCCCCGATATGATACCCGACAACATAGATTTAGCAATCTATACGCCCGCAGTACCGACAGACCTGATGGAGTTCAAATCGCTACAAGAGCGAGGCACCAAAATGGAGAAGCGTTCGCAAGTGCTTGGTGAACTGACACGTGGCAAGAAATGCATCGCAGTAGCAGGAAGCCATGGCAAAACAACCACTACCAGTATGATTGCCCACCTGCTGAGTAAAGGTTCGTGTGGATGCAACGCCTTCCTCGGCGGCATCAGCAAGAACTTCGACAGCAACCTACTGGTGAATCCGAACAGCGAGTATATTGTAGTCGAGGCTGACGAATACGACCGCTCTTTCTTACAGCTGCATCCTCATATTGCCGTGATAACTGCCACTGACCCGGACCATCTCGACATTTATGGCACCCACGAACATATGCTCGAAGCATACGTCCAATTCGCCAATCAAACCGATGCCGACGGTCATTTGTTCCTAAAAGAGGGAATCTTCCGCACGCTCGACGGTGAGCCTTTTGTCGAATTTGGCCACGAACATCACCACGACGAAGAGCACGAACACCATTCACACATCAGTCTCCACACCCCATACTCCACCTATACGACCCACGGCATTGAAGCTGACTACTATGCCATCAATGTGCGCACCTATAACGGTAACCTATTTTTCGACCTGCGCACCCCCGACGGTGTACTATACGACCTCGAAATCGATGGCACCGCACTGTTCAATATCGAAAATGCCGTGGCTGCAAGTGCTGTAGCACTGATGTGTGGCTTGGATCAGTACCAGCTGCGCAACGGACTGAAAACTTTCGAAGGTGTACGGCGCCGTTTTGACTACCGTATCAAAGAAAAAGAACTCGTTTATATTGACGATTACGCCCACCATCCAAAAGAAATTGCCTCTACTCTTGAATCGATTCGCTACCTATATCCCGGTAAACGGCTGGTGGGTGTGTTCCAGCCACACCTCTACACACGCACCCGCGACCTTGCCGATGGTTTTGCCAAGGTGTTGTCGACGCTCGACGAGATTATCATGATGCCTATCTATCCAGCCCGTGAGAAACCCATTCTGGGAGTCACCTCGAGCATGGTACTGCGGAAAATCGACTCCATGTCGAAATATCTCTGCACTCCCGACCAAGTGTTAGAACTGGTACCAGCACTTTGTCCCGATGTGGTGGTCACACTCGGTGCGGGAGACATTGACCGATTGGTTCCCCGCCTGGAAAAAGTATTGAGAGAACAAATGTTATGAAACGGCGCACTAAAATAGTAATCATCGTAATCGGAGCACTGCTGCTGGCCATCTTGGTGTTGGTGGCCAACATCATGCGTTCTAACTCTGTGGTACAGGAACTCGAGGTTGACATTCGTTATGGCCGGACCCCTGTGCTTGTCGACAGCCAGGTGGTACGCGATACGGTGCTTCGAGCCATGCCCCAGCTGCGCCAAACAATGGTGAAGTCGGTCGACTGCCGTCGCGTAGCCTCCGTCGCTTCGCATGTTCCCTACTTGACAGATGTTACCGCCTCAACCACCGTCAGCGGACGGGTACTTGTCAAAGCCAAACAGCGTCGACCGATTGCTCGCATCTTCTACGGTACACGCGAAATGTACCTCGACGAAGAAAAAGCCTTGTTCCCAATAAGTTCACTTGGCGAATGCAACGTCCTCATCATGAATGGCGAATTCATCGAGCCACTGCGTCTCGACAGTCTCAACTGGCAGATGACTGAATTGTGGAAACTAGCCTGCTTCCTGGACGACGAGGAAGACTATGGAACCTTGGTCGATCAAGCTTACATCGAACGCGACGGCGACATCATACTGGTACCTAAACTTGGCGACTTCGTCATCGAACTTGGTTCAGCTGATGATTTGGCCGAAAAATTTGAAAACCTTTGGACGTTTTTCCGCAAAGGCATGCCTCGCGCCGGATGGGACACCTACTCGCGCATAAGCGTCAAATTCAAAGGACAAGTGGTTTGTAAGAAAAAAAATGATAAATAATACGATTATGGAAAACGAAATTATTGTTGGTCTCGACATTGGTACCACGAAGATTGCCTGCTTTGTCGGTATGCGAGGCGAAAATGGAACAGTGAAAATTCTGGGCTTTGGAAAAACAAAGTCGGAAGGTGTCGAACATGGAGTAGTGAAAAATGTGCTTCTGGCTGCTGATTCAATCCGCAAAGCGGTAAACGAGGCAGCCGACCAAGCCAATGTCGATATCGACGAAGTCTGGGTCGGTATCGCTGGTCAGCACATCAAGTCACGTCCCAGTCAGGGCAGCATCATGGTGCCACCCGAACACCGCCTGATTGAGCAGGAAGATGTCGACCGCCTGATTGCCGAGCAATACAATACAATGCTCGAGCCCGGCGAAGAGATCATCCATATTTTCCCACAGCAGTACTATGTAGATCGCGAACCCATCAGCCGCGACATACCTCCCGTGGGTGTGGGTGGCAAAAACCTGATGGCCGACTTCCACATGGTGACTGCCAACGTCCAAAACCTACAGTATATTAAATATGCTGTGCAGGAGGCTGGTCTCAAAATCAAAGGCGTGGTACTCGAACCCATCGCCTCGGCCAAAGCCGTACTGAACGAAAGCGACCGCGATGCAGGTGTGGCCATGGTCGACATCGGCGGTGGCACTACAGATATCGCCATCTTCTACGACGGCATTATCCGCCACACATCGGTGCTTCCCCTTGCAGGCAATGCCATCACCAACGACATTCACCAAGGCTGCAACATCCTTAAGAAACAGGCCGAAAGCCTCAAAGTCAAATTCGGCTCGTGCCTTGTTCAGGCGGTCAGCGAGAACGACGTCATCTCGATTCCGGGCATTCCGTCGCAGGCCCCACGCGAAATCTACATGAAAACCCTCGCCGGTATCATCCATGCCCGTGCAAAGCAGATTCTTGAACAAGTCGACTACGAAATCAAACTTTCCGGCTTTCATCAGAAACTCATCGCAGGCGTAGTGCTCACCGGTGGCGGTGCCCAACTGAAAAATATCAAGGAACTAAGCGAACTTATCACAACCACCGACACCCGTATCGGCATACCCAACGAACATCTCGATGCCGAAAGCGTATCGTACAACGAACTGATGCACCCGATGTATGCCACAGGTATAGGCCTCGTGCTCTATGGACTCGAAGAGGCGGAGAAGTGCTGCAACCCGGAAGCAGAAGTCGAAGAAGAGCCCGAAACAAAGACCAAAGACATTTTCGCCGATATGATGCCTGAACCCGAAAAACCTGTCGAGAAAACACCCGAGACCCCCGAGAAAAAAACAAAAGAAAAGAAAGGACCCGGTAAGTTTGAAAAAGTGCTCGGCGACTTCTTCTCTTCGGTCTTTGGCGAAGGCATAGACGACTGATGTGCACAACTTGTTGAAAACTAAATTACAGCGAAAGAATATATTAAATATAAAATTCGTAATTTTACAAGACGATTTACATGTAGCACACCATTACAATGCACATGTAATCAACAGAATAGAAATAACACAAGCACATGGAAGATAATACAAATACTGGAATTTTCGGTGGTGGGAACACCTCGAATGCCCTTTTTGCATTCGATTCTCCCAAAGGCCAGTCATCTTACATCAAAGTTATCGGCGTTGGCGGTGGCGGCGGAAACGCTGTCAACCACATGTACCGCCAAGGTATCCACGGTGTCGATTTTATCGTCTGCAACACCGATATGAAGGCTCTCAACGCCAGCCCGGTCCCTAACAAGATTCCGCTGGGCGACCTCGGTCTCGGCGCCGGCAACAAACCCGAGCGTGCGCGTAAGGCCGCCCTCGACAAAGCCGACGACATCCGCGAAGCCATCTCGCACAACACCCAGATGCTCTTCATCACCGCCGGTATGGGCGGTGGTACCGGCACCGGTGCGGCTCCCGTCATTGCCGAGATAGCCAAAAGCATTGAACTTGACAATGAGGACACCAAGCACATCCTTGTGGTGGCCATTGTCACCCTGCCATTCAGCTTCGAAAACAAAACCCGCCGCGAACAAGCCCAGGCCGGTATCGCCGAACTCCGCAAACATGTCGACTCAATCCTGATTATCAATAACGACAAGCTCCGCTCGTTCACCAACTTCCGCCTCTCCGAAGCCTTCGGTATGGCCAACGACGTGCTGCTCACCGCAGCCAAAGGCATTGCCGAAATCATCACCGTCGATGCCTATGTCAATATCGACTTCCAGGATGTCAACACCGTCATGGAAAACAGCGGAACCGCCCTCATGGGTGCCGGCAGCGGCAAGGGAGAGGGCCGTGCCCTCGAGGCCATTACAGCCGCCTCAACCTCTGTACTTCTCAACGACAACGACATCCGCGGTGCCAAGAACGTGCTGCTCTACTTCTCCTATTCAGCCGACCACGAAATCACAATGGACGAGCTGGGAGAAATCACCGACTTCGTCAGCGAGAAGACCGACGGAACTGCCGACGTCATCTGGGGTGCCGGCACCGACGACACGCTCGACGACGAACTCAAAGTGACCCTCATCGCTACCGGATTCGAGAAATCGGCTGTCGACAACAGCAGCCCGAAAGTATACGAACTGCCCGAGGACCTCGAGCCTAAAAAGCCCGTCGAACAGGAGAAAACCGTCGAACAACCCAAGGACGAGCCCTTCATCTTCCAGAAGCCCGCTGAAGAAACTCCCATAGCCGAAACGGTTTGCAATGTCGAGTCCACAATGCCTGTGGCCGAAACAATCAAGGTTGCCGAGCAGGTGGAGCAGGAACCGGTCCGCAATGTCTATGTGCTCGAAGTGGAAGAGGATGAGCCCTCTATCGACGAGGCACGCGAGAAAGCCCGTATGCAAGTCGAGCAGGCCAAGAAAGAGGCCGAAGATGTGCTGGTCGAGGATATTCATGTGATTAACAAAGTCGAAGAAAAAGCCGCCGAGGTCAAACCCGAGGTGCAGCCCTTCAAGGCACCCGACCCCGTGAGCATCTCCCGCAGCGCTTTCGAGAATGACAACGATGTGAAAACCGTTGCCGACCGTATCCGCCATATCCACGACCTGCTTCGCTCCTCACCCACCAGCGCCGAACAGGTACACCGTATGACCACCAACCAGCTGACCGAAGACGCCCTCTACGAAGGAACCCATTCAAGCTCACGCGAGGCATCCTCAATCACGATGCGCGCCGACGGCACAATGGCCAAAAACTCTTTCGTTTTCGGCAATCAGCCCGATTAAACATTAACTGACAGTACAAAATACAGGCACCTGTTGCGGAACGTGATAGGTGCCTTTCATTTTTTTCAACTGACAAATGACCTTACCACGTTCAAAGAAACTCATCGGCACCCTATGCGCCATCGGTGCAGCCGTGTGTTACGGCACCAATCCCTTGGGAGCACTCAACCTCTATGCCGAAGGCATGAACACCCCGTCGGTACTCTTCTACCGTTTCGGTCTGGCATGGTTGATAGTATCTGTAGTAATGCTTTTTCGAAAGGAGAAACTACGGGTCGACCGCCGCGAGTTCCGCACCCTTACCTCACTGGGAATCCTCTTTATCTTCTCGTCGCTCACACTCTACCTCAGCTTTCACCTGATGCCTGCCGGCGTGGCATCCACCATCCTTTTCACCTACCCCGTCATGACCGCAGCAATCATGGCCCTCTTCTTCCATGAACGGATCACTTTCGCCACCGTCAGTTCTATCCTGCTCTCGCTGATAGGCGTGCTGCTGCTCTACTGGGGAGACAGCGGTGGGACACTGAACCTCTGGGGTGTAGTGCTGGTGCTGATATCGGCCCTCACCTACGCACTCTATATCATT
The DNA here is from genome assembly GCA_017448185.1 of Bacteroidales bacterium. Classification (GTDB taxonomy): domain Bacteria; phylum Bacteroidota; class Bacteroidia; order Bacteroidales; family P3; genus Colimorpha. The sequence continues at coordinate 35,585 of JAFSLX010000001.1, forward strand.
GTGGTCGACAAAAGCCCGTTGGCCATGTCGTCGTTCAAAATCAACTTCTACGTGCTTTTCTATTGCGCACTCGGCATGGTGATTTTCGCTCTGCTGAGCGGCCAGCCTTTGATGTTACCTCCCACACCCAAAGCATGGCTTTGGGTAGGATGGCTTGCCGTGGTGCCAGCCATCATGGCGCTGGTAATGATGGTCTACGCCGCGAAATACCTCGGCTCAACCCCCACCGCCATCCTCGGTGCATTGGAACCGACCACAGCAGTGCTGATTGGGGTCTTCATCTTCAGCGAACCCTTCTCCCTCCGCCTCCTCATCGGCATCATCCTCATCCTTGCCGCCGTAACCATCGTCGTCCTCGGCAAGAAGCGCTGACACCAATCATTCTGTTGTTCAGTCGTTGTTCAGTCGTTGTTCAGTCGTTGTTCAGTGTTTGACTGAACAACGAC